>NZ_JAUFQT010000002.1:366088-732176 GCF_030409905.1 Echinicola jeungdonensis
GGCAAGGAAAAGGAAATTATTAATGTGAATAAAGGTAAGGCTTTATCCCAAAAGGAAATTATTAAAACCAAGAGTTTTTGGCTTCTGGCGCCTAATATGTTTATTCTTTCCTTTACCGTAACAGGATTGTTTTTTTACCAATTCTCGATAGCAGAATTTAAGAGCTGGCCCATGGAAGATATGGCATTAGGATTGACCTTTTATGCTGTAGCAGGCTCGGTTTTTATATTGTTTTCTGGGCCTTTAATTGATAAATACAGTGCAAGAAAATTTTTCCCGTACTACTTAATTCCTTTTTTGGTTGCCATTGTCTTTATCGGAAGCTTTGGTGATTCCTGGGTAATATTTCCTTACATGATCCTTATGGGGGCTTCTTCTGGTTTTGGAGGAGCCTTAAAATCTGCATTGCAAGTGGAGTTTTTTGGTTCAACTTCCATAGGATCGGTTAGGAGTTTGTTTACCTCCATCATGGTGTTGAGCTCGGCCATTGGTCCGGCAGCTTTTGGATTAATCCTAGATGCAGGCTTTACTTTTGAGGAAGTGTTTTTGGCGGCAGGGGTTTTAGTGGCCATTGTCATTGTCCTTTCTTTTCGAGCCATTCCCAAATTTACCTTGGCCAAGTATAAATATAAGTTTAAGCAAAGACACAGGCGTTTTGATAGTTTTAAATAAAATAAAACAGTTTAACTTGGAATAAGTTAGTTTTAGCGATAGGAACGGGCTTCAAATTTTTCGATCATAAAGAAAGACCAATAATAACTTTTTCTTTTACAATTATTGAATTGGTGCTGGAACCAAACCATTTAATAAGAGTAAAATAAAAAAAGGTGACACATTGGCCACCAGTTTGGGTTTTATAGGTTTGAATTCTTTCCAATCTTGTAAAGTAAATAACCCGAAAATAATTTGGCTTTCCAAAAGGTATCTTTCCGAAAAGGATTGCACAATCGTTTTCGGAAAGATAATTTATAATTTATCTAAATAATCGGTCGGGTTTTTCTTTTGTCAATTGAAAGCTGTCCTAGATTTAGAAAGTATTTTTATTTTCATTTTAAAATTTTGTCACCTATGTCAGAAATACAACCTTAGCTTTTAAAAATATAGCCCATGAATAAGGGTTGGCAGTCAGTACAGTTTCGAGAGCCCTAAAATCCCATCCTGAAATCAGTAAAGAAACCATCCAACGGGAAAAAGACTATGCCGTAAAGTACCGGTATGTGGCTAATCTTTTGGCAGTAAATTGTAGGAAAAATAAGACCTATAATATTGGACTGATTATTCCTAAACTCGTCCATCAATTTTTTCCATATCATCTGTGGTGTGAATAAGGAGGCCAATGAGCATGGCTACAATGTGATGGTTTGCCAGTCCAAGGAAAAAGTTGGAGATGAAAAGAAAATTGTCAAAGCTTTATTGAATAGCAAGGTGGATGGATTAATTATTTCCCTTTACATTGAAACAGATGAGGCAACCCATCTGGAGGAGTTTCTATCCTCAGAGATCCCGGTGGTTCAAGTGGAAAAATATTTGATGGCCTGGATACACCCAAAGTAATTGTAGATGATTATTTGGGAGCATACAAGGCCGTCAGTTTTCCTATTGATATGGGTTACCAAAGGATAGTCCACATCAGGGGAAGAATGATTGTACAACATTCCAATGAGCGTTGCAGGGTTTATGTTCAGGCCTTAAATGATAAGGGATTAATGGTTTCAGATGATTAAATAAAAGTGGGTCATCAGCTCAATGAAGCAGAAGGCTATGCTATGACAAAGGAATTGATGTCTCTTGCTCCGGCACCCGATGCCGTATTTTGTGTTATGGACTTGATTGCCCTGGGAGATTTGGAATACCTTAGGGAGCAAAAGGTCCAATTCCTGATCAAGTTGGAGTGATTGGATTCAGTAATTGGAAATTTGGAGAGGTGGTTAAACCTTCCTTTTGGACTGTCCATCAACCGGGTTATGAGTTGGGAAAAGAAGCAACATCACTATTATTGGAAAAAATTGAAAAAGGCATAGCCTTTCCCAACCAAACAATGGATTTAAATGCGGACCTGATTGTTAGGGGGTCCATCAGAAAAAAATGAGGTTGATTTACTTTTCATGGGTGTTTGTTAACAAAAAAACAACCATTAAATCGCTATTAATCAATATATTAAATTGAAGTTATGTTGTTAGTTATTAGGTGGTTAACTTTGTTAGTACTGGGGTTAAAACGAGCCAAAAAATGGAGACCGTCGTTACATTATTGATGCTTACCACCATTTATGGGCTTGTTTTTTTGGGACTCTATCCAGAAAGGTATTTAAAGAAATTCAGCCATAAATACCGCAATCAAAATGCCCCGCCTTATTTGAAATTGAGATTGTCCGAGCCCTTTTTTATTTCATTTTTAGCTGGATATTTATTGGCTTCTGCTATGATGTACTTTTTTCCTTGAAGGGTTTCTTGAGATTGGACCGATCAGCCTAATTTTTATTACTTTTGGATATTTTATCTGACCTGTTTTGGTCAAATTTAGAGCCTCTTAAAACATATGGATAGATAATGATTTTTGGTACTAGCCTAGGTTAATTCTGAAAAAATTTAAATAATTAAAGGTGAAATCTTTCCATTAGGATAAGGACTGGTTTTCTTTGGAAGCCAATTCCAAAATCAAGTCAAATTCTGCAGGTTCAAGATCCTTGAAGAAATAATGTACCGGATTTACCGTTCTCCCTTCCTTGATAACCTCATAATGAACATGGGGAGCAGTAGAAGACCCAGTATTACCTACAGTACCAATTTGGTCACCCCTCTTAATTTTTTGTCCTCTTCTGACCATAAATTCATTCATATGGGCATAACGGGTAGTGAAACCAAAGCCATGGTCTATGATGATAGATTTCCCAAACCCTCCAAAAACCGTCTTTACCTCTTTGACTACACCATCTCCCGTGGCATAAATCGGTGTTCCTTTAGGAGCTGAAAAATCAACTCCTGTATGCATTTTTCTAACTTTCAGGATGGGGTGAATACGAATGCCGTATCCGGAGGCCAGTCTTTTCAGGTCTTCATTATGGACAGGTTGGATTGCAGGAATAGATGCCCAATATTTTTCTTTGTTGAGGGCTTTTTCTGCCAATTCATCATAAGAAACGGACTGAATATAAAGCTGCTTTTTGAGTTGGTCCACCTTTTTGGTGACAGAAAGTATCAGATCTTCCTGTTTTAATCCTTTTTCCTTGATCTCCCTGTATCTATCGCTTCCTCCATACCCAGCATTTCTAATTGAAGTAGGGATGGGTTCAGATTCGAAAATAACCCGGTAAAGGTTATCATCCCTTTCTTGGAGATCATCCATCATGGCGTTGAGATTTGCGACCTCCTCCTCAAGCATTTCGTAATAGATTTTAAGCTCTTGGTTTTCTTTTTTTAGCAGTAACTCTTTAGGACTATCAAAATAATAGCTGAAAACCAAGAGAATTCCAACTGCAAGAATTAGGGATAATGATAGAAAACCCAATGCCCCAACGAGAACATCCCATTTGCTGCGTGTATATCTTTCGTATTTGCAGGATTTTGGGTCGTAGTAATATTTTATTCTACTCATTATTAATTCAAGGGTAATTCTTATAATTTTGTAAGCCCTATGACTAAATTGGGGTGATCTTAGTCATTGACGAGAATTGCCCAATATAGTCATTACATATTTATTATCCGAATATTAACCAGTATAACTCGATACATGGACGCTAAACGAATCAGGAATACTTATTTGGAGTATTTTAAATCAAAGCAACACCAATTTGTCCCATCTTCACCTATAGTGGTCAAGAATGATCCGACCCTGATGTTTACCAACGCTGGTATGAATCAGTTCAAGGATTATTTTCTTGGCAACGAAATCCCAGCACATCCCCGTGCCACTAATAGCCAAAAATGCCTGAGGGTATCCGGAAAACATAATGACCTGGAAGAAGTGGGGGTGGATACCTACCACCATACCATGTTTGAAATGTTGGGGAATTGGTCCTTTGGGGATTATTTCAAAAAAGAGGTAATTGCCTGGTCTTGGGAGTTGCTTACTGAGGTGTATCAGTTGCCCAAAGAGAGATTATATGTAACTGTTTTTGAGGGGGACGAATCCGATAACCTAGAAAAAGACCAGGAAGCCTTTGATCTTTGGACCGCCCATATCGATAAAGAAAGAATTCTTTTTGGGGATAAAACTGACAACTTTTGGGAAATGGGGGATACCGGGCCTTGCGGACCTTGTTCGGAAATCCATATGGACCTAAGGCCTGAAGAGGAAATAAAAAAGGTTCCCGGTAAGGAATTGGTGAATGCCGACCATCCTCAGGTAATCGAGATTTGGAACCTGGTTTTTATTCAGTTCAATAGGATGGCCAATGGTAAATTGGAAGAATTACCAGCCAAGCATGTTGATACAGGAATGGGCTTTGAGCGGTTGGTAAGGGCCATTCAAAATAAAACTTCGAATTACGATACAGATCTTTTCCAGCCTTTTATTCAAGCGGTAGAAAAGAAATCAGGAAAAAAATATGGCAATGAAGAAAAGATAGATATAGCTATCCGTGTCATTGTAGATCATATCCGGGCTATTGCTTTTTCCATTGCGGATGGTCAACTGCCCTCCAATAATAAAGCCGGGTATGTAATTAGAAGGATCCTGAGAAGAGCCGTAAGATATGGGTATACCTTTTTAGGTTTTAAAGAACCATTTTTATATGAATTAATGCCATTGCTTTCTGAGCATTTTGGGGAGATTTTCCCTGAAATTCCCTCTCAGGAAGATTTTATTGCTAAGGTGATCAAGGAAGAGGAAACCGCTTTCTTGAGGACTTTGGACAACGGCCTTAAAAGATTGGATCAAATCAAGGCTGATTTGGCCAGTAAGGGTGAAAAGGTAATTCCCGGAAAAGTGGCTTTTGAACTTTATGATACCTTTGGTTTTCCATTAGACCTGACCTCCCTCATTGCTAGGGAAGGAGGGATTTCAGTTGATGAAGCTGGATTTGATATAGAGATGGAAAAACAAAAAGCAAGATCCCGTTCTGCTTCTGAACAAGAATTAGGAGATTGGGTTTTGGTACATGAAGATGGGGGAGTGGAATTCGTTGGTTATGATAATTTGGAAACTACAACCCAAATTCTCCGGTACCGGGAAATTAAAGAGAAAAAAGGGACCAAATACCAAATCGTTCTTGACCAAACACCATTTTATGCTGAAAGTGGAGGACAGGTTGGAGACACCGGTTTATTGGTGGGTGAAGAGGAGACCATAAAAGTGTTGGACACCAAAAAGGAAAATGATCTGATTGTACATTTCGTTGACAAGCTTCCACAGGATCCAAAACAGGAATTTACCTGCCAGGTTGACCGTAAAAGACGCAGCTTGATCATGAATAACCATACGGCTACCCACTTACTTCATTCCGCTTTGAAACAAGTGTTGGGGGACCACGTTCAACAAAAAGGGTCTTTGGTAAATGATAAATTATTGCGCTTTGATTTTGCCCATTTTGGAAAAATGACTGATGAGGAATTGACCCAGGTGGAGCAAATCGTGAATTCAAAAATCAGGGAAAATATTGCCCTTTGGGAAAGAAGGAATGTGCCTATTGAAGAAGCCAAAGAAATGGGTGCCACAGCTTTGTTTGGTGAAAAATATGGAGAATTTGTTCGGGTGATCACTTTTGGAAAAGATTTTTCCGTAGAATTGTGCGGTGGAACACATGTGCCTTCCACGGGAAAAATTGGCTTGTTTAAGATCATTTCCGAAGGTTCGATTTCTTCTGGTGTAAGACGGATAGAAGCTTATACTGCCCAGGCAGCAGAACAATTTGTAAATGACCAACTTTCTTTGGTGAAAGACCTTCAGGAAATGTTAAAGAGTCCCAAAGACCTTAAAAAATCAATAGAGGCTTTGGTTCAGGAAAAGAATGACCTTAAAAAGGAGGTAGAAAATCTTCATCAACAACAAGCCGGTGCATTGAAAGAAGACCTGATCCGTTCTGCAGAGCAGGTTAATGGCATTAATAAAATATTTGCCAAGGTAAGTTTACCTTCTGCAGATGCTTTGAAAAAACTGGCATTTGAGTTGAAAAATGAAGTTGGGGATGTTTTGGCGGTCATAGGTGCAGATATCAATGATAAGCCCCAAATTGCTATCATCATCGATGAGGAAATAGTGAAAAACAAGGGGCTTCATGCAGGAAATGCAGTCAGAGAGCTGGCCAAAGAAATTCAAGGCGGCGGAGGAGGACAACCCTTTTTCGCAACCGCGGGCGGAAAGAAATTGGAGGGGCTCGACCAGGCTGTGGAAAAAGCACGGGAGATGTTTTCATCCCTTTAATTGACTTTCCCTGTAAATTACATTTGGTTTTAGTTTAAAAACTGCCATTTTTGGTGTTCTAATTAATTTTAATTGAAAAGTATTTAATAAAAGGAAAATGCCATCACAGGAAATTAAGGATAAATACGAATTGGTCGTTGGGCTGGAGGTGCACGTGCAGTTGTTAACGGCAAGTAAAATGTATGCCTCGGATTCCACCGAATATGGAAATTTGCCCAATACCAACATATCCGTCATCACCCTTGGCCATCCAGGGACTTTACCCAAGGTAAACAAAAAGGCCGTGGAGTATGCCATAAAATTGGGCATTGCCTGCAATTGTGAAATAACCCGGCATAATGTATTTGCCAGAAAAAATTATTTCTATCCCGACCTTCCCAAAGGCTACCAATTGACTCAGGATAAAAACCCTATCTGTGTAGGTGGTTTTGTTCCCGTGACCCTCGAAAGTGGAGAAAAGCGTTCGGTTGCATTGACCAGAATCCACATGGAGGAAGATGCCGGGAAATCCATGCACCTAGCTGGGGAAGTGGATACCCTTGTGGACTTTAACAGGGCCGGAGTGCCTTTATTGGAAATGGTATCCGAACCGGATATCCGGTCTTCTGAGGAGGCTTATCAGTTTTTGACAGAAATCAGGAAATTGGTAAGGTACCTTGAGATATGTGATGGTAACATGGAAGAAGGCTCCATGAGGTGCGATGCTAATATTTCCATTCGTCTAAAAGGGGAAAAGACCTTGGGTAAAAAAGTGGAAGTGAAAAATATGAACTCCTTCCGTAATGTTTCCAGGGCAATAGAACACGAATTTGAGCGGCAAGTGGAAATGATTGAAAATGATGAGGAAATTATCTCTGAAACAAGAACATTTGATGCCACGACTGGTTTGACTTCAAGTATGCGGACAAAAGAAGACCTGAATGATTACCGTTATTTCCCCGAACCTGATCTAAGTCCAGTGGTGATTTCTGAAGAATGGCTGGAAAAGGTACAATCTAATTTGCCTTCTCTTCCTAGGGAATTGCATCACAAATTTGTGGATGTTTTTGGCCTTCCGGAATATGATGCGACGGTGCTAACGGATTCAAAGGAAATTGCCCTATATTTTGAGGAATTATGTGATCAAACAAAAAATTATAAGGCGGCTTCCAACTGGATGATGGGGCCGGTCAAATCTTATTTGAATGAGCTGACACTACATATTTCTGATTTCCCTGTTAAACCAAAGCAACTGGCCAGTTTGATTGCCTTAATTGATGAAGGGAAAGTGAACTTTTCGGTAGCTTCGCAGAAGATTTACCCTGAAATGATCAAGAATTCCGGCCGGACCCCGTTAGAAATCGCTCAGAAACTTAACCTGATTCAGGAAAGTGATGAAAACTCCCTAAAGCCAATCATTGAAAGGGTATTGGAAGAAAATCAGGCAAAAGTAGAGGAATATCGATCCGGGAAAAAGGGACTTTTGGGAATGTTTATGGGGCAGGTGATGAAAAAGTCCAAAGGAAAGGCTGATCCTAAAGTGGCCAATAAATTATTGACCGAATTACTGGAAAATTGATTATATGAATAAAATGAAAAATTTGACATTGGCTGCCCTTGTCATGGTGATAGCGGCATGTTCCAATGAAGTGAAAAGTGGATTTGATGGGAATGTGATGATTTCCGGGAAATTGGAAAATACTCCTAAAGGCCATCTGGTACTTTCCAAATATTTGGAAGACCGGGTGGAGCCCATAGATACCATTGAAGTAAAAAACAATGGTGCCTTTGAATATACTTTAGAACTTGATGGTCCAACTTTTTATGAATTGGACTTATACGGTGAAAAGCAAGTGAAACTAGCCTTGTATGATGAAGATTTGGAGGTTAAATATGATTTTGATCAAGAAGGAAGTTTGGAGCTGGAAGGTTCTTTCGACACCAAACAGGTTCTGAAAGTGGATGAACTTGCGGAAAATTATCAAAAGGATATCAATGATTTAAATGCTGAATATTACCAGGCCTTATCCAAAAAGGATGAATCGACTGTAAAATCTATTCAGCAAAAGGCAATGGAATTGGAAACCAAACAATCCGAAAGGGTAAAGGAAACCATAAATAGCATGGAGGGAAGTTTTGCTTCTTTGGCAGCCATTGGCATGTTGAATCCCCGGAATGATTTTTCATTTGTCGATAGCGTTGTTCAGGCTTTGGATGAGAAGTACCCCGAAACAAAAATGATCGTCAACCTGAAGCAGCAATTGGATGAAATGAGGGCCCTTTCAATGGGACAACCTGCACCTGAAATTTCCCTGCCCAACCCAGAAGGGGATACGGTTAATTTATCTGATTTTCGAGGAAAGTATGTATTGATTGACTTCTGGGCAGCTTGGTGTAAACCTTGTAGGGCCGAGAACCCTAATGTGGTCAGGTTATACGAAGAGTATAACGATCAAGGGTTTGAAGTTTTTGGGGTTTCTTTAGACAGGACCAAAGAGGCTTGGGAAAAAGCAATTGAGGAAGATAACCTCACCTGGACGCAGGTTTCCGATCTGAAATATTTTAATTCAGAAGCAGCATCCACATATAAAATTAATGCCATTCCAGCTACCTATTTAATTGATCCCGAGGGAAAAATAATTGCAAAAGATCTTAGAGGGCCAAGCTTGGAAAACAAATTAAAAGAAATATTTGAATAGTGGAATGCTTTTTGATCGAGAGCCCATAAAAATGAACTTAAATAACCAACTCATAATAAAATAGACTATTTGAAGATGAAAAAAAGAAGTGTAAAATCTCCACTAAGCAGGTTGTTGACCTTGGCTTTGTTTGGCTTGTTGGCCATGGGAGCATGTAAAAGTAAGAAAAAAGTGGTGGAAGCCGCTCCAGAACCAGCCCCTGTAGAAGAGCCAGCTCCAGAACCTGAAAAAGAAATGGAGCCTTCTGAGGAAGAAGTAGCCGTAGGAAAACTTGAAAATTACTTTTCTGTAATTGCCAATTCTTCTAATGTACAAAGTGCTAACAGATCCATCCAAGAGGCATTGAGTATGTTTGCCAACCAAAATACTCCTGTGCTCATCGTAATTCATGAAGAAAATGGCATCAAAGATTATGACCAGCCTACGACCATTGAAGCGTATTTGAATTACCTAAAAGACACCAAGAAGAATCTTAATTTTATCAGTGATGTACGCTTGAATGGAAGCGGGAAAGTGACTGAGCTTGAACTTCGTCGTCGATAAAAAATAACCATCTGAAAAGATTGTCAACTATGAAAAAATATATTCCAGCATTTATATTAATGTTTTTTGCAACGTCTTTACTTGCCGTTGCTCAGTCTGATAACATCAGTCCACAAAGAAAACAAGCCATTGATTCCTTGGCACTTGAAAAAGTAAAGGATTTGAGTAAATATATCAGCATCATCGGTAGCAAAGAAACCCAGTTTTCTGAAGCTAACCGTGTGATGGATAGAGCTGAAGAACTTTTTGCACCAGGAGCTGAAATGGGGGTTTCTTCTTTGAACAGAGAAGAAATAGCCTATTATCCTGTAAGAAGGTACTTCGAAAGATTGATGGCGCTAAACTACGACCAGGTAAGGATCAGTTGGTATGACATCCATTACATTTCCGATTTGGAAAGACAGCCTGATGGTCGTTACGTAGGTGTGGTAACCATTTATCAGAGATTTGAAGGAACTTCTGCTGAAAGTGGCCTTAATTATAAAGATACTACCAAGAAGGATATCACCATCTATGTAGAGAAAAAGCAAACCCAGGTGGCAGGAAGAACCATCGAATTTTGGGACGTGATGCTGGGTGATATCAGAGTGACTGAAACTTCCGCATGAAGAGAATAACATTATTTGTTTTTGCATTCATTTTATCCTTACAGTTTGCTCCGGGGCAAGGTTTATACAGCCCCGGGCAACCTAAGGATGATGGCAGATTTGCTGCTTCTACCAAACAACTTAACCAATTCTTTAGACGATTTAATGCCGAAGAAAGTGAAGATGGCCTGACCCGGTATCATCCTGGGGATAAAAATTACCGTGATAGGGACCTTAGACAAAAATACATTAATATACTTTTTGATAATGAAACCTCTGAAATTCCTTCCAGCTTAAAAAGGGAATTTATTAATCAGGTTAATTCAATAAATTACCCTCAATACTTGCAGTTTCATGGTGACCAGTGGTTTGCTGAGGTTTCCACGGTTTTCAACTACAAAGGAAATAAAGAAAATATTACCCTTTACTTAAAACTTCAACCAGAAGGCTTAGGATATGAATGGGTTATTCATAAAGTGAATTTCGAGGCATTTAAACAGTTTTTTGACAAAGAAAAAGGAAAAGATAAGCCTTTTTTGCATCCTTTAAGTCATGAACTAGGATTTATGAACCTAAGGAAGGCATTGCAGGATAATAAAAAGCCGGAATCATATACACCTGATGAATTTCAGCCTGATTACCTTTCCCTTTTTCTTTATGAAATAAAAAAAGGCAATATCAATTTTGTAACCGTCAGAGGCGTAAAATTCCATTTCTTTCAAATTGATAAATGGTATTTTGAAGTGGCCCAATTTAACAGGCCGGGATTTAATACGGGTTGGTTGGTTTCAAATTTAGTGAAGATTAAAAACGAAGAAGATAAAGAAGTTATCCTAAACTACATATATGATCAAAAGTAAGTTTTATATATGCTTAATTTTGGCCTTGTTGGTTAGCTCTCTGGGTAAGGCCCAGGAAATGGGAGACTATACTAAACAAGAAATCAAAGATTTTTCCCAGAAAGTGGAAGACCAAATCCAGTTTTTGGAGTATTTTCTTAATACCGTAGGTAGTGAGGAAACTCCTGCCCGGGATAAGGATGTCATTATTACAGAAAGCTATAAAAAGATATTCAGGGATGGAGAAGTCCAGGTCGAAGACGATCTGGTAATGGATAGAAAAGTTATTACTAATAAAGATATTACTGCTTATCTAAAAGATGTTGAGTTCTTCTTTAAAGATGCCAGTTTTAAATTTAAAGTCAGGAAGGTTGAACCTTTTTTAAGGGATAATGAGGAGCTTTCGTTCATTGTCTCCATGGATAGGACCCTTACAGCAACCGGATTGGACAACGAAAAAATTGAAAATACCAAACCCCGATTTGTAGAAGTAAACCTGAACAGGCAATCAAATGAACTAAAAATTGCCAGTATTTACACTACAAAACTTAGTAGGGATAAGGAGCTTCAGGAATGGTGGAATAGCCTTTCTTTAGGTTGGGAAAGTTATTTTAGGGAGAAATTTGAGATCGTTGAGGATACCGTTAGTCTGGATCAGATATATAAAATCAGTGCTATGGATAGCCTTGACCTTTCTGGAAACGATTATATTCAGGATCTTTACCCAATAGAAGCCCTTAGGGATTTAAAATACATTAATATCAGTGGAACGCTCATTCAAGAACTAAAGCCGATTAGTAATGTAACTTATTTAGCATATTTGGATGTTTCTAATACCCCAACCGAGGATATTCAGTTTATCAAGTATTCAGAGGAATTGGTTTATCTGGATATTTCCAATACCCAAATCTCCAATATTGATGAACTCAAAAACTTAGATAAACTAAAAAACTTAAAAGCAAACAATACTCCCTTGATGAGTTTTGCTTCTATGAATGATTTTGAGTCCTTGGAAGTATTATCCCTGGAAAAAAGTGGGTTCAATAACCTGGAAAGTATTCAAAGGCTTAAAAATCTGAAAAAACTCAATATAAAAAGGAATTACCTGATAAATTTTAATTATTTGGGCGAACTAACTAACCTGGAGGAAGTAAATTTAGAACAAACAAATATTCTGGATTTATCCCCATTGAAGGAATTAAAAAAACTCCAAGTGGTAAATATTAACCAAACCGAAGTTAACAGTTTAGAGCCTTTGAATGGTTTGGAATCTCTGAAAAAGTTATATGCAGACAGGACCAATATTACAGAAGATCAGGCTGATGATTTTGCCAGGAAAAATAATCAGGTCTTGTTAATTCATAATGTTGAAAACTTGCAGACCTGGTGGAATACTCTTCCAGATGGATGGGTAGTTGTTTTGCAAAAAATTGGGAATTTGGGTAGCAGTAATATGCCTACAGTGGAAGAGATATCTGCCATCGTAAGTATGGACTCATTAGATATTTCCAATAGTGAGGTTATCAGCTTGAGGCCTATTTTGAAATTTAAGAAACTTAAAGCCCTCAATATTGATAGTACTAAAATCCATGATCTTTCTCCATTGGCGGGGCTTAAAACCCTGGAAAAACTATCTGGTAACCACTCTGCCGTTACCAATGTCGAACCATTGAAAAACCTTAAAACAATGGTTTATATTTCTCTTAATCAATCTCAAATAGCCAGCATTACTCCGTTAAGATCATTGGAAAAATTGGAATATTTGGATGTTGATGGGACAGAGGTGCCTAAATGGGAAGTTCAGGAAATTTTACAGATAGTTCCCAAAGCGAATGTGATATTCCGGACCGAGGAACTCCAATTTTGGTGGGAAAACCTTGAGAGCGTATGGAAAGATGTTTTCAGAAAGGAATTTGAATTATCTGAAGATCCGGGAACTGATGAACTCCATAAGTTGACTTCAACCAGGAATTTGAATATTTCAAATTCGGGGATTTATAATCTACAACCTTTGGGATATTTCATCAATCTCCAAAAACTTGAAATTAGGGATGTTCCTTTGTCAGATATTTCCGCTGTTACCCAGTTGGAGTATTTGAAAGAATTGACGATAAATCAAGCTCCGGTTGAGGACCTTGAACCTTTGGCAAGTCTGCAGTATTTGGAAAAGTTGAACCTATCCAATACAGGAGTGGAAGATTTAAGGGAGCTGGAATCTCTTGCCAGGCTCAAAACGTTGATCCTTTCCGGGACAGGGGTGAAAAGACTGAAGGGCTTAGAAAGCCTATATGATCTCCGTGTACTTGATATTGCCAGTACGGATGTGAGAAGCTTGAACCCTATCCATGATTTAATTAATCTAGAACAATTGGTTTGCTTCAATACCCGGGTCAACAATAGACAAATTAACAATTTCAGAACAGCTAATCCTGAATGTGATATTAAGTATTACTAAGGGAAAGATATTAAATTTAACCTAAAGGATATGCAGAGGAAATCTCTGGTTATTTCGGTCTGACCATGCCAGTGATTTCGGTCAAACCGTGCCACTAAGAAAGATCATTTAAAGTAGGTTAATTTTTATTCATTTTTCAAGATTCCCTTTCTCAAAGATTCCCCTTTGAGGTCTATTCTATGGGAAGAGTTTACCAGTCTGTCCAGTATGGCATCTGCGATGGTTCCTTCCCCAATGATATCGTACCAGGTGGATACTGGCAATTGGGAGGATACAAGGGTTGATTTTTCGGTAAACCTGTCATCAATGATGTCCAATACTATTTCCCTTGCCGTTGCATCAAAAGCCTGCAGCCCAAAGTCGTCGAGTATGAGCAGGTCGGTGTTCTGGAGTTTCCTCAGTTCCCTGAGGTAGGTTCCGTCGGCTTTGGAGAGCTTGAGTTTTGACAGCAGCCTTGAGGTGCTGCTGTATACTGTCCTGTACCCCATCAGGCATGCCTGGTTTCCCAGGGCCTGTACCAGATAGCTTTTCCCTACCCCCGAAGGTCCGGTAATGATAATGTTTTCTTTTTTGTCCACGAAGCCAAGCCCTGCAAGCCTGGTGAACATATTCTTGTCAAGGTTCCTGCTATGGCTGTAATCGATGTCGGCAACGGATGCTTTCTGTTTGAAAGCGGCCTTTTTGATCAACCGGGCCATTTTCTTGTTCTGCCGGTCTTCCCATTCGTGGTCTGCCAGTAGGGCGATGTATTCATCGGCGGTAAAGTCGGCGAACCTGTTGCTGCCAATGTGTTGATGATGGAGCTCTGCCATGGCACTGAGCCTCATCTGCCTGAGTTTTTCTACTGTCTGGTTACTGTTCATAATTGTTTTGTTTATTGGTAAGTGGATGCACCCCTGATGTTTTCGTGGTCGGGAATATGGGATTCTTTTTTGTCCAGCTCTTCCGGGGTGACCTTGTCCAGGTTGTTTTCAAGTATGTTCCTGATCCTGCGGTAGGATATTGCCTTGGCATATATGGCCCTGCCACATGCGGAGTCCAGTCTTTCCCTGCCATAAAGCTTTGCAAGCTTTATGATACCCTGTGCCCTTTTGTAGGCCGTTTCCGGGTAATCTGATTCGATAAAAAGTTCACTGATACATGTGGCCACATTGGAGCCCAAGGGAGCTGCCTGCTTCTTGAAGTAGTCCGGGCTCCAGTCGAGGTATTTTTTGTGTGTACTGCTGAGGTGTTCCCTGTTGGTGTTGTAGCAACCCTTTGCCCCGTTCCTTTTGTGCAGGGCGATCCTTTCATGGTAATGGTAGACTTCCACGGTGTCCCTGGTATAATGGATCTGGGTGGACTTTCCGATATACCTATACGGGACACTGTAATAGCTTTTGTCCGGGGAGAAGTAGACGTACCCTATCTTCTGGACCTTTGCCCTGGTATAGTCCTTGAGCTGGTATATGCCTGTGGGAAGCGGTTTCAGGCATTCCCTTTCCATGGACTGGAAAAGCTCCCTTCTACTGGCCTCCTTTCTCTGGAAAAGCATGTTGTTGTAGTTTTCCAACAGCCTTCTTATCTCCCGGTTCAGATCATGGATCGAAAAAAAGGTCATCTCCCGAAGGGGATAGTATATGCGCTGGTAACTCAGCTGTACCGCATTCTCGACCAGTGCTTTGTCCTGGGGGCTGTATGCCCTGGTGGGATTGATGACACAATCATAGTGCCTTGCAAAATCCTTAAGGGAACGGTTGATCTCCGGTTCATATTTACTGGCCCTGCTGACCGCCGATTTTAGGTTGTCCGATACCACGGCCCTGGGGACACCCCCAAAAAACCACATCATGTTGTTCATGCAATGGACAAGGTCCTCACGTTTCTGGCTCCAACATGCCTCTACATAGGTGAACAGGCTGAAGGGAAGCACTGACACAAAGACTTCCGCCTTTTTGACTTCCCCGGTATCACGGTCCACGACTTCTATCTTTGTGCCCGCAAAATCGATGAACACCTCATGGCCTGGAAGGTGTTCAAGCTTCATGGATCCCTCTTCCCTGGGATATTTTCTATGGTAATGCTCCATGAACTGCGTATAGCTGTAAGGAGAATCCACAAGCTGCCTGTACTCCTCGTAATGGTGCAGAAAAGTAAATCCCGGGTGGTTTCTGGCGGCTTTCCCTTGGTCAAAATAACGCATCAGGGCATCAAACCTGTCATTCTTTATGGTTGTGCGGGAAGGGAACAGCTCCCTTAATTTAACGCTGGTAAGGGACAGAACCTCATCAACTTCGTAGTCCGAGGCTGCAAGCCAGGAGATGTACTGGTTGACCGTGTTGCGGGAAATCCCCAGTACGGCACCTATTTTCCGGTTGCTGAGCCCGTCCCTGTGTAAACTGAAAATCTGCTTTATATCCATAGGATCAAGTATGTTGGCCATATCGCTCTTTTTTACAGGCGATATAGCAGGTTAAACTTGATCTTTCAAAAGTGGCACGGTTCGAACCGAAATCTGCCCTGGAATTGGCACGGTTTAAACCGAAAGGACTGGCACAGTTTGGCCGAAAAGGGTGGCACAAATCAAACCGTTATATCCAATCTCCTCTGCATATTTTATTAACCAACTTTTATCCTATCCATTTATAGCCGTTGGTATTTCTCTTGTCTAACCAGGAATAATCAAGACTTGAATCCTAGGTTACCCAAATTCGAAAAAAGATCTGAAATAAAATCAGTACCGTTATTGGGAGGGGAATTTTCTCAAACTTAAAGAAGTTGAGAGGTAGTTGTTCCCTTTCACCCTCAATGCTAACTCCCTGGTATAGTTCTCTATAAATATTTCTGTGGTTGAAAATTTATTGCTCCAAAAAAGGGAAGTGAATAGGTAGCAACAATCTGGCTTAGGTGAACTTAACTGGTTTCCAAATTTAAAATCCCCTATGCTTAATACCGAAGATTTTGAATCCTATTTTTTCTGAATTGGGATTTTAATCAAACAGGTCTTCGGTTAAACAATTAACCAAATAAACGTATTTAGGTGGTTGAAAAAATTGGGAAATGACTATTGCATTTTAAATGGAAACATTTTTTTGTTGAAAATTCAATATTATTTGGGTTTCACTTTTTCTTCATAAAGTTGTATCCAATCTGATACTGACATTTTTTGCACCAATTTCCCAATCAACCGAAATGGTATATCAGAAGTTTTTTTGAATCTAACGCAGCTTTTTCCCATATCCGGTTTTTTTGAACTGTATTTAGGGAATTCCCAAACAAACCATGCATAAAGTTCTGGTTGTGAATAAAGTCCACTATGGTAAAAGGCAATGAAGTTTTTTTGGGAGGCAATATTGATAAAAGGGAGAGGTAATGTAGGATCACAATGATAACCGCTGGGATAAATTTTAAGGGGCACTACATAACATACCCTATCCTGCCATAATTCATGGTTCTTCATACCCTTCTGGAATTTATCTAGAATGGTATTCCTTAACTGTATAAAAGCCCCTTTTCGGTCTTCTGGAATCTGTTTAATCTTATCTTCAGGACTATTGGCATTTATCTTCATAATAATAAAAACCTATTGAACATTGTTTTTTTGGAGAATTCTTTAAACCGGAATTTGGTTAACCGCTTTATTGCCTATTGGTAAATATTATGAAAGGAATCTATTTTATTGAGCCTTTCCGGATTTTTGAAATCGCAGGATTATTTGCCGGTATATAAACCTAAAAAAAGCGACTTCGTTTACAAAGTCGCTTTTTTTAGTGGGAAAATTTTCATTATTTACTCGGCTTCAGTCGTGGTATCGTGAAGTTTTCCAAGCTCCTTGTCTATAGTCCATAGACCAACCCCTTCTTCACCGATGATATCAAAGAGTTCTAAAGCTCTCCTCGCTAAAGTTTCTTCCTCTCTTTGCTCGGTTACATACCATTGCATAAAGCTAAAAGTAGCAAAATCTTTTACGCCAAAACAATGGTCTACAATGATATTAATGGATTTGGTTACTTGTATTTCATGTTCCAAAACCAATTGGAAAACTTCTTTTAATGAATCAAAATGATGCTTGATATCGGTTATTTCAGGTTGGATGGCAAGGCCACCAGCATCATTGATATAATGGAATAATTTAAGCATATGATTCCTTTCCTCCTCTGCATGTTCATATAGCAGTTTGGCAGCATTGTCATAGCCCATCATATCACACCAGGAAGCCATAGACAAATAAGAAGCAGATGACTTTCCTTCCATCTCAATCTGCTTGTTCAACATTTTTTCAGTATCCTGCAGCAAAGAACGCTGAAGGGTTACTATTTCTTTTTCTTTTGTTTTCATAGCCATAAGTGTTTAATGATTTATAACAAACTTAACCAAACTTTAAGACTTTAGTTAAGTGTCTTACCACATAAATCAGAATTTAGAATTGGTATAAGTAAAAATCCAGAGAATAAAATTTGGTTATTTTAATTTGAATTAATTATAAATAATGTACCTGTTGGTTTCATTTTCATGTTAATTAATATCCCTTTCAAATTCCCTTGTGTTATTGAAACGTTAATTTTGGGGTATACGTTGGGAAAATCGGTACCTAATCCAAAATGGTTCAAATTCCTAAGGCTTTGGAATAAAAATAGGGGCGAGGCTCCAAATTCTTTAGTTTTTTAGTTAACATTGCCAAATGAAAATTGTTGCACTGATTCCAGCCAGGTTTGGGGCCACCCGTTTTCCTGGTAAGTTAACCGCCGATCTTTGTGGGAAATCTGTAATAGCGAGGACCTATTTGAGTACCTTGGCTACAGAAGTATTTGACCAGGTTATTGTTGTTACCGATCATGATATCATTGCCCAACAAATTGAGAAAGAAGGAGGAAAAGTATTTAGGAGTCAAAAGGAACATGAAAGTGGTTCTGATCGAATTGCAGAGGCCATTTCCGGTATCGAAGCTGATGTGGTAGTCAATGTGCAGGGAGATGAACCTTTTCAGGATAAAAGCTCTTTGGCAGAATTGGTAGGGGCTTTTGAAGATCCTAAGGTTCAAGTGGCTTCCATGATGAGAAAAATAACCGATGAAACTCAGTTGCTGGATCCCAACGCGGTAAAAGTGGTAGTAGACCAAAATAATTTTTCACTTTATTTTAGCCGATCTCCAATTCCATATATCAGGGAACAAAAGCAATCTATTAATTTTTTCCGCCATATTGGAGTATATGCTTACCGCAAACAAACTCTAATGGAATATACAAATTGGGAGAAAACCATGCTGGAAAAAGCAGAAATGCTGGAGCAGCTTAGGCTATTAGAAAATGGAATTAAAATAAAAATGGTTGAGACGAGCCACCAGGCAGTAGCCATTGACACTGAAGAGGACCTTGATAAAGCTATTGCTTTCTATCAAAATAATTTGAGGTGATTTCGGCCTATTTGGATTTTGGAGGAATTGTATCCTGTAAAGGATTCCTATAGGATATGTAGGATGACTAAAAATCCCTCCATCAGACCTCTAAACTAGGGGTTTCTAATATTTTTATATTAAATCAAATTTTTTAGAACTATTGGCTTACTGATATGATGTACCTGATCAAACTTTATTGATGGAGGCAGGACTAACTTTACTAGAGTTATTAAACTCCAGATACTTAGTACTGCAAAGGTGGTTGACCCATGAGCCAGGAAAAATCAAAACTCTTATTAATTCCTTACCTCTTTAATGGGAGTTTTTCAAATTTAAAGTATGGACCGCTACCAGTCCGGCTGTTTCGGTGCGTAGTCTGCTTTTCCCTAATGAACAGGCTTCAAAGCCATTATCCATGGCTTTTTGGATTTCTTGGGGAGAAAAATCCCCTTCAGGTCCTATAAGGATTAAATAATTTTTTTTCTCTTGAGCAAGGTCATACAAGTGGTTTTGATGGTCCTCATCTACATAAGCAATAAACTTTTGGTAGCCATCGAACTTTGATTCCTCCAATAAATCCTCTAATCTATGGGTAGAATGAATTACGGGTAAAAAAGTTTTTAAGCTTTGCTTGCAAGAAGCTATTAACTTTTTTTCCAGTCTTTCTTTTTTTAAAAAACTCCGTTCCGAATGGAACGTCTTCAAAAATGTCAGTTCATGGAAACCTATTTCAGTAATTTTTTCCAACATCCATTCCATCCTCTCAGCATTTTTGGTTGGGGCAATGGCCAAATGGATATGGTAACTATCTTCCGGGGTTTTTTCCCTTTCCAAAACCTCCAATTCGGTCTTTTTTGGATCTAATTTTGAAATTTTGCAGGTAAATAATTCCCCCTTTCCATCTGTAAGATGGATATGTTCCCCTTCATTTTTTCTCAGTACCTTAACAAGGTGTCTGGATTCTTCTGGGGATAGTTTTATGGGATTTTGAGATGTTTCTTTATGAAAGAATAGCTGCATATACTGAAATAAAGCCTGGCCAAAGTTAATAAGAATACTCAGAAGTAGCCAATATGATATGAGCTTTCATAATGGGTTTTCAACTCCCAAGTACAAGGGGTAAGAATTGTAAATACCGATCAACTAAAAATTATGTTTTATGGAAAGTATAGCCTAAAAAAAAAAGCGCAAAACATAACATTTTGCGCTTTTCCACCTTTACTTAACCTTTATATAAATTTAACCTTTTGAAAGTTCTACATTTACGGGCTTGCCCTTGATGGTGTTTGTTTTCATAACACTAATAACATGGGAAGCATCCTTTGATGGGACATCCACGAAGGAGAAATTATCATATATATCAATTCCACCAATTTGGCGGCCAGGTACCCCGGTTTCTCCGGCAATTGCACCAACAATATCATTGGGTCTGATTCGGTCTTTTTTGCCAAGGTTGAGGAATAATCTTGCCATGTTGGCATCTTTTTTTCCTCTGTCTCTTCGGCCACCTTTTCGTTCCCCTCGTTCAAAGCGGTCTTTACCTCTTCTACCTTTTTCTTTACCTTTTCTGTCAGCACCACCCCGGCTAAAGTCCAGGGTGAAGTTTATTTCTGACAATTCTTTCAGGGAATTGCCCATTTGAAGTTTTACCAAACCTAGAGCAATTTGGTCCATACTCAACCCTTCTGCCAACAGTTGGCCTAATGCAGCTTCAAAAATCTGATTGTCCTCATCCCTGGAGAGCTGAGTAGATACGTCTTTGACCAACTGATCTTTTTTCTGGTCTAGTAATTCTGAGACAGACGGAGGATCCATTTTGGTCAAACTTACTTTGATGAATCTTTCCAGATCTTTCAGCTTGAAAATATCCTTTCTTCCAGTGATAAAGGAAATGGCCATACCAGATTTCCCTGCTCTCCCTGTTCTACCGATTCTGTGAACGTAATATTCTTCGTCCAAGGGAAGGTCATAATTGAAAACTACCTCTACGTCATCCACATCAATACCTCTGGCAGCCACATCAGTAGCCACTAAAACCGAGCAATGACCTTTTCGGAACTTGTTCATTACCTTGTCTCTCTGTGCTTGGGATAAGTCACCATGTAGAGCTTCGGCCATAATTCCCCTGGCAATCAGGCCTTCTGTAACTTCATCGGTGGTTCTTTTAGTATTACAGAAAACTACCCCAAGGTTAAATTGGTGGACATTGATCAATCTGGTGATCAATTCCATTTTTAAGCTTGGCTTTACTTCATAATAAACCTGGCTGATATTTTCTACGGTAAGTTCTTTTCGAAGAACTTTAACGATTTCAGGGTTGGTCTGGTATTTTCTGGTCAGGTCCAAGATTGGCTTGGCCATAGTGGCTGAAAAGAAGACAGTTTGTCTTTCTTCAGGCATGGTTTTCAATATCTTTTCGATATCTTCCCTAAATCCCATATCCAGCATTTCGTCAGCCTCATCCAAAACGATGGTTCTAACGTTATTCAATTTAAGGGTACCACGGCTCATGTGGTCCATGATCCTTCCTGGAGTACCTACCACAATCTGAACACCTTTTTTCAATGTTCTGATTTG
The DNA here is from genome assembly GCF_030409905.1 of Echinicola jeungdonensis. Classification (NCBI taxonomy): domain Bacteria; kingdom Pseudomonadati; phylum Bacteroidota; class Cytophagia; order Cytophagales; family Cyclobacteriaceae; genus Echinicola; species Echinicola jeungdonensis. The sequence continues at coordinate 387,502 of NZ_JAUFQT010000002.1, forward strand.
TCGGTCGATGGATTCCCCTCCATAAATAGCGGTGCTGTAGATTCCTTTTTTATGTTTGGCCAACTTTCCAATTTCACCATCCACCTGAACCGCTAGTTCACGGGTGGGGCATAGGATCAATGCCTGTGGTTGGGAATAGTTTGGGTCAACCAGATCAATAATAGGAATGGCAAATGATGCGGTTTTTCCAGTACCGGTTTGGGCTTGCCCAATGACATCTCTACCCTCCAATAAAAGTGGAATTGATTGTGCTTGAATAGGGGAAGGTTGGGTATAGCCCATATCTTCCACTGCCTGTAGGATTTCAGATGATATCCCCAGGTCTGAAAATAATGTTTCGTTTTCCATGAAATTTTCCTTACTCCTGTGTCCTAATTTCCTTTATTACATCCCAATAACTAGCGACAGAGCAAGGAAAATCACGACCCAGAAAAATTTGCTTATAATTAACTTGGTGCAAAAGTAAAAGTAATTATTCGTTTTATCAAGAGGTTGTTGATTTATTTTGAAACAATTAAAAAGAAACTTAAGGAATCATAAATAAAAATTTGGAAATTTTGAAAAAACGTAAATTAGATAGGGTTTTGAAAAGGCCATGTTTTTGAAAAAAATTAAAATGGAAATGGGGGATAAGGAACAAAAATAGCGGGAGTTTATGCTCCCGCTTTAAGTTATTCTGAAAGAATCAAGAAAATTACCTTTTATTCATAGATACATATTCTCTTTCATTGGCACCAGTATAAACCTGTCTTGGCCTACCGATAGGTTCACCATTTTCTCTCATTTCTTTCCATTGTGCAATCCAGCCGGGTAGACGTCCAAGAGCAAACATTACTGTAAACATATCAGTTGGGATGCCCATGGCTCTGTAAATGATACCTGAGTAGAAGTCCACATTAGGATATAGTTTTCTATCCACGAAGTATTGGTCATTCAAGGCAGCTTCCTCAAGCTCCTTGGCGATTTCCAATACGGGATCATCTACACCTAGTTTACCCAAAACATCATCAGCAGCTTTTTTGATGATTTTGGCTCTTGGGTCAAAGTTTTTGTATACTCTGTGACCAAAGCCCATCAATCTAAATGGATCATTTTTATCCTTGGCTTTTTCAAGGTATTTCTTAGAATCTCCCCCGTCAGCTTTGATGGCTTCAAGCATTTCAATAACAGATTGGTTGGCTCCACCGTGAAGGGGGCCCCAAAGTGCATTGATACCTGCAGAGATAGAAGCGTAGATGCTGGCTTGGGAAGACCCTACGATTCTTACAGTGGAAGTAGAGCAGTTTTGCTCATGGTCAGCATGAAGAATTAACAATTGGTCAAGCGCTTTGCTAACGATAGGGTCAACTTCATATTTTTCAGCAGGAAGCTCAAACATCATTTTTAGAAAGTTGGAGCAATAATCCAAGCTGTTATCAGGGTAATTTACCGGATGCCCCATTTTGTTTTTGAATGCCCAAGCAGCAAACGTAGGCATTTTAGCCATTAACCTGATGATGCTAAGGTTGTTCTCTTCCTCTGATCGGTTAGGATGCAAAGAGGTAGGGTAAAAAGCAGTCAAAGAACAGATCAAAGAAGATAAAACCCCCATTGGGTGGGCTACGGATGGGAAGCCATCTAACATCTTTTTGATGTCCTCATGCACTAGGGTATGAGTAGTGATTTCTTTAGAAAATTTTTCGTATTGTTTCTGGGTTGGCAATTCCCCATAAACAAGAAGGTAAGAAACCTCCAAAAAATTAGACTTTTCTGCCAAGTCTTCAATATTGTATCCTCTGTATCTTAATATACCTTTTTCTCCATCAAGGAAAGTGATTGCACTTTTGGTAGAACCAGTGTTTTTGAAGCCTGGATCCATAGTGATCAATCCAGATTGGCCTCTTAGTTTAGCAATATCAATTGCCTTTTCTTTTTCAGTACCTTCTAATACGGGTAATTCAAAATCCTTACCATCGAAGGATAACTTAGCAATTTCAGACATAAGTTTTACGTTTATCTATTGTGGTTTTGTTCAGTGTTTCAAGTTTCGCGGCCTTAAGATAGTAAAAACACGCCTTAAAAACACTAATAGCGGTGTTAAATGCAGTTTTTTTAATTGGCATTTTTTGATTTTCTGCCTAATGAAAAGCGTAGTTACGCAGGGTTTGCGCAATTAATGAATTTCCAGATAGGTTCGTTTCAAATGTTATTTCAGCAAATTACTGATAATACAAAATAATATCTGGAAGTTAAATAATAACCTGATTTTCGAGAATCAATAAAAAAATAGCCCATTTCGGGCTATTTTTTTATGACTTGCAAAAATGCTCAAATACTTCTACTAAATGTTCTCCGATGATCTGGGCATTTCTTCCTTCGATATGGTGTCTTTCGATGAAATGTACCAGTTCTCCATCCTTAAATAATGCCATAGCTGGTGAGGATGGAGGGTAGGGAAGTGAATATTCTCTTACCTTGTTGACTGCATCGGTGTCATTGCCTGCAAAAACAGTTGCTAATACATTCGGGCGGGCATCTGTTTTGTCCAGGGCATATTTTACTCCTGGCCGGGCAGCACCTGCTGCACATCCACAAACTGAATTGACAACAATAAAGGTAGTTCCCTTATGTTCTTTGAGGTGATTTTCTACATCCTCTGCAGTTTTGAATTCTTGAAAACCTACTTCAGTTAATTCTGCACGCATTGGTGCTACTAATTCTTCAGGGTACATATATTCTATATTTTATTCGTTTGAATTTATAAAAAGCCTAGCTCTAATTTGGCGGCTTCGGACATCATGTCCTGGGAGTAAGGTGGATCAAAGGTCATTTCCACTTCTACATTATTTACCCCATTGATCTGTTGGACTCTATCCTTTACTTCTGACGGTATGGATTCTGCAGCAGGGCAATTGGGAGAGGTCAATGTCATCAAAATGTAAACATTGTTTACAGGAAATATGCTGATTTCGTAAATCAACCCCAATTCATATATATCCACCGGGATTTCAGGGTCATATACCAATTTAATGGCATCAACCACTTTATCTTTCAAATTGGGTACATTAACCTCTTTGTTTTTTTCTGTTTCAGCCATAATTTATACGTTTAATTTGGATTGATAGGCAAGGGCAAATAGCTTCATTTGTTTAATCATGGCTGCTAATCCATTTGACCTTTGGGAGCCAATGATATTACCCATTCCTATTTTGTCGATAAAATATAAATCGGCATCAAGGATTTCCTGAGGCTTCCGTCCAGACAAAACCCTGATCAATAAGCTGATCAAACCTTTGGTAATATCTGTGTTGGAATCCGCATAAAAATGTACTTTCCCATCTTCATCGGAGGTCGTCAACCATACTTTGGACTGGCAACCTTTGATAATATTTTCTTCAATCTTATCTTCTTCTGGAAACTCTCCAAGTTGATTGCCCAGTTCCATGATATAAAATATAGTGGACTCCCTATCCTCACCCAGGATGCTGAATTCATCAATTATATCGTTCTGAACTTGGTTAATATCAGTCATTTATTCTTTATTTTGGCAATTTTGCTGACGCTTTCAATTAGCCGGTCGATTTCTTCTTTGGTGTTATAAACAGAAAAAGATGCCCTAACAGTTCCCTCCAATTTAAATCGATGCATCAATGGCTGGGTACAATGGTGCCCGGTTCTGACTGCAATACCTGCTGCATCGAGCATCATGCCGACATCAAAGGGGTGCATGCCATTGATCAAAAAGGAAATAACACTTACCTTTTTTTCCGCCGTGCCGACAGGGATAAATCCCTTAATTGCATTTAATTTTTCGGTGGCATACTGGAGAAGGGATTCCTCATGGGCACGGATGTTTTCCTTGCCAAGATCGTCCACAAATTCCAAAGCTTTTTGGAAAGCAATGACATCGGCAATATTTGGGGTTCCGGCCTCAAATTTAAAAGGAATTTCGTTGTAGGTCGTTTTTTCAAAAGTAACCTCTTTGATCATCTCCCCACCTCCTTGATAGGGAGGCATCGCTTCCAATAGCTCCCTTTTTCCGTAAAGAACGCCCAAGCCGGTAGGCCCATAAATTTTGTGGGCGGAAAAAGAAAGGAAATCGCAATCCAGGCTCTGCACATCAATATCCAAATGAGCAGCAGACTGGGCAGCATCAACCAATACTTTTGCACCAATGGAATGGGCTTTTTGAATGATATCCTTTACAGGATTGATGGTGCCAAGGGCATTTGAAGCATGCACTACCGATACCATTTTGGTTTTATCAGTGAGCATGGATTCAAATTCCTCCATTAGGATTTCACCCTTGTCATTGATAGGAATGATTTTTAAGGTGGCTCCTTTTTGTTCACAGAGAATTTGCCAGGGGACAATATTGGAATGGTGTTCTAAGGTGGAAATAATGATTTCATCACCTTCATTAATGTATTTTTTCCCAAAAGAAGAGGCCACCAAATTAATGCCTTCAGTGGTACCCTTGGTGAATATAATTTCTTCTTCTTCCCGGGAATTGATAAAGGACTTCAAAAGCCCCCTGGTTTTTTCAAATGCTCTGGTAGCACGGTCTCCAAGGGTATGAACTCCCCTGTGAATATTGGAATTATCTTTGAGATAATAAGCAGACAATGCCTCCAACACCGCTTTTGGTTTTTGCGTTGTGGCGGCATTGTCAAAATATATAAGAGGATTTCCATTGACCTCCTGATGGAGTACTGGAAATTCCTCTCTGATTTTATTAATGTTCAATGTCATGAAAGGCTTTTTAGAATTTACCTAATCTTTCCTGAACCAATTGAATGCAGTATTCTTTGAGGGCTTCGTTTTTGATGTGATCTAAAATTTCTCCTGCAAATGCATATAGTAGTAATCCCTTGGCTTTATCTTTTCCGATTCCACGGGTTCGCAGGTAATACAAAGCTTCATCATCCAATTGACCGGTAGTACAACCATGGGAACACTTCACGTCATCTGCCCAGATTTCTAACTGGGGTTTGGTATGGATGATCGCATCATCTGATAACAGGATGTTGTTGTTTTGCTGAAAAGCATTTGTTTTTTGTGCATCCTGCCTTACAAAAATTTTCCCATTAAATACCCCTTTGGACTTGTTATCCAAAATACCTTTATATAATTCATTTGAATCGGAGTGGGGCATGGTATGATCTACATTGGTGTGGTTGTCCACATGACTATTACCATTCAATAGGTATAGTCCATACATATTTCCTTCACAACCACTGTCCAGCAGGTTTAGGCTGAGGTTATTTCTAATCATGTCACCTTGAAGAGAAAGGACCACCGAAGAAAATGTGGAATCCCGGTGCACATCCGCTTCAAAGTTATTGACTTCAATTGCTGACTTGTTTTCGTCCTGGAATTTATAATAAGTAAGGTGGGCATTTTCACCTACATTGATTTCGGTCACTCCATTTAAGAAGTAAGGTTCCTCATCTATACTGATGATTTTTTCAATAAAACTAGCCTCAGAACCTCCCTCAGTATGAATCAACACTCTTGGGCTGATTACCTGCCCTTCATTTGCCTGGTTAAAGTAGAGGAAAAGGATGGGACGATCAACCACTTTATTTTTGGGAACATCTAAATAAATACCATCCTGAAAAAGAGATGTGTTCAAGGCGGTAAAAGCATCCTTTTCAGGTTTAGCTATTTTACCCAAAAATTGAACGGCATCTTCCGGTATTTCTGTAAGCCTGGTAATGGAATAATTTTCTTCTTTGTAATCAGAAGCCTCCTTATCCCATTGACCATTGTTAAATACCAAAACATCCGCATCCAATCCAGGTATTAAAGCCTCTTGGATCATCTCAGAGCTAACTGAAGCTTTTTGAGGGGTCTTAAGGTTGGAAATAGCTGATTCCAACTTTTTGCTTACACCTGTAAATTTATATTCCTCAGCCTTTGGGGCGGGAAGTCCCTGACTTTGAAGTACCTCCAAAGCAGTATTTTTTATCGAAGCAAACTGATCTGGTTTAGGTAGGTTAGCGATTAACTCAATAAACGAATCAGTGATTTTGTTTTTAGTAAGTGTAGTCATGAATTAAGAAATAAGCGGGTTTGACAATAGGATTAAATCAGACGGTAGTGCTTCCGGCGTCTTCTTTGATCCAGTCATATCCTTTTTCTTCTAATTCTAATGCCAACTCTTTTGGTCCGGATTTTACAATTTTCCCCTTATACAATACATGGACCACATCGGGAACTATATAGTTGAGCAATCGCTGATAGTGGGTAACCACAATGGTAGCATTGTCAGGAGTCCTAAGTTCATTAACTCCGTCTGCTACAATTTTAAGGGCGTCAATATCGAGTCCGGAATCAGTTTCATCAAGGATGGAAAGGGTAGGCTCTAGCATCGCCATTTGGAAAATTTCATTTCTTTTTTTCTCACCGCCAGAGAAACCTTCGTTAAGAGCCCTGCTTAGTAATTTCTGGTCGATATCTACTAATTTCATTTTCTCCTTCATCAGGGTAAGGAATTTAACCGCATCCAATGGTTCCTGGCCTCGGTATTCGCGCACTTGGTTAACGGCAGTTCTCAAGAAGTTAGTAGAGCTAACACCTGGGATTTCCACCGGGTATTGAAAAGCAAGGAAAACACCTTCTCTAGCCCTGTCTTCAGGATTAAGGTCCAGTAGGTCTTTCCCCTTGAAGGTAACTTCTCCATCAGTTACTTCATATTCCTCACGTCCTGCCAAAACGGAAGCTAAGGTAGATTTACCAGAACCGTTAGGCCCCATGATGGCATGAATTTCCCCTGGTTTTACTTCCAGGTTGATACCTTTCAAAATAGGATTACCCTCAATAGATGCGTGTAAATTTTTTATGGATAACATTTTTACGATTTTTCTTTCTTTTGGAGTATAAGCATTCACGAAGTAATTGGAAGGGTTACTTCAAAACCTATAAGAACAGTCAGGAAAGGGCAGGGGGTTACCCTACACTTCCTTCCAAAGTCAAGGCCAATAATTTCTGGGCCTCAACGGCAAATTCCATAGGAAGCTGATTTAGCACCTCCTTGGCATAGCCGTTTACAATCAGAGCTACTGCTTCCTCACTGTCAATTCCTCTTTGGTTACAGTAGAAAATCTGATCTTCCCCGATTTTAGAAGTAGTGGCCTCGTGTTCTACCTGTGCTGATGGGTTTTGGATGTCAATGTAGGGGAAGGTATGTGCCCCACATTTGGCCCCCATCAATAGGGAATCACATTGTGAAAAGTTCCTGGAGTTTTCGGCACGTTTCATTACCTGAACTTGTCCACGGTAGGAGTTTTGGGAATAACCTGCCGAAATACCTTTGGATACAATCCTTGACCGGGTGTTTTTACCGATGTGGATCATTTTGGTACCCGTATCGGCTTGTTGCCAATTATTGGTTACTGCAACGGAATAAAACTCCCCAACTGAATTATCCCCTTTTAGGATACAGGAAGGATATTTCCATGTAATTGCAGATCCTGTTTCTACCTGGGTCCAGGATATTTTAGAATTGTCTCCTTGACAAAGACCTCTTTTGGTAACGAAGTTGTAAATTCCACCTTTACCATTTTTATCACCTGGGAACCAGTTTTGTACGGTAGAATATTTTACCTCAGCATCTTTGGCTGCATAAATTTCAACCACAGCTGCATGCAACTGATGTTCATCCCTTTGAGGAGCTGTACAACCTTCCAGATAAGAAACATATGATTCGTCTTCAGCCACAATCAGGGTTCTTTCAAATTGGCCGGTATTGGCTGCATTGATCCTAAAATAAGTGGAAAGCTCCATAGGACATCTCACGCCTTTTGGAATGTAGCAGAAAGAACCATCAGAGAAAACTGCAGAGTTCAGTGATGCATAGTAATTATCCGTCATGGGAACCACGGAACCCAAGTATTTTTTAACCAACTCAGGGTGATCCTGAACCGCTTCACTGAATGAGCAGAAAACGATCCCTAATTCGCTCAGGGTTTCCTTAAAAGTAGTGCCCACAGACACAGAGTCTAAAACAGCATCTACTGCAATGCCTTGCAACTTTTTCTGTTCATTTAAGCTTATACCCAATCTTTCGTAAATCTGCAATAATTCCGGATCCACTTCATCCAAGTTTTTGGGCTTGGATTTTTGCTTAGGGGCAGAATAATATTTAAGGGCTTGAAAGTCAATTTTAGGGTATTTCACGTTGGCCCACGCAGGTTCTTTCATAGACTCCCAGATCCTGAAAGCTTTTAGTCTCCATTCCAAAAGCCATTCCGGCTCTTCTTTCTTGGCCGAAATCCAACGAACCGTCTCCTCGGTAAGACCGACAGGAGCTTCATCAGCTTCAAAATCTACTGACCAACCATGTTCATACTCTTTTGAGGTAAATTCCTCTAAAATTTGATTGTCTTTGCTCATAAATCGAGTTATTTAGACTAATTACATTTTATAACGCAAAGATATAACATTAATCTAAATTATTATGTTCAGACAGAATTAAAATTCTAATTAATTCTGACAAAAAGATTCAGTAATTCATTAAAAAACAAATATTTAATTGTTTTCAGGGCTGAAAGAGGGGGTGTTTGTTAGGTTAAATAAATTATAATAAATATTGGAATAATAATAAATGCGCTTTATTTAGATTTAATCTTATTTATTTAGAGTCTATTCCAAACAATTGTATGGGTCTGTTGATGCTTTCTTCTAGTACAATCAACGTTTCTGTACGGTCTATTCCCTCCACTTTTTGAATTTTGTCCAGTACCTCTCTAAGGTGATTGGTATCTTTACAAATGATTTTGGCAAAGATGCTGTAATTTCCTGTAGTGTAATAGGCATTGACCACTTCTGCTATTTCTTTCAAGCGCTCAATAACATTATCGTATAAAGAGCTTTTTTCCAAATAAATGCCCAGATAGGCTGAAATGTCATAGCCTAGCTTTGAAAAGTCAATATTGAGAGTGGCGCTCTTTACAATCCCCATTTCCTCTAACTTCCTCATTCTCACATGGACAGTTCCAGAAGAAACGTACACTTTTTTGGCAATTTCTGTGTAGGGTGTTTTGGCATCCTCATTCAGTAATGAAATGATCTTGAGGTCAATATTGTCAATATCTAAATTTTTATCCATTATTTATTTGGTTGGTTATTGTTATTTGAATAAAGATGCAGTTAAATTATTAAATTGTCAAAAATTATTGGAACATTTTTTTTGATTTGCAAAATACCTGAAAATATACGTACTTTGGATTTACATTACGTGTGGGATTAAATATTTGGTGTATAGTCCGAATCATTTAAATAATTTTTGGTTCGGAGCCAATAGATAATCTTTTGTAATGGTCGAAAATGTGAAACTTTTAATCTCTAAAGTTATATTTGGGTTTATATTCTGAAAAGGGTCTTGCCATTGGCAAGACTTTTTTGTTATCATTTTATTGATTTTTTAGACCTTTCTAAGCCTAATTGGATTCCAATCTTGATAAAAAATATTACATACCACCTTAACAAGTCTGGATTGTTTTTAGCTGGAAGGTGAAAGAATCTAAATCCCATTTTCTGGATAGAATTTAATATTTTCGATGCAGGGAATAAATGGGTTTTTATAAGTTGCCTACTCTTTGTACCCACAAGCTATAAGAAACAATATGTTCTTGGGCTTGTCCTGGGAATAAAAACAAAAAGAGGAGGCCAATGGCCCCCCCTTTTCAAACCCAAACTATTATGAAAAAAATAAACTGTTATTACTTTTTAAACCTTTTCTTTTTCAGCCAAAACAAGGATCTGTTCAGCTACAGCTTGTTCTAAACCATTTACTTGGCTTAGGTCTTGGTCCCAAAGGCTCTTATTGGCCAAGACTTGGTGAGCCACTTGTTTGGCATCATCACTTTCCCAAACCTGGGCAAAGAAATCCATGATGTCCTGACTGTCATTTACAGGAGTTTCTTCTCCGTTATATTGACCTTTGTAGAACAAAATTAGGGCCGCTAAAGAGTGAACCAGGTTTTTTGGCAATTCATTTTTTCTATTGATGTATTCCAACAGAGAAGGCAATACCCTCACTTTGAATTTAGATATGGAATTCAAAGCAATGGCACTCAACAGGTGTTTAACAAATGGATTTTTGAACCTGTCCAAGACATCATTGGCAAACTGCTCCAGTTCTTCCTTGGGAAGGTCCAACGTTGGAATGATTTCATCTTGGATGGTCGATTTGATAAATTCACCAACTTCAGGATCCTCAACGGATTCCCTCACCGTACGAAGCCCGTTTAAATAGGCTACTGGAACCAAAGAAGTGTGTGCACCATTCAGGATTCTCACTTTTCTTGTCCTGTATGGAGATTGGTCTTTTACAAAAAGGACATCTAACCCTGCTTTTTCGGTTGGGAATTCATCCTTCAAGTTTTCTGGGCCTTCAATTACCCATAAGTGGAAAGGTTCTGCCTTAACGACCAAATTGTCTTCGAATCCAATTTCTTCCTGGATTTCTTTGATGGTTTCTTTAGGGAATCCTGGAACAATACGATCCACCAAAGTATTGCTAAAGGTATTGGCTTCCTGGATCCAAGAAACAAAACCCTTAGGAAGATCCCATAATTGGGCATATTGAAGAATGATTTCTTTTAGTTTTTCCCCGTTTTTATCAATAAGCTCACAAGGGATTATGTGCAATCCTTTATCTCTGGAACCATTGAATGTATTATATCTTCTGTATAAAAGGGCTGTAAGTTTGCCAGGGAAAGAGTTTGATAATTTGTTAGACGTATCATCTTTAGGGTCATATGAAATACCTGCTTCAGTGGTATTTGAAATGATAAATCTCAAGTCCGGATTTTCCGCCAATTTAAGATAGGCTTCATAATCCTCATATGGGTTGTTTACCCCTCTAACACAGGTGATTAGCTTGGTTTCTTCTTTGGCTACGCCTTTTTGAATACCGCTTAATTGGACATGGTAAAGACCGTCCTGTTTGTTGATCATTTCACCCAGTCCCTTGTCGATAGGCTGAACCAATTGGATGTCTCCATTGAAATCAGTTTTATCATTTAGGGTATCAATGATCCAATCTACAAATCCTCTAAGGAAATTACCCTCTCCAAATTGAAGGACTTTGACAGGTCTTTCTGGTACTGGGGAAATATTTTGTCTGTTTAGTGCTTTCATTACTGTTGGTTTTAATGATGTTAAAATTGGAAGTATTCTTTTGCATTGTAATAGCAGATATCGCTGACTATTTTACCCAGCCATTCTTCATCAGCAGGCAATTCTCCATTGGCTACATCTTCTCCAATTAAATTACAAAGGATTCTTCTAAAGTATTCATGTCTTGGGAAGGAAAGGAAGCTTCTGGAATCGGTAAGCATCCCTATAAAGCAACTCAACATTCCTAGGTTGGAAAGGGCGTTGATTTGTTTTTCCATTCCGTCCTTTTGATCCAAAAACCACCATGCAGACCCAAATTGAATTTTACCTTTGATACTCCCATCATTGAAATTACCAATCATCGTAGCCATCACTTCATTATCTCTTGGGTTGAGGTTGTAAAGGATGGTTTTGGCCAATTGATCAGTGCTGTCCAAGTGATTTAGAAATCTTGCCAAGGCAACACTTTGGGAGAAGTCACCAATTGAATCAAAGCCAGTATCAGGTCCCAATTCACCAAGCATCCTTTCATTGGTATTTCTCAACGCTCCCAAATGGAACTGTTGGGTCCATCCTTTTGCATGGTACATTTTACTTAGGTGAACCAATGTTTCGAATTTGAAATAATTGATTTCCTCTTGGCTTAGAGTTTCTTGAACTTTTACCCTTTGGAAAAGGCTGTTGATATCATATTTCCCTTTTTCGAAGAAATACATTTGCTCAAGCCCATGGTCAGAAAGGCGGCCTCCATGTTCATGGAAGAAGTCAATCCTTTGTTGCAAAGCATCCAAAAGATCGTCGTATTTTTCAATTTTTACTCCGCTTACTTCTGCTAACTGATTGACGTAAGTAATATAAGATTTAGGATCTTCTACTGCATAAACTTTGTCAGGTCTAAAAGCAGGGTAGAGGTTAGGTTTAATCCCCTCTTTTTTGGCTTGAATATGATATTCCAAACCGTCTACAGGGTCATCTGTGGAACATACCGTTTCCACATTCATCATTTTTAATAGGCCCTGAACACTGTGAGAAGGTTCCTGAAGTTTATTAGAGGCTTCTTGGTATATTTCTTCAGAGGACTCAGGAGTCAGCAATGAATCAATATCAAAATAACGCTTTAGTTCCAGGTGGGTCCAATGGAATAAAGGGTTTCTAAGGGTATAAGGAACTGTTTCTGCCCATTTTGAAAATTTATCTTCAGGAGAAGAATCACCTGTAATAAATTTTTCATCGACTCCAAGAGTTCTCATTGCCCTCCATTTGTAGTGATCTCCTGCCAACCATACTTCACTCAAATTTTTAAAATTGCGATTGGTAGCAATGTCCTTGGGTGAAAGATGGCAATGGTAATCGATAATTGGAAGGTCTTTTGCATAACGATGATACAATTTCCTTGCAAATTCACTCTTAAGCAAAAAGTCATCGCTTAGGAAAGTTTTGTTGACGTGCAATCGATTGCTCACTTGGTCCAACATAAATTTCTGATTTATTGAAGTTTTTTAAACGGTTTCTTTTATTTTCCGGACAGAAGATCCCCGGATGATCAATTCTGGTTTTAAAACGGTTTTTTGCGGGATAAATTTTTTGGGATCCGCCTTTAATAACTCAAAGAAAAGTTCCGCTGCCACATTCCCCATCGGGATACTGACTTGATCAATGGTTGTAATGGAAGGTTCAGTGAAGGAGGTAAACGGTTCATTTCCAAAACCAACCAAACCAACCTGATCAGGGACTTTTATGTTTTTTTCTTTTAGCATCTGCAAGGCTCCCATAGCCGCATAATCACTGGAGGAGAAAATGGCATCAAACCCTAAATTGCTTTCCAACATGTTCACAATATTTTGTTTGCCATCTTCCAACTGCATATTGCTTTCTATTACCAGTTCCGGATCCAATGGAATCCCATTGTCTTTCAGGGCATCATAATACCCTCTTAACCTTTCGCTATAAATATTGATTTTTCGAGGATTGGTAAAATGGGCGATTCTTTTATAACCATTATCTATTAAATGCTGAACTGATTTATAAGCCCCCATATAATCGTCAATGACCACTTGGTTGACCTCTATTTGGTCTGTGATCCGGTCAAAAAGGACCAATGGGATACTTTTATCCAATACCCTTTGTAAATGATCAAATTTTTCAGTGTTTTTTCCAATGGACATGATAATACCATCAACCCTGGCACTTAGCAAAGCATCGATGGTTTGTACCTCCTTTTTATAATTTTCATAGGACTGGCAAATGATCACCTTATAATCCAGTTTATTAGCCAGTTCCTCGATTCCCCGGACCACAGATGAAAAGAAATTTCTGTTTGCCGTGGGAACAATGATCCCAATCAGCCTACTTTTTCCAATTCTAAGGGCAGCTGCTATATTATTGGGCTGATAATTGACCTCTCTGGCCGTTTTTTGAACCAGCTTTTTAGTAGCATCACTTATCCGGGGGTGGTTATTCAGGGCTCTGGAAACGGTTGAAGCCGTTATTCCAAGTTTTGATGCAATATCATGTATTGTCGCCTTATTCCTCTTACTCATTTTTTTAGTCAAGGTAGCCGAAAACCAGGTGGCTTTCGACTTTATTGGTTATTCTCCATGGGGTTTTCCAATGGTCGCCAAAATGCCGCCATCAACATAGATCACTTGGCCATTGATAAAATTACTGGCATTGCTGGCTAAGAAAACTGTGGTACCTGCTAAATCTTCGGGATTACCCCACCTTCCGGCAGGTGTCCTGTTAATGATAAATTCATTGAAAGGGTGCCCGTCTACTCTAATAGGGGCGGTTTGGTCTGTGGCATAATAGCCTGGGCCAATGCCATTGACCTGAATATTGTATTTTGCCCATTCCGTGGCCAGGTTTTGGGTGAGCATTTTTAAACCGCCTTTGGCTGCAGCATATGCGGAAACTGAATTTCGGCCCAGCTCACTCATCATTGAACAGATATTGATGATTTTTCCTCCTCCTTTTTCCTTCATGGTTTTTCCTACTCTTTTAGAAAGGATAAACGGAGATACCAAATCAACATCTACCACTTGTTTAAAATCATCTACTTCCATTTCAAGGGCAGGGATCCTTTTGATCATGCCAGCATTGTTGACCAAAATGTTAATCGGGCCAAATTGGGATTCAATTTCTCCGATTTTTTCATCTACCTCATCTGGCTTGGTGACGTCAAACAAGAATCCGTGGGCTTTAATTCCCTCATCTGCATATTCCTTTATAGCTGCATCCATTTTTGAGGGAGTATGGCCATTGACAATCAAAGTTGCTCCGCTTTTTGCTAGGGATTTAGCCATTGCCATTCCTAATCCATGCGTAGCACCAGTTACCAAAGCCACTTTTCCTGTCAAGTCAAATAATTCTTGCATTGTTAGTTTTTATTTTCTCTTATAAATAGGTTAATTGAATGCTAAAATTCCCGAAATCTTAACTTTTTATAGTTAATCCGCAAATATAGGGTTGTTTTAAAACCTATATCATAATAAATGGTAAAATATTCGGTTGGGTTGGCATGTAATCACCTATACTTGTAATCCCAATAGCTTTCTTATTTAACCTTAGGTTTATAGTTGTCAAATTGCAATTATAATAATAAAGATTTGATTCCAATAGGGAGGTACCAAAAGGTAATCAATGAAGAAAATAAGAATCGTGGTTGTTCCTATTTCTTTAAAATACCATTCTCTACCAAAGCTTATTTTTTTTTTCTTGGATGATAAACCCTGATACCAAATCAATAAGATACCTTGATTATCCTAATAATCATTATAAGATTAAATCTAAATGAATAATTAAGTGTAATCGTTTGCGCAATATAAGTTATTAATTTACTTAAACCCAAAGAAAGTGCATATTATTTATAATTGTCAAAAATACGTTATAAGAAATAAAATGGATACTATTCCTTAAATGGCCCAATAATAATGCGATTTGAAAGAAATAATTGGGAAAAGTTTTAATGTCTCAAAAAAAATATTTAAATATGCAATCGATTGTCCTAGTTAAATTAATTGGTCTTAAATATGAGGCCAAATTTGGGTGCAACTAGGTGGATTTTAAACCCCTAAATAACCGTATTATGAAACAAAGTTTACGAGGTGGATTTTTTATTAGACTTTGTGCTGTTGGATTGGCCTTTCAAATAATGGGTGCTTGCCAAAGCAATTCTGAAAATAATGAGAAAAAGGAAATTACTTTTGGGCTGGTCAATGAATTGGACCGGGAAGATGCATTTATCCAAGTGCCTTTGGATAAAATTTTAGAAAAGCATCCGGATTTTAACCCGGAAGGGTTTACGGTATTTTATGATGAGAAAGAGGTTTCCTCAGAAATTTATAGTAACGCCAAAGGGGAAAAACAATTGATTTGTTCCATTCCTCAATTGGAAAAGGGCGATTCAAAAGGGTTATCGATCCAATACCACCCCGAAAAGAAAATCAACCACGACTATCCAAAAAGAACTCAAGCCGAACTATCCCATAAAACAGGTGGGCATTTCGAAAACAATAAATACATTGGAGGAGATTTCCAGAATGTAAGTGAACTTCTTGTGCCAGAAGAACATACCGACCATTCTTACTTTATAAGGTATGAAGGGCCTGGTTGGGAATCAGACAAAGTAGGGTACCGGTTTTATCTAGATTGGAGAAATGGGATAGATGTGTTTGGGAAAAAAGTAAACCAACCTGTTCTTCAACATGTGGGGTTAGACGGGTTTGACAGTTACCATGAGCCGGCTGAATGGGGGATGGATATCCTAAAAGTAGGTCCTTCTCTAGGATTGGGCTCTTTGGGAACCTGGGAAAACGGCAAGGCAAGGCGTGTGGATGAAACGGATAGTGTTCATGTAAAGATCCTTCTAGATGGAATTTTGAAGTCAGTGATACAAACCCAATATTTTGGTTGGGATTTGGAAAGTGGAAAGACCAATATTATTTCGAAGCTTTCAATTCAAGCAGGGTCACGTATGACAAAACATGAAGTAGTAGCTGAACAGGGTATCAATAATTTTTGCACAGGGCTGATAAAGAATGAAGAAGCCCCATTGATGGTAGGAGATAAAAGCCAAAAGTTTACTTACTTGGCAACATATGGAAAGCAAAGTTTGGCAGGAGATAATTTGGGGATTGCTGTTCTTGTTCCTACGGATCAATTAAAAGAGGTAACAAATGATGAAAATAGTCATGTGGCTGTTTTATCACCTGAAAAGGGAAAAAATATAACTTATTATTTCTTGGCAGCCTGGGAGCAAGAACCTAATGGCATTAAGGATAAAACCACTTTCAAAAAATATTTGGAACGAATGGTTGATGAATTGTCCCAGCCTATAGAGGTGATTTTATAAAAGCTTATTGTATTTAATTAGTTTAGGGTTAATGATGTGAAATGTCCCCCTCGTTTGAGGGGGACCTTTCAGCAAAAAAAAACTCAAACTATTGCATAATGATTATAAAGTCTATTAAACCCATAACCCCTAATAAAATGTTAGTTCAAATTCCTTTAGTTTTAATTAAATACCCCCTTTATATTTCGTCACCAAGTGATTCACCCTAATCACAATGGCTTCATTAAAGCCAATTATTTGCTTTAAAGGTGGTGATTGGATATGGAAAACCTAGTTCAAATTCCATTGATCTATCAAATTCTATAAAGAATATATCCTATTTTGATTGAAATCATTTCATCAAGATAATATTCCTCATTATTTTCCATATCAATGGGAAATAAGAAATAATAAACCCTCAATTCTTTACCTTGATAGGATCTAAATGAATGTTTATATCATATTTATAAAATAAAGAATAATGATTGTAAGGAATTTACAAAAAATGCTTCCGGTTGCTGTGATTGCCGCTGGATTGTCAGTTTTTTCTTGTAGTGGAAAAAATTCAGATCAACAAGAATCAGAAGCCTCAAATGCTGAAGCTGCCAAGAAGTATTCTACTTGGATGGCTGATTCTGAGATAAAAAGAAACCCGGAAGGATGGACCTTGGACTTCAATGAAAAACCAAAGTGGGAATATACTCATGGTTTGGTTATGACATCCATGGAAAAACTTTATGAAGCCACAGGCGATGAAAAGTACTTAGACTATATCAAGAACTTTGCCGACTTTATGGTAAATGAGGAAGGTGAAATCAAAACGTACAAAAAATCGGATTACAATATTGATCGCGTCAATGGAGGTAAATTCCTTATTGGTCTTTATAATGAAACCGGAACAGAAAAATATAAGAAAGCCATAGAGGAGCTTCGTGACCAGATGAGGGAACATCCAAGGACCTCTGAAGGTGGCTTTTGGCACAAAAAAGTATATCCTCATCAAATGTGGTTGGACGGACTTTATATGGGGTCTCCATTTTTGGCCAAGTATGCAGCCAATTTTAATGAACCAGAATTATTTGATGATGTTGCCAATCAGATTTATTTGATTGACAAATATGCTTATAGTGAAGAAACAGGCTTGTATCACCATGCCTGGGATGAAAGCAAAGAACAAAAATGGGCCGATCCGGAAACAGGTCTTTCCAAAAATTATTGGGGAAGAAGTATTGGGTGGTTCAGCATGGCAGTGGTTGATGTGCTGGATTATTTGCCTGAAGATCATCCTCAAAGGGATATGGTGATTGAAGTGGCTCAGAAAATAGCTGCTGGAATCGTAAAATATCAAGATGAAACCGGAGTTTGGTACCAGGTTGTTGACCAAGGTGATAGAGAAGGTAATTATTTGGAATCTTCTTGCAGCAGCATGTTTGCTTATTTCTTGCTAAAGGGTGTTGAAAAGGGGTATCTGGACCATAAATACCAAGAAGCTGGAATCAAAGCATATGAAGGTATTTTGAATGAGTTTATTGAAGAAAATGAAGATGGTACCATCAGCATAACCAATGTTTGTGCAGTAGCAGGACTTGGGGGAAACCCATACAGGGATGGTTCCTATGAATATTATATTAACGAACCTATCAGAGCCAATGACCCTAAAGGTGTAGGACCATTTATCATGGCTTCTTTGAAATATGAATCCTTAAAGCAATGAGTAAAATTTATTTAAGGGGAGCCCTGATCTACTTTTTGGTTTTTTGTCTTACTTCTGTCCAAAGTTTTGGTCAGGAGTATGACATTGTTGTGGCCAAAGATGGTAGTGGTGATTTTACAACCCTTCAGGAAGCTTTTTACAGCGTACCGGATTTCCGAAAAAATCCAACAACTATTTATTTGAAAAAGGGTAGCTATAAAGAGAAATTGGTGCTGCCTGCCTCCAAGACCAATGTCCACCTAATAGGAGAGGACAAGATGGAGACCTTGATAACCCATGACGATTATGCATCCAAAAAAAATAAGTTTGGAGAAGAAATGGGAACAACAGGTTCTTCCAGCTTTTTTGTTTTTGGAGATGGATTTGAAGCCAAGAATATCACATTTGAAAACTCTTCAGGACCTGTTGGACAAGCTGTAGCCGTAAGAGTGGATGGAGATAAGGTGATTTTTGAAAATTGCAGGTTTCTGGGTTTCCAGGATACCTTATATCCTCACGGAAGGGGTAGCAGACAATATTACAAAGATTGTTATATCGAAGGGACCGTAGATTTTATATTTGGTTGGTCCACGGCTGTATTTGAAGATTGTGAAATCTATTCTAAAGATGGAGGTAGTTATATCACGGCTGCTTCTACAGAAAAAGGTACCCACCATGGCTTTGTATTTATTAATTGCCACCTAACCGGTGATGCTCCTGAAAACAGTGTTTACCTGGGAAGGCCATGGAGAAACTATGCTCAAACCGTTTTTATCAAATGTGAAATGGGTGATCATATCAAACCTGAAGGATGGCACAATTGGGGAAAACCTGAAGCTGAGGAAACTGCCTTTTATGCAGAATTCCAATCCTACGGGCCAGGTGCTGCTCCAGATGACCGGGTTTTGTGGTCTTGGCAATTGACTCCGGATATTGCAGCCGCCTATACCGTAAATAATATCCTTAAAGGTGAAGATGGTTGGAGTCCCGCTAAATAAATAGGAACTAAATTTTCAACATTAAATCGTAACTATTTAACCTAAAAGTTAAAAATGAAATTTTATAAGCCCCTAATTTCAAGTTTGGTACTGGGTCTTGCAACTTCATTGTATGCAGGAGCCCAGAATACCGAAACTTCAAAAGTTTGGGTCGCCGATCAAGGCGATGGAACTTATATTAACCCCATTTTGCATGCAGATTATTCAGATCCAGATGTATGCAGGGTAGGGGATGATTTTTACATGACTTCATCTAGTTTTAATGCTGTACCTGGACTTCCAATTTTGCATTCCAAAGATTTGGTTAATTGGGAATTGATAGGTCATGCATTGGACCGTCAACCTCCTTTTGACCATTTTGATAAACCTCAACATGGGGATGGTGTCTGGGCTCCGGCGATCAGGTACCATGAAGGAGAATTTTACATTTATTGGGGAGATCCTGATTTTGGAATTTATATGGTCAAAACTGATGACCCTGCTGGAGAATGGGAAGAGCCAGTTTTGGTGGAAGAAGGAAAAGGTTTAATAGACCCTTGCCCATTATGGGATGAGGATGGCAAAGCTTATCTTTCTCATGCTTTTGCAGGCAGCCGTGCTGGAATCAAAAGTGTCTTGGTAGTAAAACCACTCAGTGCTGATGGCACCAAAATTCTTGGGCCAGGGAAATTGGTATTCGATGGCCATGAGGATCACCCAACGGTAGAAGGATCTAAATTTTACAAGCGCGATGGCTACTATTATATTTTTGCCCCTGCTGGTGGTGTTTCTACCGGTTGGCAATTAATCCTAAGATCAAAAAGTCCATATGGACCTTATGAGGAGCATGTATCTCTAGCACAAGGTGAAACAGATATTAATGGCCCTCACCAAGGTGGATGGGTTTCTTTGGAAAGCGGAGAAGATTGGTTTATCCACTTTCAGGATAAAGAAGCTTATGGCCGAATTGTCCACTTGCAACCCATGGTTTGGGAAAATGGCTGGCCTACTATGGGCGTAGATCCCGATGGAGATGGCACTGGACAACCCGTAATGGCATACAAGAAGCCGGATGTTGATCAGAGGTACCCAATTGCCACTCCTCCTGACACTGATGAATTTGATGGAAATGAAATTGGTGTTCAATGGCAATGGCATGCCAACCCAGAATCTACCTGGGCTTTTGCAAATCCTGCAAAAGGAAAACTGAGACTTTATACCGAACAAATGCCAGAAGGAGCCAATAACCTTTGGCCAGTGCCTAACTTGTTGTTGCAGAAATGGACAGCAGAGGAATTTACCACAACCACAAAACTGACTTTCCATCCCAATGAAGACTTGACCAATGAACAAGTTGGATTTGTAGTGATGGGAATGAGCTATGCTTATTTGGCCCTGGAAAGTAAAGAAGATGGGATTTACCTGAAATACGTGGAATGCTATGATGCTGAGCACAGTAAACCTGAAAAGGAAACCATCATTAAGAAATTAGAGGACAATACCATACAACTTCGTGTAGTAGTGAGCAAAGGAGCTGTTTGCCAGTTTAGCTATAGTGAAAACGGAAGAAGGTTTAAAGAAATTGATGACACCTTTACTGCTGTACCTGGCAAATGGATTGGTGCAAAAGTCGGTTTGTTTGCATTGAGAAAAGACAAGATCAACGATTCTGGCTATGCGGATGTGGACTGGTTCAGGTTCACCAAGTAATGCCAACCATTTATCCAATTAACTTAAACCAATAATGAAAAATACCTATAAGTTTAGGGCTTTACTTTTGGCCATTCTAATGGGAATGAGTTTTACAGTAAGTGCCCAGTTTTCCGATGATAAAATAGATGGTTTTTCCATCTATGATGGAATTGAGTTTGACATGCCTCGTGTTCAGGAACCTGAATTCCCGGATTATGAGGTGAACATCAAGGATTTTGGTGCTGTAGGTGATGGTATGGTGAAAAATACCGAAGCCATTGCTAAAGCTATCGAAAATGCTCATGGAAAGGGTGGGGGAAGAGTAACCATTCCAAGAGGAATTTGGCTAACCGGCCCGGTTACCCTGAAAAGCAATATCAACCTTCATTTGGAAGCTGGTGCCCTATTGCTGTTCTCCAAGGACAAAGATGATTATCCATTGGTGAAAACCAGTTTTGAAGGATTGAATACCGTAAGATGTACTTCCCCGATCAATGCCCGGGAAGCTGAAAATATTGCCATTACCGGTACTGGTGTGATTGATGGTAATGGAGATGCCTGGAGATTGGTCAAAAAGGGTAAAATGACCGAAAGACAATGGGAGGAATTGGTAGAATCCGGAGGTGTACTTTCTGATGATGGAAAAATTTGGTTTCCTTCTGAAGGCTACAAAAAAGGGTATGAAAGTAGTACCAACTTTAATGTCCCTGACCTGATTGAGGAGGAGGAGTTGGCATCTGTGAAAGATTTCCTTAGGCCTGTAATGGTCAGTATCCTGAAATGTAAAAAAGTACTTTTGGATGGCCCTACCTTCCAAAATTCTCCTGCTTGGAACATTCACCCATTGATGAGTGAAGAAGTTATCATCAGGAATTTAAATGTCAGGAACCCTTGGTATAGCCAAAATGGAGATGGGCTGGATCTTGAATCCTGCAAAAATGTATTGATCTACAACAATACTTTTGATGTGGGAGATGATGCCATTTGTTTCAAATCCGGAAAGAATGAAGACGGAAGAGAGCGAGGCATGGCTACTGAAAATGTAATTGTGAAAAACAATATTGTTTATCATGGACATGGAGGTTTTGTAGTTGGAAGTGAAATGTCTGGGGGTGTGAAAAATGTGCATGTTTCTGGCTGTACTTTTATCGGAACTGATGTGGGGCTTCGCTTTAAAAGTACCCGTGGTAGAGGAGGAGTCGTAGAGAATATCTATATCTCCAATATTGATATGATCAATATTCCTACCGAAGCTATCCGTTTCAACTTATTTTATGGTGGTAATTCCCCAATTCTTGAGGATGACCAAGATGCTGAGGATGAAGCAAGAGATGAGGAGATTGTTCCTGTCTCCGAGGAGACTCCTTCATTCCGGAATATTTTCATGAAAAACATCACCGCTACTGGTTCTGGAAAAGCGGCCTTTTTTATGGGACTTCCTGAGATGAACCTAAAAAATGTGCATTTGGAAAATGCATTATTGGAGGCAGAGCAAGGAATTACCATAATTGATGCGGATGGATTATCCCTTACCAATGTAAAAGTGCTTTCTTCCAAAACTTCTGCCTTGACCATTTATAACAGCAAGGATGTAGAAGTGAAAGGATTTGCATTTGGTGAAAATGGTAAAACACCTGTGAGAGTTTTAGGTGAACTCACCAATAATATTGCATTCGATAGGGCTGATTTTGAAGCTTGGGAAGAGCAACATGAAACCGGCCAAGGATTACCTGAAAATGCCATAAAATTAAAATAAGTTATGCTAAAAAAAATAGGAGTATTTACTACGTTCATAGTTTTTTTAGGTTTGATTATAGCCTCTACTCAGAAGGATCGGGACATCACGATCTTTCTGATAGGGGATTCCACTATGGCCAACAAGCCTTATGAAGTCAGCAATCCAGAAAAGGGTTGGGGACAGGTTTTTCCCCTTTATTTCAAAGAAGGAATTAGGGTAGAAAACCATGCCCTGAATGGAAGAAGCAGCAAAAGTTTCCGAGATGAAGGTCACTGGGATAAAGTTTATGAAAGTATCAAACCAGGTGATTATGTCATCATAGAATTCGGTCATAATGATCAGAAGGAAAAATCACCGGAACGTTACGCCAAAGCCGATACCGATTACCGCCAAAACTTAATTCGCTACATTCAGGAAACTTATGAAAAAGGTGGTAAACCAATTTTGGCTACCCCTATTTCCAGAAGGAGCTTTAATGAAGATGGGGTTTTGGTCGATACTCATGGCAGATATTCAGAAGTAGTGAGAGAGGTGGCCGAAGACTACAATGTGCCGTTATTTGATATGCACAAGGAGACAGTTGATTTGCTGAAGCAATTTGGTGTGGAGAAATCTAAGGAATTGTTCCTTCATTATCGACCTGGAGATTATGCTAGGTTCCCAGAAGGGCAAGAAGATGATACCCACCTTTCTCCAACCGGTGCTTTCAAAGTTTGTGATCTTGTAGTGCAGGAATTGGAGAAGAAGGTTCCAGAATTGGCGATTTTCTTAAAGGAATAAACATTTGAAGGATAATAGCTCATTAACAAACCCCTAATTAAATAATGAAATTAATATCCAAAATTTCCATGTTGACCTTGCTTTGCTGGGTCAACATGGCTTTTCATACAAGGGGAAAAATTACCACTGTTTACCTCATCGGGGATTCGACCATGGCGGATTATTCCGGCAATTATGATCCCGGAAAAGATTATATGAAAACCAGGTATCCAGTCACAGGTTGGGGCCAGGTTTTTCAGCCTTTTATGAAAAAGGAAAATCTATCTTCCTTGTCACACTTGATAAAGGGAGATTCAGTATTGGTTGATGACCGGGCAAGAGGAGGAAGAAGTACTCGTACATTTTTTGAAGAAGGCCGTTGGAGGGCTGTATATGAGAATCTCAAACCCGGAGATTTGGTCCTGATGCAGTTTGGTCATAATGATGCAGCTGAAAGCAAACCAGAGAGGTATGTGAATATCGAAGGGTATAAGGAGTATATCAGGCTTTTTGTTAACCAATCCAGAGAAAAGGGAGTCACGCCCATCGTTATTACACCAGTCAACAGAAATTATCCTTGGGAGGATGGGCAACTGCAAAATGTCCATGGTGAATATTACAATGCTGCTGTTGATGTAGCCAATGAATTGGAAGCACTTTTAATAGACCTTACACAACTTTCCATGGATCACTTTTCAGCAAAAGGAAAAGAATATGTAACAAAGAATTACTTTATGAATTTTGGTCCTGGGATCTATGAAGCCTATCCGGAAGGAAGTAATGATAATACCCATTTCCAGCCTGAAGGAGCCAAAGCGGTGGCTAGTTTGGTCTATAAAGCCATGGTCGAATTAAAAAATTAAAATAAATTAAAGTCCGTATGGATTAGTTCTCCCTGATTGAAGACCAGAATACAACTTTTTCCATGTGTGACTTTTTGTAATTAGGCTAATCACAATATTGCATTTATGAAAATTATTAAAACCGGATTTACCTTATTTACTTTAATGATTTTGGCTGGAAGTGCTATAGCCCAGCATGTTCATTCCTATCCCCAGGATGGAAAAATCAAAGACCTCAAGGGAAAAGTTCAGCAGGATATTGTGGTGGCCAAAGATGGAAGTGGGGATTTTTTGTATATCCAAGATGCTTTGGAGGCAATTCGTGTTTACTTACCAAAGCCAATTACGGTATATATTAAAGAAGGGGTATATAAAGAAAAATTAGAAATACCTGGTACCATTACCAATGTGACATTTAAGGGAGATGGGCCGGAAAAAACCATCATTACTTTTGATGACCATACAGGTAAAAACTATATGGATACCTTTGATTCCCATACATTGATGGTCTGGGGAAACAGTTTGACTTTTAAAGATATGACCATTCAAAACACCGCCGGAAGTGAAGGACAGGCAGTGGCCTTGCATGCAGAAGGGGACAGGTTGGTTTTTGAAAATTGTCATTTCAAAGGTGATCAGGATACCATGTTTGCCTCCGGGGAAAATAGCCGACAATATTATAAAAACTGCTATATAGAAGGAACCACCGATTTTATTTTTGGATCCGCTACTGCCTTGTTTGAGAATTGTCAGATCCATTCAAAATCCAATTCCTATATCACCGCAGCTTCCACTCCAAACTGGGTGGAGCATGGATATGTGTTTAAGGATTGCAAATTAACTGCTGCAGAAGGAGTTGACCAGGTTTTCCTTGGTAGGCCGTGGAGAGATTATGCCCAAACTGTTTTTATCAATTGTGAAATGGGAGACCATATTGTCTCAGAAGGTTGGAATGATTGGGGAAGACCCCAAACGCACGAAACCACCTTTTATGCCGAATACCAAAGTCAGGGACCTGGTGCCAACGCTGCAGAAAGGGTGGAATGGTCCCATCAATTGACTGAAGAAGAAGCTAAAGACTATACCGTTCAAAAAATTTTTAAAGGTGAAACCAATCCGGTAAATGGTTATGGATTCCCATGGTATGGATATGAAAAAGATTCTTCCTTCAATCTGGAGAGTGCATACCAGCATAACAAAAAAGATTTTCCACATATCAAACCTGTTCATCCATCTTCTATTTCGATGAAAGGTATTGGAGAAAAGAGGGAGCTTGCCTATAAGGATTTAGGTTATAGGGAATTGAAAATAGATGTTTTTTACCCTACTTCCAAACCTAAAAAACCAAAACCTGGAATAGTCATGGTACATGGTGGTGGTTGGAGATCTGGAAATAAAATTATGCAGGTCCCTATGGCTAAAGCATTGGCGGGAGAAGGATATGTAACCGCCGCTGTGGAATATCGGCTTTCCCTTGAGGCACCTTATCCGGCAGGTGTGCAGGATGTAAAGGATGCTATTAAGTGGTTGAAAGCACATGCAGCTGAATTTAATTTAGACACCGCAAAGGTAGCTGTTTCCGGAAGTTCAGCAGGAGGTCAATTGGCAGCCTTGGTAGGTTTTACCAATGGAAAAGAAATGTATGAGTCCTCGAAGGAAGGGCCCAGTAGTGATGTTCAAGCTGTAATAGATATGGATGGCGTATTGGCTTTTCATCATCCTGAATCCGCTGAAGGTGAGGTAGCCTCCCAATGGTTGGGCGGTACCTATGAAGAAATTCCAGAAATTTGGGACGAGGCATCTGCTTTACATCAGGTAAGTCCCAATGCAGTTCCTATTTTATATATTAATAGTCAATATCCCCGTTTTCATGCTGGAAGGGATGATATGATTGATAAATTGGATGCCATGGGTATTTATTCAGAAGTTCACACATTTCCGGGAACCCCACATCCTTTTTGGTTATTTGAACCCTGGTTTAAGCCCACCGTAAAACAGGTAGACAAGTTTTTAGACAGGGTATTTAAGTAATTTACTTCAAAAAATATTTAGCCTAGTAAATGCCCTAATTATCAAAATGCAAACGTTTGGGGTAATCGATTGCGCAATTTCTAAATAAAATTTCTGATAATTATCATGTTTTCAGGATTTACAGAAATAATAATTGGTTAAAATTGGCTCACATTAAATTTAAATATGGTTTCATATAAAAATTATAAAATTTGTTTGCTTGAAATATTATAAATTTGTAATATGCAATCGATTGCGCAATGGCTATGGAAATTACGCAATAATATTTGTCAATCGATTTGTAGACCCTTAATTAAACTTAACATGAGATTCCCTCGAATTATGTCCCCCCCTAAGGGGCGAAGTAACTGTCACTTTTGTGTCGTGGCAGTAAATCAGCATAGTGGAAATTCTTTTACTGTGCAATTCCCATCTAAATTATTAACCTAACCCAATTAATATTGAAATGAAGTTTACCAGAAAACTATCGGGTAATTTCCGATTCTATTCAATGTTTTTGCTTCTCATGGTATGGACGACATTTGAGCTGAGGGCTCAAGGTCTTCAAATTACCGGGGAAGTAAGATCAGCTGAGGGTGAAACCGTTCCGGGTGTCACCGTATTGCTAAAAGGAACCAGTACTGGTACTAGTACTGATTTGGACGGAGCTTATAAGCTCACTGTTAATGATCCCAACGGGACTTTGATTTTTTCCTCCATAGGAATGGTCAAACAAGAGATTCCTATCCAAAACCGGTCTACCATCGATGTGACTATGGAAATGGATGTGGCTCAATTAGATTTGGTGGAAGTAGTCGATTATGGTTATGGTTCCGTTAAAAGAACCGATATGACTGGATCAGTTGCTTCCATTTCCGGAAAGGAATTGGCGAAAATCCCAGTTGCCAGTGCCGCTCAGGCCATTACAGGCCGACTTCCTGGTGTGAATGTATTGACCACTGATGGATCTCCAGATGCGGATGTTGTAATTCGTGTTAGGGGTGGGGGATCGGTTACCCAGGATAATTCTCCTCTTTATGTGGTGGATGGATTTATTGTGGGAAGTATCCGTGATATTCCACCTACAGATATTGAATCCATTACCGTGTTAAAGGATGCTGCAGCAACTGCAATCTATGGTGCCCAGGCATCCAATGGGGTAATTGTAGTAACTACCAAAACACCAGTTGCTGGAAAAACCTCAGTTTCTTATAACAATTTCTTCCAGTGGAAAAACCTACCTGATGACCGTAGGTATGAAGTGTTAGACCCTTATGAGTATGTTTTGGCTAACTATGAATATGCCAAACTTCGTTCAGAAGCTGATGTAAGAAGATTTGAAAGGTTCTTTGGCGTGTATGATGACTTGGAATTGTATAAACAAAAACCAGGCACAGACTGGCAAGAAGAATTGTTTGGTGACCCCAAACTTTCACAATATCATAACATTACCTTATCAGGGGGTACTGAAAACACCAAGTTAATGTTGAGTTTGACCAATAATACTGATGAAGGGTTGATGCTTAACTCAGGATACCAAAGAAATGTGATCAACTTTAAGTTGAATCAAACTATTTTTGATGGTCTTACCTTTGACGCAGGTGCAAGGATTACCAATACGGTGATTGATGGTGCGGGTACTTCTGGAAATGCGCAGATCAATATCAAGGATGCAGTTCAGACCCGTCCTGTTAACGGTATTGCTGATGAATTGGATATCGATTTGACCCAATTGAATTCTGAAGATGATTTTCAATCTTTCTTGTTGAGCTTGATCAGCCCTGTTGAATTGGCTGAGCAGGATTGGAGAAAGCGTACAGAAAATGATTATGTTTTCAATGCCGGCTTAACTTGGACCCCAATTGATAATTTGAATTTGAAATCCACCTTTAATGGTTCAAGAGATTTTAGGGAAAACCTTCGTTTTTATGGTCCGCTGACTGGGGAATCCTTTAATAATGGTGGCAGTATGCCATTGGGCCAAAAAAATGAAAGCACCACTTTTTCTTATAGATGGTTGAACAGTGCCAAATATGACTTTACCAATTTGGGTGATCATAAATTGGACCTTTTGGTAGGCCAGGAAATTTACAGAAGTGGTGGAAAGAGTGATTTTGTAAGGGCTGAGGATTTTAGGCTTTCTATTACTCCTGAAGAACTTTTTGCCAATATGACATTTGGTAGAACGGATCGACATGAAACAAGAGAAAATACGGATCAGACCCGCTTCTCTTTATTTGGGCGTGCCAACTATCAGTTTATGGAAAAATACCTGTTTACTGCAACGGTTCGTTCTGATGCTTCCAGTAAATTCTCCAAGGAAAACAGGGTAGGGATATTCCCTGCTGTTGCTTTGGGATGGAAAATTTCAGAAGAGGGTTTCTTGGAGGGTTCATCTGTAGTGGATGAATTGAAATTTAGAGCCAGTATCGGTGAAACCGGTAATGACCGAATTGAAGCTACAGCTACCCAGTTCTTGTTCCAAGGATCTACTAACCGTGGACCTGGTTTCAATAATGTGGATAATGTGTACTACACTCCAAGTAGTAATACCCTTTATAACCCTGACTTGGTTTGGGAAACTACCATTAACAGAAACTTAGGTTTGGACTTTACTTTGTTTAAAGCAAAGGTGGAAGGTAGTTTGGATTTTTATAAAAATACTACCCGTGATCTGTTGTTGCAATCTGCTATCCCTTCCAATACTGGATTTGATACCCAATGGGACAACATCGGTAGTACTTCCAATCAAGGGGTGGAATTGGGTATTAATGCCTTTATCATTGATAGACCAGACTTTTCTTTGTCCGTTAACTTCAATACCGGAGTCAATGTAGCCGAAATTGTAGAGCTTGATGGTACCGATGAAAGATTCTTCCGATCCAACTGGGCCAGCACCGACTTGAACAATATCAATGACTTCCACTTGGAGGTAGGCGGTAGAATAGGTAACATCTATGGCTATGTAACTGATGGATTTTATACCACAGACGATTTCCAAGGCTATGATGCCGGAGCAGGTGAATACATTTTAGCAGAAGGTGTTCCAAACTCCAGCTCCGTGGTGGGTAACACTAATATCAGACCTGGTTTCTTAAAATTAAAAGATTTGAATGAAGATGGTGTAATTGATGCACAGGACCGAAAAGTAATCGGTAATGCCCTTCCTAAAAACCAAGGTGGTTTGGGTATTAATGCCCGATGGAAAGGATTTGATGCTGCCATTTTCTTTAATTACCAATACGGAAATGATGTGTACAACACGGGTAAAATCCAATATAACCAATTTAGAAGGGTTACATTTGGTAACTTGTTGACTACCATGCATTCCGATAATCGATATACTTATTTAGATGTTGATGGTTCTTATACCGGAACTCCCGGTGAGATCGTAACTGATTTGGATCAATTGGCTGAATTGAATGCTGATAAAAACATTTGGTCTCATAACAGTCATGGTATAGCCGGTGCCGTGATTCATGATTGGGCTGTTGAAGACGGCTCATTTATCAGGCTGAACAACCTTACTGTAGGTTACAGCTTGCCAAGGGAGTTGATTTCCAGAATTGGCTTGTCTCAATTCAGAGTTTATGCCACTGGAAGCAACTTGCATATCTGGACAGATTATTCCGGATATGACCCAGAGGTGAGTACCTCCAGAAGCAGCAGTTACCAGGCCTTAACGCCAGGGGTGGATTATTCTTCTTTCCCACGAAGCAGGTCTTATACAGTAGGCTTGAACGTAACATTTTAATAAGTAAAAGAATATTAATGCTAGAGATATGAAATTGAGATATTTAATATTTGCAGCATCCCTCTTGTTGAGTTCATGTGATGACTTTCTGGAGCCGGAATCCCTTTCGACTTTCGATACCAATTATGTGTTCTCCAATGTAGATGATGCCAGAAAAGGAGTGAATGCGATTTATTCACACTTTGGACAAGATGCTTTCCGATCCAGGTTATCCAATAATATGACGGGTAACACAGACATAGAACGTCAGAGTGGTTGGACCAGTAATGGTGACCGGTACCAAATTTGGAACCTTGAAGCCCTTCCAAGTAACAGGGACCTTGAAATTGTTTGGACTTTTGCTTATCAGGCCATTCGTGATGCTAATATTGCCATTGAAGGCTTGATGGCCAGTGGAAAATTGGAATCCAATGATGTGGCTGAAGCCCGAACCATGAACCAATTATTGGGAGAAGCCTATACTTTGAGGGCTTATTGGTACAGCATGTTAACTTATTACTTTGGGGATGTGCCATATATCGTTGAGGCTCCTAAAGCTGGTATCGAATTTAACTTGCCAAAATCCGACAGGAATGAAATTCTTTCCCAGGAAATACAAAACTTGATCGATGTAGAGGAAAATATGCTTTGGGCAGATCAGGTACCTTATGGTATTGAGCAGGTAAACCGTGAATATACCTTGGGAATGATTGCCCGGTTATCTTTGCAAAGAGGTGGTTATTATTTAACTCCTGAATTGACCAAGCAAAGGGAACCTGATTACCTGGATTACTATCAAATTGCCAAGGATTATACCAAAAAGTTGATAGATCTTAAGGACAGGGAATTGCCTACTGATTTCAGACAGATATTCCTGAACCAGTGTAAATTTATTTCTCCTGCAAATTCTGATATTTTGTTTGAAGTTCCTTTTGCCATAGGTAATGGGGATGTGGGATGGAATATTGGTATTACAGTAGAAGGTGGAACCACTGCCAATCATGATTATGGCTCTGGTAACAATTATATGTCCATGCCACCTACGTATTATTTGTCCTTTGATACCGCAGATCTCAGAAGAGATGTGACTTGCGGGTTGTACAAAATAAATCAGGAGTTTGAACAGGAGTTTATCGAAGGAAATACCAATATTTCCCAAGGGAAATGGAGCCGTCACTTCCTGGATAACCCTCCAGGTGCATCCACTGCCAAAGGTACCGGTATCAACTGGCCTATGATGAGATATTCTGATGTGATTTTGATGTATGCCGAAGCTGAAAATGAATTGAACGGACCAACTGCCGAAGCTCAGGAGGCCCTGAAAAGAGTAAGAAGAAGGGCTTTTGATCCTGCCTTGTGGCCTTCAAGAGTGGATGGTTATGTGGCTGAGGTTGCAGGAAGCAAGGATACATTCTTTGAAGCTATTGTGGACGAAAGAGCCTGGGAATTTGGCGGAGAAATGATACGGAAATATGAATTGATCCGCTGGGGAATTTACTCTGAAAAGGTAGAAGAAACCGTTGAAGGATTGAAAGAATTAGCTGATGCTGCCTTTAATGGAACGACCAACCTTCCAGACTATATGTATTGGAAGCTGGATGAAAGCGGTAATTTCACTATTTTAAATCCAAACAGAAGGGTAGTCGCTCCACCAGATGATACATGGAACCAAGAACCATTCCTATTGGACTTGCACAGCGATGAATATGGATACGATCAATGGATCACCAGGGACTGGGCCAATTACATCAATGGACCTCAACCAGGTGTTGTTCGTTATATTTTCCCGATTCCGGCTTCTGCCGTTGCTTCTAGCCAGGGAACGCTGTCCAATGATGGCTATGGATTTTAAATATTGATGTAGCATGCTAAAAAAATGATTAAAATGAATAAAAATAAATTCAATATACCGATCAGCTTGGTCATCTTACTTTTAGGCATTGTAGCATTCAGTGCCTGTAAGGAAGATGAGGAGATGTTTGAAAGAACCAGGCTATTCAGGCCTGTACTGAATGAGGCTTTGTATTCTGAAGCCAATACCATTATTGTCAATATGGGCAATTTGAAAGAAGCGGTTTCTTATACCCTTGAGGTAAGCCGGGACACCTTTAAAACGGTGGAATACGTAATCGAAACAGACACCAGTTATGTTGAGATTGATGAAGAGCTGGTAGGAGAAGAGTTGTTTTGGAATGCTCTATACCAGGTAAGGGCAACTGCCCATGCTGATATGGATGAATATGATAGTAAGGTTTCTGATTTGGGAAATGTAAGGACCCAACGGTTTCCTACTATCCTGAATATTCCTGAAAGTTATGATGTCATTGATGTTGCTGCCAGGGTAAGTTGGACTTCTGCCGGTGCTCCTGTTACCAGTATTCAATTGTATGGTCCCGAGGATCTTAGGTTGCAAAACCCTCTTTTGGACGAACCAAGACCTATTACCGAGGAAGAACGTGAAAATGAAGAGTTAATAGTTGAAGGTTTAGAACCCTCAACAAGTTACCAGATTGCCATGTACAGTGAAGATCAATTAAGAGGTTGGGTAAATTATACTACCCTTGAGCCGGATATTGATCCAAATGCTGCAGGAGTAATAGATATCCGTAACAATGAAAGCCCGAGTGCTGTATCTGATGCGGTAGCAGCTGCCCCTGACGGAGCAATTATCTTAGTGAAAAGAGGGGTGACCTATGATTTCCCTAATGATAATTTGAACAAATCAATTACCATTAGAGCTGCTTATGGTTTTGGAGAACAAAAAGCCAAGCTTTTCACCACAGGAAACTGGGACATTGATGATGGCTCTGATATAGACCATATTAGATTCATTGACCTTGAATTAAGAGGTGAAGATTATGGTGGGGATTATGTATTCAATCCTAACCGTGAAAATGTTCACGTTGGAGAATTGAGCTTTGATAAGTGCGAAATCGGTACTTTCAGGGGAATCCTAAGGGTAAGAACCTCTACAGTAGTTGATAATTACATCATCAAAAACTCTGTAGTGGATAGTATTGGTGGATATGGGTTGTTTACCGTTGATACCGAAGCAACAGCTCAAATCAAAAATATCCGCTTTGAAAATTCCACATTCAACAAAATTCAATGGGGTGTCACTTCCAGAAGTCAGTCCGAATCTTTTGTAATCGAAAGCTGTACTTTCGCCAACTTTGTTCGGCCTGGTGGCGGTTTCTTCCGCTACAGAGGAGGAGATGGTAATAATAATGTAACCAATGGAATTGTTATCCACAACAGTATCTTTGGTCATGCCTGGGATGAAAGTGAATCTGGAAGTTATGGATATTATCCCGTTTATGATGGTCTTGAAAATACCAATTTCGATATAGTCAATGTGTATTCTACAAACGATTATACTCCTAATAGCGGTTATGAAATACCAGGGTTGCCAATTGGAAACTATACTGGTGCTCAGGAGGACCTGTGGGTAGATCCAGCCAATAACGATTTCAACTTCTCGGATAGAAACTTTGCGGGTAGATTTGATACAGGAGATCCACGTTGGAGAATCGTATTATAATCTAGGCATATCTTGTGAATTTTCTTTAATCCAATAAATAAGGTGTGGTCATATTATGGCCACACCTTTTTAATAAAACCCAATTAATATGAAACCCAATATTTTGAAATTTATCTTTCTCTTGTGTCTGTTTGGGACATTTAACTTTTTGGGATGCAGTTCCACGGATCCTGATCCTGTCGATGATAATGATGATGAGGAAGAACCTTATGATGGCCCCTTGTATGCTTTTCCTGGTGCAGAAGGTTTTGGCCAATTTGCCTCTGGAGGTAGAGGAGGAAAAGTTTATTATGTCACCAAATTGACGGATGACGGCAGCCAAGGGACCCTTAGATATGGGGTGGAAAAATTTGGGGCCAGGACCATCGTCTTCAATGTGGGGGGAACCATTGAGCTCCAATCAAAATTAAATATTTCCAATGGAGATTTGACCATAGCAGGTCAAAGTGCTCCCGGGGGAGGGATTACCCTCAGAAATTATCCTGTAACCGTTGATGCAGACAATATTATTATCCGCTATTTACGATTTAGAATGGGAGATACTGCCCAACAGGAAGGTGATGCTCTGGGTGGTAGGTTTCATAAGAATATTATTGTTGACCATTGTTCAATGAGCTGGTCTACAGATGAATGTGTTTCTTTTTATGCCAATGAAAATTTTACCCTCCAATGGTGTATTATTGCTGAAAGCCTTAGAAACTCCGTCCATGACAAGGGAGCCCATGGTTATGGTGGTATCTGGGGAGGGAAATACGCATCCTTCCATCACAATCTTTTGGCACATCATGATAGCCGGAACCCCAGGTTAGGAGAGGAAGCTGGAAAAGCTTTTGCTTTGACGGATCTTGTGGATCTTAGAAATAATGTCATTTACAATTGGGGAAATAACAGTGCTTATGGTGGAGAGGCCATGAATGTCAATATTGTCAATTGTTACTATAAGCCAGGACCAGCCAGCCCAAGCGGAAGTAAACGAAACCGAATTATGTCCATAGATAAAAATAAAAATGAAGGCACGGAAGTGTATGATATTTGGGGCAAATTTTTTATTGATGGAAATACAGTGGATGGAAGTGCACAAACTTCTGAGGATAATTGGACTTATGGCGTGTTTAATCAATTCCACCACAGTTATGGTGAAGTAAGCCAGGAAGAAAAAGACGCCATCAAACAGGAAGAGCCACATGATATTGAAGATAATGTCTCCACCCATACTGCAGAAAAGGCCTATGATTTGGTATTGGCCTATGCCGGGGCTTCATTAAAAAGAGATGCTATTGATGAAAGAATATTAAATAATGTAATGAATGGTAATTATTCCCACGAAGGATCTAATGGCAGCACCAATGGGATCATCGATACGCAAAGTGATGTAGGTGGCTGGCCAGAATTGGATTCCGGAGAACCGGTTACCGATACTGATAAAGACGGTATTCCAGATACCTGGGAAGATAACAATGACCTTGACCCCAACAATGCTGATGATGCTTCAAAAGTGAAATCAGGCAGTCATTATACTTATTTGGAAGTTTATTTAAATAGTTTGATCAAGGACTTTCCACTTGAATAAAATATTAATTGCCATTAATAAATAAACCCTTAATTCAATATTCTGAAATGAAAAAAATAATTTTGTGGGTAATCAGTAGTTTTCTGATTACCGGTTTGCTGTTTGCCTGTAATAGTGAGGAGGATACCACTCCTCAGCAGGAAGATGAGGATAATGAGCCCATTGAATTCAAATATGTAGTGGATATTAATGGCTCTGGAGATTTTACTTCCGTACAGGAAGCTATAGATGCTGCACCGGATCATTTATTTGTACCCACCTATGTCTTGATCAAAAATGGGACTTACAAGGAGGAAATCACTGTTCCCAAAGGAAAAGATAATTTGGTATTAGTGGGGGAAAGCGTGGAAAACGTGATTCTCACTTATGACAATGCAGCTGAAAAAGTAGACCCTGAGACCAACCAAACCTATGGCACTAGTGGCTCCTCAAGTACCTTTATCCATGGTAAAGGCTTTGTTGCCCTTAATATCACCTTTGAAAACAGTGCAGGCAGAGATTATGGCCCTGCATTGGCCATATATGTCAACAGTGATCAATCTGTATTTTACAATTGCCGTTTTTTGGGTAGACAGGATACCTTTTATGGTAACAGGAAAAGGATGTACCTGAAGAACTGTTATATTGAGGGAACTGTGGACTTTATTTTCGGTCCTGCGACTGCCGTTTTTGAAGATTGTGAAATTCATGGATATGGAGGCACCTCCATAACAGCTGCCTCCACCGAACCTTATGTTAATTTTGGCTTTGTTTTCCGCAATTGTAAATTAACCGCTGAAAGTGGAGTAAAAACTGATCTGGGAAGACCATGGCGGCCATATGCTGCAGTAGCTTACCTAGAAACGGAGATGGCCGATTTTGTTAAACCAGAAGGCTGGAACAACTGGGGTAATGCTGATAATGAAGCAACAGCCCGGTTTGCTGAATATAAAAATACTGGGCCTGGATCCAACCTAAGCCAAAGGGTGGAATGGATGAATGTGCTTTCAGATGCTGAGGCTGAGAAATATGAAACCTTAAATGTATTCAAGACGACTTACGCAGAAAATAGTGTAGAGGATAATTGGGATCCCTATGAGGTATTGGATCAAGTATCGGAATTGATAGAATAACCAAAATATTAAAAAATATGAAGTTTGAACATTTTGCCATTAATGTAAAACAGCCCAACGAAATGTGTGATTGGTATGAAAAGCATTTGGGATTAAAGGTAGTTAAGAAAATGGACCATTCTCCTTATATGACTTTTTTGGCTGATGAAAGTGGAACCATTATGTTGGAGATTTACAATAATTCAAAAGCTCCAATATTGGACTTTGAATTGCAGCATCCCTTGGTGGTACATTTGGCATTTGTTTCAGACGATCCTTCCAGGGACAAGGAAAAGCTTTTGGCAGCTGGAGCTGAAGAGGTAAGTGATGATTTACTTGAGGATGGTTCTCATTTGGTCATGTTGAAAGACCCATGGGGGTTGGCCATTCAGCTTTGCAAAAGAGCTAATCCTATGTTAAAACCCTGGTAAATTCTAGCTCTAAAATAAAAAAAAGGGTGGTTTTCTAATTCTTTATCTTAAAATAAATGTCAGAAAACCATCCCTTTCTAACCCTTAATTTTTTCTCTTTTCCAAGTGGTTAAGGAAAATCCTTCCCTTACTTTTATAACGGCAACAAAAAGGGAATTCATTCCATTTGTACCAATTAGGATAATATTCACTGAAGATTAATATTCAACGATCATGATGAAAAGCATTAAAAATAATCAATTTTATCTTGGGCTCCTTTTAGTTATTTTGGTTTGGGGATGCTCCGGTTCAAAAAATGAAAAAACCAAAGATCCATGGGATGAACTCCCTGGAATCCTTGAACAAATAAAAGCACCAGAATTTCAGGATAAGACATTTTCAATAACAGATTTTGGTGCCGTAGCTGATGGGGAAACCGATGCCAGTGAAGCCATCCAAAAAGCAATTGAGGCCTGCTCCATGGCCGGTGGTGGAAAAGTAGTTGTTCCCTCCGGAGAATTTGCCACTGGGCCTATTCACCTAAAAAGCAATATCAATCTGCATTTGGAGGAAGGGGCAAGGCTACTATTTAGCACGGATCCCAAAGATTATCTTCCTATGGTTTATACCCGCTGGGAAGGAGTGGAACTGATGAATTATTCCCCTTTGATATACGCGTTTGAGGCGGAAAATATTGCTGTCACAGGAGAAGGTGTACTGGATGGCCAAGCCAATGCAACCAATTGGTGGCCTTGGAAAGGCAAAAGCCAATATGGTTGGGAAGAAGGGATGCCGATGCAGGAAGATGTTGACAAAAGACCTGCGTTGTTTGAAATGGCTGAAAATGGAGTGCCTGTAGAAGAAAGGAAATTTGGAGAGGGCTATTACCTAAGGCCTCAATTTGTTCAACCATACCGTTGTAAAAATGTACTTATTAAAGGGGTAACTATTGTCAATTCCCCGATGTGGATATTGAACCCGGTATTATGTGAGAATGTAACTATCGAAGGAGTTACAGTAGAGAGCCATGGTCCAAATTCTGATGGTTGTGATCCTGAATCCTGCAAAAACGTATTGATCAAAGATTGCTTTTTCAATACCGGTGATGATTGTATTGCCATCAAATCTGGAAGGAACGCAGATGGAAGGCGAATTGACGTTCCCAGTGAAAATATCATCATCCAAAACTGTAAAATGGCTGATGGCCATGGAGGAGTGGTAATAGGAAGTGAAATATCCGGAGGGGTCAAAAATGTTTTTGCGGAAAATTGCGAAATGAACAGTCCACATCTTGACAGGGCATTAAGAATAAAAACCAGTTCCATGCGTGGTGGTGTGATCGAAAATATTTATTTAAAAAATATTCAGGTTGGACAAGTGGCCCAGCAGGTTGTGCGGGTCAACATGTTCTATGAAGATTCAGGTGCCTATGTGCCTACGGTAAGGAATATTCAGGTGGAAAATATGGACGTAAAAAATGGGGGTGAGGTTGGCATTTTGCTGGAAGGTTATGAAAATAGCCCGGTTGAAAATTTGTTGCTCAAAAATGTCAAAATTGAGGAAGTAAAGGAAAATTACAGTTTTTCCAATGTTAAAAACATTCAATTTGAAAATGTTGAAATTAATGGTTCGAAAATTGACCTTGAGCAACCATGAAAAAACGCTATAAAATATTAATTCTAAGTACAATCCTGGGTTTTTCAAATTTGAATGCAGATGCCCAGCAAATGGGTACTTCTAATTCAGGAGAAGATAAAGCATTGGCTTTTCCCGGAGCAGACGGCTTTGGTAAATTCACCACAGGAGGCCGGGGAGGTAAAGTTTATGTGGTGACTAATTTAAATGATGAAGGGCCGGGTAGTTTAAGAGAAGCTGTCCGTAAAAAAGAACCCAGAATCATTGTATTTGGGGTTTCCGGAAATATTATATTGAAATCCCCATTGGATATCAACCATGGTGATCTTACAATCGCAGGCCAAAGTGCTCCCGGCGGAGGCATTACGCTTCAAAACTATCCTATGAAAATCAAGGGAGACAATATAATTGTCCGGTATATCCGGAGTAGACTTGGGGATTTGGAAAAGGTGCAGGATGATGCCATGTCCTGCATTCGCAATAAAAATATCATTATTGACCATTGTTCCCTCAGCTGGGCAACTGACGAATGTGGAAGTTTTTATGACAACGAAAATTTTACCCTTCAATGGTCTATTATTTCTGAAAGTTTGAATGCTTCCGTTCATGAAAAAGGAGCACATGGCTATGGGGGAATTTGGGGAGGCAAAAAGGCTTCCTTTCACCATAATCTGTTGGCAAGCCATACAAGCAGGCTGCCCAGATTTAATGGAGCAAGGTACCATAAGCAACCTGAAACTGAAATAGTTGATTTTAGAAACAATGTGGTTTACAATTGGAAAAACAACAGTTCTTATGGTGGGGAAGAGGGAAAACACAATATGGTTGCGAATTATTATAAGCCGGGTCCTTCTACCGAAGATAAAGACAGATTGATTGAACCCTATGATCCCTTCGGTAAGTTTTTCTTAATGGGGAATATCATGGAAGGAAATGAAGAGGTGACCCAGGATAATACCAAAGGCATGGAAGGTGTGGACGATAAAAAGAAAGTGTTGGTTTCAGAACCTTTCCCATTTATAATCAGCCATACTGAAGAAGCTAATATGGCTTTTGAAAAGGTTTTGGCCAGTGCTGGAGCGAGTTTTGTCAGGGATTTGGTGGATGAACGTCTTATTGGGGAAGTGAATGCTGGAAAAAGTTATTTCGGAAAAAATAAAAACGGCATCATCGATAGTCAATCCGATGTAGGTGGTTGGCCTCAGTTGGAAAAAGGAAAGGCCCCTAAGGATACCGATTTAGACGGTATGCCAGACAAATGGGAAAAAAAGCAAAATTTGAATCCAAATGATCCAGACGATTCCTCAAGATATGATTTGGAAAAACAATACACCAATGTTGAAGTGTATTTAAATGGTTTGTTGGATTAGCCTTTGTAGGGCATAGCCAAAAACCCATATAAAATTAGACGGGGTTTGAAAAGACTTCATTTCTCTTCCCCGGATAGCTCTTAATAGTGGGGCTATCTGGGGAATTTTTCTTTAAAAACGCCAAAAAAAGGGATAGTAAATCGCAAATAGCGGTTCCTTTTATCCTTCTAACAATATGCCCTGCCTAAAGTTGGTCAAACATTAGATTTTTGCCTTTTGGATTTTTAATTTGCATCTATGACAGATATTAGAATTCCTTTTTCAGAAATTAAAGACATCCTGAAAAAAGTCCTTACCCGATACGATTTTGATCCGGAAAGGGCCGGCCTTGGTGCCCAACTCTTTGCCCAAGCCAACCTGGATGGAGTACCTTCCCATGGAGTTAACCGGTTTTTAAGTTTTTTGACCTTTATTCAAAAAGGGTATGTGTTTCCTGAAAATCTGCCTGAGCTTCTGGGCAATTTTGGTGCTTTAGAACGATGGGATGGTCAATTGGGCCCTGGAAACCTTAACGCCCATCAATGTATGGAACGTGCCATTTATTTGGCCAAAACCCATGGAATAGGTTGTGTGGCATTGCAAAATACCAATCACTGGATGCGGGCCGGTAATTACGGTTGGCAAGCAGTGGAGGCCGGGTGCATTGGGGTTTGTTTTACCAATACCAAACCCAATATGCCTGCTTGGGGAGGAAAAGAACCCAAATTGGGTAATAATCCCATTGTAATTGCTATTCCCCGGGAAAAAGGCCCGGTGGTTTTGGATATGGCAGTTTCCCAATATTCCTATGGGAAAATGGATATTTTTAGAAGGGAAGGAAAAGAAATGCCCTATGATGCGGGATTTGACAATGAAGGGAAATTGTCCAGGTCTCCTTCAGAAATTATCAGGGAAGAACTTGCTCTGCCCATTGGCCTTTGGAAAGGGGCAGGTTTGGCATTGATGCTGGATTTATTAGCCACTTTATTGTCAGGAGGCCATGGGACTTGGCAGATTGGCAATAATGGAGCGGAATTTGGTGTTTCCCAAGTATTTTTGGTATTCGATCCTGAAAAATTGGGTATGGAAGATTGGATGGAGGAAAAATCCGATGAAATTATTGATGATTTGGTGCAGTCCAAAGCATTCCGGGATTATGAGAGCGTCCGTTATCCTGGAGAAAATACCCTGAAAATCCGCAAGGAAAATATGGAGAAAGGGGTTCCGGTAAATGAGGAAAAATGGAATGAAATTTTAAAGTTATTGCCATGAAAAAAATTAAGGAGGATGAAGTCCGCTGGGGAGTGATAGGAGTTGGTGATGTATGTGAGGTGAAAAGTGCGCCAGCAATGGATTTGGTCCCTAACAGTAAGTTGGTGGCGGTGATGCGCAGAAATGAGGAAATGGTCAAAGATTACGCCCGGAGGCATCAGGTGCCCAAATGGTACACTAAAACAGAAGAGTTGATTAATGATCCTGAAGTCAATGCCGTTTATATTGCAACTCCTCCCTATGCGCATAAGGATTTGGCGCTGATGGTTGCTGCGGCCGGAAAGCCGGTATATGTGGAAAAACCCATGGCCAAAACCTATCAAGAATGTCAGGAAATGATCAAAGCCTGTGAGCAAGCCGGAGTTCCTCTATATGTTGCTTATTACCGGAGAACGCTGCCACATTTTGTTAAGGTTAAAGAATTGATTGAAAAAGGGGTAATTGGTGAAATCCGGTATGTCAACATTCAAATGAATCAAGCTAAGACTCCCGAAGTGGTAAGCCAGGTGAAAGATAATTGGCGTGTCAGTCCCGATATTGCAGGAGGAGGTTATTTTTATGATCTTGCTTCCCATCAATTGGATTTTTTGGATTTTGCATTAGGGCCGATCAAAAAAGCCCATGGAATAAAAGCCAATCAAGCCGGCCTTTATCCTGCTGAAGATATTGTCACTGCATCTTGGGAATTTGGAGCAGGGGCTTTGGGCTCAGGGAGCTGGTGCTTTACAATTGATGAAATTTCTACCAAAGATTGCACCACTATTTTTGGAAGTAAAGGACAGATCAGTTTCGAAACTTTTGGAGATGGAAAGTTGGTGTTGGAGACCGAGGATGAGGGAAGACAAGTGCTAGAATTTGATTTACCTAAGCATATACAACATAAACTAATTCAGGCGGTTGTAGATGATATTTTGGGTAAAGGTTTAAGTCCTTCTACAGGAGTTTCAGCCGCAAGGACCAATTGGGTGATGGAGGAAATTTTTGCTAAGCGGTAAATTATGTTAGGGCTTTAATTGTCTTTTGTTTTTTTAGCCCGATCATTTTATAGGTAAAAATACCTATAAAGTTGTTTTATATGTAAATAAGCCTATAAATTTTATTTATTGGTTTAAATGCCTATATTTATCCCATGGCAAAACAATTCCAGGAGATAAAAGCGGTAATATCAGGGGATGTCATTTCTTCAACGAGTTTAGTAGAAGAGGATAGAGTGGAACTTGAAAAGAGAATGGCTTGGCTATTGGGTTTTTTGGAGGATAAATTTGGGGTTTTTGGCCGTATCATCAAAGGCGATTACCTGGAATGCGTGGTAGGAAATCCAGCAAATGCCCTTAGGGTGGCTTTGGCCATCAAAAGTTTTGTAAAGGCTTTTGAGGTACAATCTTCCAAAAACAGCAAAATAAATAATCGAATTAAACTGTTTAAAACCCATGGAATCCGCCTGGCAGTTGGCTTGGGGGAATTGTCCAGGTTTGACCCGGACAAAGGTATCATTGATGGGGAGGCCGTTTATCTTTCCGGTCGATTGATCAATGTGGCCCATTCCCACAACAAAGAAAGAGTGGTAATCAAAAGCACCCTATTTTTTGCTTCCTCGTCTGAGGCACTGAATGAGCAGTTTCAGGCCATGTTTGCCCTATTGGATGAACTGATCAGTAAAGCAACAGCAAGGCAATCGGAAGTGCTTTTCTGGAAATTGATGGGAGAAAATGAATCAGAAATTGCCGAAAGGCTGGATATTAGCCAATCCGTGGTCAATCAGCATTCCACCAGTCTGGGCTGGAACGGCATAGAAAAAGCAGTGGATTATTTTAATAAAACCATTCAAGAAAAATAAATGCATCTATCAGGCTTACTGACTTTACAATTAATAGCACATTTAATGGCTGACTTTTTCTTTCAAACTGACCGGTTAGCCAAAGAAAAGAACCAATTGGGTTTTCAATGTCCATTTTTAAAATGGCATGCCCTGATTGTTTTTCTCCTATCCTGGATTTTATCCTTTCAGTTGACATTTGCAGGAGGGGCACTGATCATTGCCATTACCCATTTTCTGATGGAT
Source organism: Echinicola jeungdonensis (assembly GCF_030409905.1). Lineage (NCBI taxonomy): Bacteria > Pseudomonadati > Bacteroidota > Cytophagia > Cytophagales > Cyclobacteriaceae > Echinicola > Echinicola jeungdonensis. The sequence goes on from NZ_JAUFQT010000002.1 coordinate 430,311, forward strand.
GGGTTCAAAAAATACCTTAACCAAAGTAAATTGTTTGGAAAATATGCCTTCTTTATTGATCAGGGTTTTCATTTTCTGGTCATTATTCTGGTGGTTTTCTTTTTCGGACGGTATTTTGAAATCCAATCTATTTTACCGCTAAGGCTTCCTATCAAGGGGCTATTGATTATTTTAGCCTTTTTAATTTGTCTTAAGCCTGCCAATATATTTATCAAGGAAGTATTTAGGGCTTTTGAAATCCCAGTTCCCGATAATGATGATTTGCCCAATGCCGGGAAATTGATTGGTGTTTTGGAGCGGGTATTGGTGTTGACATTTATTTTGCTGGGCCAGTTTCAAGCAGTTGGTTTTTTGATTGCTGCCAAATCAATCTTGAGGTATAAAAATGATGACACTTTAAAGACTGAATATGTCCTGATAGGTACCATGTTAAGCTTTGGTATTGCATTACTGGCTGCTGTATTATTGTCTTTGGAAAGGTTGGTTGGGCTTTATTTTGTTTAATGAAAGACCCTTGTTGTCCTTTCTGCTTAGAAGCAGGATAAATAAAATTGAGCCTGAGGCCCAATAGATATATTTTGAATTTCACCATTTAATTAATTCTAACCATCTTTATTAAATCAATTCCCCGTTCCACATAAAAAAAAATCATCATGACCCAACCCGTAAAATTTGGAATCATTGGCACTGGAGCCATCGCTGGACAACATGCAGCAGCAATCAAAGAATTACCCGAAGCAGAACTGGTTGCCGTTTGTAGTTCCAGTCCTGAAAGGGCCAACCAGGCCGAAGAAAAATTAGGGGTGAAAGCCTATTCCAATTGGGAGGACTTTTTGGCCCATCCGGGAATGGAAGCCGTTTCTATCTGTACGGCCAGTGGCCATCATATGGAACCGGCCATTAAAGCTGCTCATGCGGGTAAGCATATATTAGTGGAAAAACCCGTTGAAATCAATTTGGAAAGGGCTGAAATGATGATAAAAGCTTGTGAGGATAATGGGGTAAAGTTGGGTGTGGTATTTCAAAACCGTTTTAATAAGGATTTTATTCGCTTGAAGGAAGCTGTTTCACAGGGAGAGCTGGGGAAATTATTGATGGGCAATGCCTATATCAAATGGTTCCGGGACAAGGATTATTATGCCAGCAGCCAGTGGAAAGGAACCTTTAAAGGTGACGGGGGAGGTGCACTGATCAACCAGGGCATCCATACCATTGATTTATTATTGGATATTATGGGAGATGTTGAGGCTGTGTACGGTCAGGTTAAAACTACCCTTTATGATATTGAAGGGGAGGATTTGGGTACTTCGGTAGTGAATTTTAAAAATGGAGCCCTGGGTAATATTACCGGTGGAACGGCCTTGTATCCAGGTTATCCCGAAAGGCTTGAAATTTTTGGCACCGAAGGCAGTGTGATTTTGGAAGCTGGAAAAATCGTAGAATGGAATATCAGAGGCCAGGAACCCGGTCAGAAAGTTCAAAAAGATCAACAAAAGAGTGGTTCAGCAGATCCCATGGCCATTGGCCATCAACTGCATTTGGCCCAATTTAAGGATATGGTTGAAGCTATTCGAAATGACCGATCACCTTTGGTGGATGGAACAACCGCCAAAAAGGCATTGGCCGTGGTATTAGGGATTTATCAATCCTCCGGGGAAGGGCAACAAGTAAAAGTCCAATCTTAAAAAACATTACGGTCCAAGTCGGGAGACTTGGACCGTAATAATTAAAGTCTCCAGACTTTTACCTCCCTCAAGTAGATCCAAGAACCTGCCTACCACCATCCCAAAAATCCCATATTTTTTCACCACGCCTGGGACAAAATCCACCTTCAACTCGTCTAGGCAAAAAAAGACCAAAACCCATTTTCCAATGAAAAAGTCATTACTACCATTCATTTTATTTTGGGCTGCTGTTTTATTCTTATGGAGCTGTGAAAGCAGTTTGGAGGATACGGATCCAAGTGCGGTTGATGTTGGCCGAACAGATGGAACTTTATATAGTGAAGCAGGGGGAGGTGGATCTTCCTCTGGGGGTGGAAATGGGCAAGGCCAAGAACCGGAGCCCGGGGTGATTACTGCTGGGGAATGGAAAGACCTGGACCACTGGGATTTTTGGCAAAACCTTTTTAATGAAAAGGATTATGAGAAAATGCCCGAATATTGGGGTTTTGACCTTCAAAACCGTTTTGCTCTGGAAATCAAACAAAGCAATGGTCAACCTGCCATTGATGTTCCGGTGACTCTGAAAGCCGGAAATGAAACCATCTGGCAAGCCAAAACAGACAATAAAGGCCGGGCAGAACTTTGGGGAAATATCTTTGCCCCTGCCATGGGAAGGTTACAATCGGAGGACTGGACGATTTCCATTGATGGTGGAAATATGACGATCCAGGATCCAACGCCCTATCAAGGAGAAGTCCAGCAAGTGACCTATACCCCAAACAGGCAAGTGGAAAATCGGGCTGAATTGGCTTTTGTGGTGGATGCTACAGGTTCTATGAGTGATGAATTGGAATACCTGAAAACCGAATTGCTGGATGTGATCCAAAGGGCAAAATCTGAAAATCCCGGCACTTCATTCTTAACAGGTTCCGTTTTTTATCGGGATACAGAAGATGAATACCTGACACGCGAATCCCCATTTTCATCCGATATCCAGACTACCTTGAGCTTTATTGAAGATCAGGAAGCCAACGGAGGAGGCGATTTTCCGGAAGCCGTCCATACCGCTCTATCCAAGGCCATCCGGGAACTACAATGGTCCTCCCAGACTAGGGCCAGATTACTTTTTTTGTTGTTGGATGCCCCACCTCATTATGAAACTCAAATTGTAGATGAAATGCATGACCTTACTCAACTGGCAGCCGCCAAAGGCATCAAAATCATCCCCATTACCGCCAGCGGTATCGACAAAGAAACCGAATTCCTGATGCGTTTTATGGGCAATGCTACTAATGGTACCTATGTATTTATCACCAATCATAGCGGAATCGGTAACGATCACCTAGAGCCTTCCATTGGTGAATATGAGGTGGAATATCTGAATGTTCTGATGGTTAGGTTGTTTGGAGAGGCAGTGGAGTAGGAGAGGCTGTGTTAAGGGTTAATATGTTAAGTGTTAATATATGGTTGGATTAATCGCAAATGCTGGGAGGGGGCAATGGTTTTTTTTAATTTTGTTAAAAAAATTGATGTAAATAAGAAATATTGAAATTTTCCATTTCCAGTGATCTATTATCCACGAAAAACTTTGTTTATACAAAATGTCTAATTCTTTATATACTATCAATATCCTATCCTTTTTAAACCAAATTGACATAAAAGTAATAGAAACAGCCCTGAAAGAAGATACTTTTCTCCCCGGGATTAAAATAGACAAGGGAAGGCTTTTGTATGATCCGGATAAACTGGAGCATCCCGGAGATTTGCTGCATGAGGCGGGCCATATGGCTTTGATGACTCCTAAGGAGGCGGTGCTTATCGAAGGGAATGTGGCTGATTTCAGGCCTCCAGGACAGGATGATGAAATTGGCGTGCAAGCCTGGACCTTTGCTGCGGTGCTGCATCTTGATTTGCCTCCGGAAGTGGTTTTTCACGATGCGGGCTACCATGGAGAATCCCAATGGTTGATGGAATTATTCCAATCCGGCAAATATCCCGGACTTTCCCTTTTGGCCTGGATGGGACTATGTGAAGAAAGTAAGTTTCCTAAAATGAAGCGGTGGGTAAGGGAGTGAGATAAATAAGATTATTATTGTGAGTATACGAGCTTTTGCACGTCATGTAGTAATTTATTGTTTTTCTTTATTATTATTTGATACTTTTTCCTTGATGAAAAAGTGTCCAACCCCGAAAGCTTTCGGGGCAAGGCCTGTGAAGCGCCTTTCAAATTGGGCATTTTTGTTTTCGATTTCACTTCAGTTTTACCCAATTTGATTTTTGTCCAATTGCTACGGCCTAAAAATGAATGGATCTCGCTCGTCCACTTCGCGAGCTAATTCATTTTTTTAACGCCCTCCGCAATCGTCCAAAAACCAGATGCTTCAAGGGCCGCTCCAACGGTCTTTTCTAATAAATTACATATTGGTAATTTCAAACAAGAAAGAGAGTAATCAATTTTTTTTGGAGATATGAACTAAGGGAGTGAAAGTAGAAGGGTTAATCTGTCTTTAAGAATGTTCAAAAGGCGTACAAGCTCTTCAAATTGAGCCATTTTCGTTTATGATTTCAATTTTTTTTTCTCAATTTGATTTTGTCCCAATTGTTTCAAGCTAAAAATGAGTGGATCTTGCTCGCCCACTTCGCAAGCTAACTCATTTTTTTAACGCCTTCCTCAATTGTCCCAAAAACGGATGCTTCAAGGGCCGTCCAAACAATCTTTCCAAAAAAATTACTATTCGCTAATTACGTGTAAAAAAGGGGGTAGTCTGATTAGAATCAAGTAATAAATAGTAAAAAAGTACTTAATTGAAATCCAATATTATTACCTGAAAAGCTGGTCCAAACCTCATTTACCCATTAACTCAATAACCCAAAAAATAAAAAAAAACAGGGCCTAAGCCCCGTTTTTTTTTTATTTTTCCTCCATACTGTAAATCAATCCCATCTCCAATCCCCGAAGCTCGGCAAGGCCTTTGAGCCTACCGATGCCGGTATAGCCTGGATTTGTGGTTTTATTGAGATCATCCAGCATCTGGTGACCATGGTCTGGACGCATGGGCAGGGATTTTTGTCTCCTGGCCTGAAGCAGGATCAATTCCTTAATTACATCGATAATGGGAACATCACCCTCCAGATGGTTGGCTTCATGGAAGTTGCCTTCACTGTCTCTCTGAGTGCTGCGCAGATGGATAAAATGGATGTGTTTGCCCCAGTCTCTAATGATCTGCGGTAAATCATTATCCTCCCTGACACCATAGGAACCAGTACAAAAAGTTAGTCCATTATACTCACTGATATTGTCCGTTAGGATTCTTTCGACATCGCTGGCTGTGCTGACCACCCTGGGTAATCCCAATAAGGGAAAAGGAGGATCATCCGGGTGAATGGCCATAAATACCCTGTTTTTTTCGGCTACAGGAATGATTTCTTCCAGGAATAACCGAAGATTTTCAGCCAGCACCTTTTCGTCAATATTTTTGTAGGTGTCCAACGCTTTTTGGAAATCTTCCAATGAATATCCTTCCTCCGCACCGGGCAAGCCTGCAATAATATTATTAACTAAGGTCTGTTTGGTTTCCTCACTGGCTTCCTCAAAATATTTTTTGGCCTTTTGAATCACTTCCTCTGGATAAGAGGAGGAAGCCCCTGGTCTTTTGAGGATAAAAAGGTCAAAAGCTGCTAAGGCCTGTAGTTCAAACCTGAGTGCTTTTGCTCCATTGGGTAACTCATAAGCCAAATCAGTACGGGTCCAATCCAAAACCGGCATAAAATTATAGCAAACAGTATGGATGCCCTCTGCTGCCAAGTTCTCGATGGAGGTTTTGTAATTTTCTATATACTGCTGAAAATTCCCTGATCTGGTTTTGATGTTTTCATGGACAGGAATACTTTCCACCACCGACCAGGTTAATCCGGCTTCTTCAATGATGGTTTTTCTTTTTTTGATTTCCTCCCGCGTCCATACTTCCCCATTGGGAATATGGTGGAGTGCAGAAACGACCCCCGTAGCCCCGGCCTGACGGATATCAGCCAAGCTTACCGGATCCTTTGGACCATACCAACGCATGGTCTGCTCCATTTTCTTTATTGCTTTCATAATGATTAATTCTTCCTAGAATAAAGTTAATGAATTAGCAGGTTAAATGTGCTTCTCGGGGATTTTTCCCTATCAATGTGAAAGATAAATCCCCATTATCAACAGATGAAATGAATAAGAAGTATAATAACCTTTAACTTTGAATTCGAATAAAAAGGGTCGAATGTTGGTTCCAAACGTCATTGCGAACCCTTTTGGGTTTGGGTAAGCGGGATGGAAAGGGTGTGGCAATCTCCTATTAATGTGAGATTCCCACGGTTTCCTTCACTTATCCCAACGCTAAACCTCGGAATGAGCTTTTATTATATTAACCTGAGGCATTTAACCTTTCAACATTCCAACTTTAAAACTTTTTTAAACTCCAGTATAAGCACTGAATCCACCATCAATAGGAATGATGGTGCCAGTGACAAAGTTGGAGGCATCACTGCAAAGGAAATCAACGGAGCCAAACAAGTCCTCCGGCTTTCCAAATCTGGCCATTGGGGTATGGGTGATGATCTGGTTACCCCGGTCGGTCAGGCTGCCATCTTCTTTGGTGAGCAATGCCCGGTTTTGGTCGGTCAAAAAGAATCCCGGAGCTATGGCATTTACCCTGTATTCTGGACCATATTTTTGGCAGAATTCGGTAGCCAACCATTTGGTAAGGTTGTCGATGGCGGCTTTGGCAGATGCATAACCCACTACACGGGTCATTGGCCTGGATGCAGCCATGGAGGAAATATTGATAATACTGGCCTTTTTGCTGGCCAATAAAAGCGGTGTGAAAATTTGGGTAGGTAAGAGCGTACCCATATAATTCAGGTCCATTACTTTTCGGACTTCCTCAATCTGCATGTCCGTGATTTTTTGGTCAGGAGTCACGATGGCACCGGGCATATTACCCCCTGCCGCATTGATCAACACATCAATATGGCCAAATTCTTTTTCTACCTGGGCTTTGGCTTCACCAAGTTCTTTTTCGCTGGTTACATCGGACAATAAAGGGAAAGCTTTTCCACCCTCCTTTTGGATTTCCTTAACCAAATTGTCCACTTTTTCAGGATTTCTACCCAAAACAATCACTTGAGCACCCCTTTGGGCCAAATGTTCTGTAATATGGCTGCCCAAAACTCCTGTGGCGCCACTTATTAAAATAATTTTGTCCTTGATTGAAAATGTTTCAGACATAAGTTAAATCTTATCTTTTGTGATTTAGTGTATATTATTGTTCAAAATTAAAATGCTGCTTGGCATTGTAATAACAAATATCCTTGACTATTTTTCCCAACCATTTTTCATCAGCCGGCAATTCTCCATTGACCACATCCTGTCCAATCAGGTTGCAAAGGGTTCTTCTGAAGTATTCATGCCTAGGAAAGGATAAAAAGCTCCTGGAATCGGTTAACATCCCCACAAAACAGCTCAACAAACCCATATTAGACAAGGCATTCATTTGTTTTTCCATGCCATCCTTTTGGTCCAAAAACCACCAGCCGGAACCAAATTGAATTTTTCCACGGATGGAACCGTCATTGAAGTTGCCAATCATTGTGGCCAATACTTCATTGTCCCTTGGGTTGAGGTTATATAAAATTGTTTTGCTCAATTGGTCTGTTTTGTCCAGTTCATTGAGGAATTGGGCCAATGCTTTAGCCTGGGAAAAATCCCCTATGGAGTCAAAACCGGTGTCCGGACCCAGAATGCTCAACATCCGCTCATTGGTATTCCTCAAAGCTCCTAAGTGGAACTGCTGGGTCCAACCTTTGGCATGGTATAGCCTGCTCAATTCCATTAGCGTGATGAATTTGAAATACTGGGTTTCTTTTTGGTCTAATTCCTGACCTTTTAGGAGCTTGGAAAATAAGGATTCAATTTCGTAGGTGCCAATTGAAAAATAATACAGCTGTTCCAATCCATGGTCAGCCAGGCGCCCTCCATTTTCATGGAAGTAGGCGATTCTATTTTCCAGGGCAGCTATCAAAGTTTCATGGCTATTGATGCTCACTCCACTCGCTTGCTCTAATTTATTCAGGTATTCGGAATAAGCTTTAGGGTCTTCTACCGCATAAGCCTTATCGGGCCGGAAGGTGGGGAAGAGCTTGATTTCCATACCATCCTTATGGGCTTTTTGGTGGTAGGCAAGGTCATCTATGGGATCATCGGTGGTACAAACAGTTTCCACATTCATTCTTTTGAGGAGACCTTGAGTACTGTGGCTTTCCTGCTGAAGTTGACGGGTGGTTTCCTGGTAAATTTCTTTTGCATTATCCGAAGATAGCAAATCATGTATGTCAAAATACCGCTTAAGTTCAAGGTGAGTCCAATGGTAAAGAGGGTTCCTTAAAGTATAGGGAACGGTATAAGCCCATTTTTCAAATTTTTCTTGATCACTCGCACCACCTGTGATAAATTTTTCATCAATGCCCAATGTCCGCATGGCCCGCCACTTATAATGGTCTCCGGCTAACCATACCTGGCTGATATTTTCAAATTGCCGATTTTCTGCCAGGTCTTTAGGGGAAAGGTGGCAATGGTAATCAATGATGGGCAAGTGTCTGGCATAATCGTGATAAAGGCGCTGGGCCATTCCTGAATGCAATAAAAAATCATCCGTAATAAAGGAGGCTGTTGGGTTTGTTGTAGTATTGGTCATGATTGAAATTGATTTTTTGTTTATGGCTTAATTAAAAACCATCCCACATTCCTGGTTTTTCAATCTATTATTAACTTAAAGTCAAAGAGTTTTCATTTAGGAAAATAAAGATTGCTAAATGGTGGTTTAGATTTCGGATTGACCAGGGTTCAAAGGGACTTAACTTTTCTATTAAAAGTAATATTAAGTAATGTTAGCTTCCTTTGTAAGGAAAATAGCCATTTTAATTACGGAATCGATTTCGGGATTAAAATAGATCCGCAAATTACATGAATTGGCATGAAGTAGGCGAGTTTTATCATTAAATCACAACGCTTACAATTTGGGAAATTATTAAGTCGATTTGCTCCTTCTGATCTATTATTTTCTTCGTTTATGGATTAGCCTATGAAAGCAATAGGGTGAAACAGTACAGTTGGTTGGGTTGAAAAATGTACATTTGGAAAAAAATTCCCTGAATTCAACATGAGTGGAGTTAATATCAAACAATTGGCAGAAGCCTTAAAGCTGGCTCCCAGTACTGTCTCACGGGCTTTGAATGACAGTTATGAGATCAGCGAGAAAACCAAGAAACGGGTCTTGGCGATGGCTGAAAAGATGAGCTACCGCCCCAATCCATTCGCCAGAAGTTTGCGGGAGCATAGAAGTAAAACAATTGCCATGATCATTCCTGCTCTGGTGAATAATTTTTTTTCACAGGTAATTGAAGGAGTGGAAGAGATTGTACAAGAATATGGTTACCACCTTCTGGTGTACAATACCCATGAAAGCTGTCAAAAAGAAAGGGAAATCGTTTCCCATCTATTAAATGGTAGGGTGGATGGAATTATGATGTCCTTAAGCCATCAAACAAGTTATTATGAGCATATTCAAAAGATTTATGATCAGGGAATCCCCCTTATCTTTTTCGATAGGGTTTGCAGACATATACCCACAACCAAATTCATTACCAATGATTACGAAAGTGGGTTTAAGGCTACTGAACACCTTATTGAGCAAGGTTGTAAGCGGATTGCCTTTTTGTTGCTTTCAAATGAAATATCTATTGGAAAGCAAAGGTTGAGGGGGTATAAAGATTCACTGGGTTTTCATGGTTTGGAAGTGGAAGAAAAATTGATCCTAAAATGTGGCAGCACTGACAGTGAAAATGCAGATGCCATCCGGCAACTATTAAATGCCCCTGATAGGCCTCAAGGCATTTTGTCCAGTGTGGAGAAATTGGCTATCAGCACTTATTATATTTCCAGGGACCTTTGTTTAGGCATTCCTGAGGACATCAAATTGGCCAGTTTTTCGAACCTGAAAATTGCAGACCTTCTCAACCCAGGTTTGACCACCATCGCCCAACCAGCTTTAGAAATTGGTCAGGAAGCCGCCAAACTTTTGATGACGAAATTGACCAAGAAAAACACCCCGGACTTTGCTGACCAGACCATTACGATTCCCTCAGTATTGGAGGTGAGAGGATCTTCGGGGGGAATTAGCAGCTAGTTATAGTAAATTAGCCCAAAGTTGTCGATGCTCAATATGGGTAAACCGTTTTGGTTAAAAATTGATTAATAATCCATCAGTAAAACAAGAGTTTGAGACTCAATTTTTCTGGTCCCGCGGAACAGCCGATGGGACAACCCAGATGTAATAAGGATTGCAAATTCCAAACAGCTCCAGATTCAGAGCTGTTTTGATATTAAAAAGTGGTTGGAGGGGACACAAACCCCCCGGAAAGGACTTCAACCTAGAAGCTGTCTTTATTCTTTGCTCTTTTCTCTTAATTCTAAAAAAAGCCCTGAAAAAAATCGAATTTCCCAGGGCCTTTCCAAAGGTATTTTAAATGTAAAAGTTTATAATTTTGGTTCATATCCTTTTTCGTACCTTCTTGACCAGAGTTTTTGGGCAGCCCGGCTGTTGGTGATATGGCCATTACTATCGTCTATTTTCAGGACTTCCCCTGTTCTGGAGGAGATATTGGCATAATGGCAAAGCAGGGTGCTTTTTGCTCCTTCATCGATTGGGGACCGCTGGGCTTCCTTGCCACGGATGGCCTGAAAGAAATTGACCATATGTGCTGTGGACATGTCCCCGCCACCACCTAATTGGACGCCTCCTTCACTGCCGGATCCCATGTTTTTCTTGATCATTTTGCCATTGCGGTTATACAGTTTATAACCATCCCTGTCAATGAAAGCCGAACCCTCTGTTCCATAGATAATGGTGCCTCTACCACCTCCATAAGTATTATAGCTATTGCGGCTTTTGCCATCCCATTCTATGGTTTTGTTATCTTTGAACTTAAAGGTAGCCATCATGGTGTCATACATGGTCCAGCCATCATCTACCCAATGGTATTTGCCGGAATCCACCATGACTTCCTCAGGAAAATCCACCTGCAATGCCCAACGGGCAATGTCCAGTTCATGGGTGGCATTATTGCCTGTTTCTGCTGTGCCAAAATCCCATCCGTACCAATGCCAATTGTAATCCCAGGTGTCATGCATGTATTCCTTCCTTGGGGAAGGTCCCTGGAATAAATCCCAATCCAATCCATCAGGAACAGGAGCCTGGGTAGGATTGACCACTCTTCCGCGGGCATTCGAATAAAAAGCAGTTGCTTTATAAGGTTTGCCTATGGCTCCATTATGAATATCATTGATAATCTCAATACTTTGCATGGAAGACCGCTGTTGGTTACCCATTTGGATGACCTTTTGGTATTTCTTCTGGTAGGCCACCAATAATTCCCCTTCTCTGGGGTTATGGCTACAGGGTTTTTCTACATAGACATGTTTTCCTTTTTCAACGGCCATCCAGGTTCCAGGTGCATGCCAGTGATCCGGGGTGGCATTGATAATAGCATCCACCTTGGGATCTTCAATGACTTTAAAAATGCTGTTTTCCAGGATGGCATTATGGTCCATATGTTTGGAAAACTGTTTAGCAGCATTTTCCCTTTGCGATTTCATCACGTCACAGAGGTAAAGCAAATTGACATTACTTTCTTTTCGGGCAATAGGATCAAAGTATGCTCCTAATCTTCTTCCAAGCCCACAAATGGCCAAGTTTAAACGATCATTGGCACCTATGATATTTCCATAACTTTTGGCAGAAAAGCTCAGGGCTCCCAGGCTGGATAAGCCCGCGGTTGCCATGGCGGATTTTTTTATAAATTCCCGTCTATTATTGGTTTTTTTCATGGTTGATTTTGGGTTGTCTGTATATCAGCAATTTGAAAATTTGAGATGAGGTCCACGAATCCGCTTCAGCGGTCAAGTTTCCACTAATTATCACGATTCTGCCATCGGCAGACAAGTAAGCACGGATTCGTTTTTTTATTGCAGTTCTTTAAGTTTGATGGTTTTGAAGCTTACTTTGTTTCCATGGTCCTGGAGGAGAATATGACCTTTTTCAGCTTGGCCAAAATTGTCCCAAACCTTGTATTTGCTTTTTGCTACCAAGTCCTTGTAAGCTTCAGATCCCCTTTCATATTCCAAAACTTTTACACCATTCAAGTAATGCTCCACATGGTTGTTGGGATAAACCACCACTCGGCCATGGTTCCATTCTCCGATGGGTTTTACAAATCTCGAAGGTTTATCAGCTTTAATCAGGTCATATAGGGAAGCCAGGGTACGGTTGCCATCTCTGCCTTTTTTTGCATCAGGATGCCTTTCATCATCCAAAATCTGGTATTCCAAGCCGATGGCCGAACCTTCATTACCCTCTGATAAAGTGACAAAATATTTCACACCACTATTGGCACCTTCGGTCAATTTAAATTGAAAAGCCAGGTCAAATGCACTGTATTCTTCTTCGGTGACAATATCGCCTACATTTGTGGATTCCCCGCCTCCCGCAGCTTCTATGGTCAAAACACCCTCATTGATGGTCCAACCTCCGTCCGGGAAAGTTTCCTTGTATGCACCTACCCAGCCTTCAGAATTTTGTCCATTGAAAAGTAGCTTCCAGCCATTTTCTTTTTCATAATCGGTGAGGTGGTTATCGACATTGGTCACTACAAAAACATCTTTTTCAAAAGGTTTTGGCTCCAGGTTTTCTGTTTTGATGCGGATATTTTTAAAGTAGGTTTTTCTTCCTGCATGTTCGGGATTACCAATGCTATGTACCTGAAGACCAATGATTCCCTTGGCATCCATATCGTCCACCACATAGGCCACTTCCTGCCCATTGATCCAGGTTTTGATTTCATTGCCAATAGCTTCTATGCGGTAATGGTTGTATTCACCCATTTTGAAGGCATCTTTTGCTTCCGGGTTAAGGGTCAAGGGATACAGCCAACCTCTTCTTGCCTCATCATAAATCCCTCCAGACCAAGCCCTGTCAGTGGGATCTGCTTCTACCTGATAACCATAAACCAAACCTTGTCCATCATTTCCTTCAGGATCATATTGTCCACGGATGATGATGCCTGAATTACTCGTTTCATCTTCAATTTTCAGGTCCAACTCCAGGATATAATCGCCATATTCCTTTTCAGTGGATAAAAATGTGTTGGGGGTATTGGCAGTGGCAATGCCAACAATGGCGCCATCTTCAATCTTAAATTCAGCTTCGCCCCCCAAAGGTTTCCAACCTATTAGGGATTCTCCATCAAAAAGGGAAGTCCATCCATTTTGTCCCTCCGTTGAATTATTTTCTGCTTGCTTGGATCCACAAGCGAAACAAAGCATCCCTGATATCAATAGGGTAAGGGGAAAAGAAATTTTCTTAAACATGTTTTATTCTGGTTTTTTTGAGTTAATCGAAGTCTAAAATGAATATTAAATTCCGCTTATTCAAATAAAGACCTGGGATTAATTACGAAATCGATTCCGTGAAAAAGGGAGGAGGGTATTATATTTTTATGTTGAAGGTTGGAATGTTTGGGCCCACTAATTGCACTTATTATCTAGATTTTATTTTGGTTGGAGTCTATTTTTCAAGGTATCATCTAGATTAAGTTAAATTACATGAAAGAAATGGATTTGTGGGTATCCAAAAATAGCCTTCATTTTCAATGAGGGCTTTAGGGGATGGGCATTTTCAATGCCTTTCTAATAATAGGAGGAGATTAAGGAATATATTTAAAAGGATACATTTCCAGCTTATTAACAAAAAAAGCGCCCGAAGGCGCTTTTTCAATCTATAGTCTAAAATCTATGATCTCCTATTTTACAAAGATACGCCCCTTTTCCAAGGGATGAAGTCATCCTGGTTAAGGGTCATAGCTTTGGCTTTTTCTTCACCGCTGGCCACTCTAATGATATGTTCAAGGATTTCTTCACCCATTTCTGGAATGCTTCTATCACCAGAGATTACATCACCAGTGTTGATGTCGATGATATCTGACATCTTTTCTGCCAATTTATGGTTGGAAGAAACTTTCAATACCGGAGTAACAGGATTACCAGTTGGGGTTCCCAATCCAGTGGTAAATAAGATGATGTTGGCACCTGAACCCGCCATGGCCGTAGTACTTTCCACATCATTACCTGGAGTACAAACCAGATTTAAACCGGGCTTGGTAACGTATTCAGCATAATCTAAAACATCCACGATAGGGGAGGTTCCGCCTTTCTTGGCTGCCCCAGCAGATTTCATGGCATCTGTAATCAATCCGTCTTTGATATTTCCAGGACTTGGGTTCATATCAAATCCTGATCCCACAGCTTCTGCTGAAGCTGCATAAGCCCGCATAATTTTTACGAATTTATCAGCAGATTCATCAGAAGTACATCTGTTAATCAATTCTTGCTCAACCCCACAAAGTTCAGGGAATTCAGAAAGGATGGTTTTGCCACCAAGAGCAACAATAAGATCCGAAGCATGTCCCACAGATGGGTTGGCAGAAATACCAGAGAATCCATCAGAACCACCGCATTCCAATCCAACGGTCAATTTGCTCAAGGGAGCAGGCTTCCTTTCAATCTGATCCGCTTCGGTCAGGGCAAGGAAGGTTTTTTGGATGGCATTGGTCAACATGGTCTCCTCTGTCCCTTCTTTCTGTTGTTCCAATAGGATGACCGGCTTTTTAAGATTTGGATTAATTTTATCCAGTTTTTCCTGCAAAATGGCTGGCTGGGCATTTTGACAACCCAAGCTCAAGATGGTTGCTCCTGCTACATTAGGATTATTAATATATCCTGCAATCAGGGCGCAAAGCATTTCGGAATCCTGACGAATTCCACCACAACCTGCTTGGTGGGTTAAGAATTTGACACCATCTATATTCTTAAAAATGCGAGTGTCTTCATCGGATTCGATCGTTTCCGCCGTCAAGTTGGCAATTTTTTCCTTTTGACCCTTGGTGTATAGATCCCCCATTTGCTGTACCATTGATTTGTAACGGTTGGGTTTTGCAAAGCCCAATTCCTCCACAAATGCGTTTTTCATGATTTCGATATTTCTGTTTTCACAGAATACCAAAGGGATCACCAACCAGTTATTAGTTGTACCCACCTGTCCATCTTCACGGTGGTAACCCATAAAGGTTCTATCCGCCCATTTACTGACATCAGGTGCGGTCCAGGACTTGAAATCCCTTACCCCGGTAAACTCAGCAGTTTTGTGCGCTACATTTTCTGTTGTCAACACTTCACCTTCCGCAATTGGGAATAGGGCCCTTCCAACGATGATTCCATACATATATATATCCTGGTCTTTTTCAAAGCCAGACTCGGAAAACTTATGTTTGGCCTGAACATCATGGGTGAGGGTGATGTCCTTTCCTTCATAAGTAACCTTTTCTCCCTTTTTCAAATCAGTCAAGGCTACCAGGACATTATCTTTTGGATGAATCTTTAAAATTTTATGTAACATAAGGATAAATTGTTTATATTGCGCAATCGATTGCACAAGTTAGCTAAAAAAAAATTAAACCGAATAAATTTCCGGTTTTTTTTCAAAACAAACATATTTTGGCCTTAATTCGGGAATTAAAATCAAAGCTATAGATGAATAAACGAGTAATAACTTTAGGAGAAATCATGATGAGGCTCTCCACACCGGGGTATGAGCGATTTGTCAATGCAAGTAATTTTAATGCTGTTTATGGCGGGGCTGAGGCCAATGTGGCCGTGTCTTTGGCCAACTGGGGCGTTTCAGCTGCCCATGTAACTGCATTTCCAAGTAATGATTTGGGAAAAGCAGCGACTCAATATTTGCGTTTTGCCGGAGTAGATACCTCACATATCTTTTTTGAAGAAGGCCGAATGGGTCTTTATTTTTTGGAAAACGGTGCGATGCAGCGTTCTTCTAAAATTATTTATGACCGTTTTGATTCTGTTTTTGCCAATTTTGATGCTGATAAGGTAGATTGGAAAGCCATATTTGAAGGGGCTGATTGGTTCCATTGGACGGGAATTACCCCGGCCATTTCTGCGTCTGCTGCCAAGTTGTGCCAGGATGCTGTAAAGGCTGCCAAAAAACAAGGGGTTAAAATCAGTGGAGACATTAATTATAGAAGGAACCTTTGGCAATATGGAAAACAGCCATTGGACATTATGCCGGAGCTGATTGAGCAAACTGATCTGATCATTGCAGGATTGACAGATTTTGAAAATTGCATGGGCATTTATGAATCTGACTTTGTTACTGCCTGCAAAAAAGCTCAAGAGCAATATCCCTCTATTAAATATGTATCCACAACTTACCGCGAATCCATCAGTGCTTCCCATAATAAATTAATGGGCGTGCTTTGGAATGGCAAGGAGTTGTTGGAGTCCAAATCTTATGATATGACCCATATTGTGGATCGAGTTGGCGGAGGAGATGCCTATATGGCCGGTTTGATTTATGGCTTGTTGGGTGCGGATGACCAGGAAGCCCTTGAATTTGCTGTGGCTGCCTCTGTTTTGAAGCACTCCATCCCAGGTGATGCCAATTTTGTGACCGTGGATGAAGTCATGCAATTAGTAAAAGGAGAAAACGTAGGAAAACTGTTAAGATAAAACCATAAAAATGAGATTTTCTAAAAGCGAAATTACTGCCGCAATGGAAGCTACCGGGATGATCCCGGTTTTTAACCACAGTGACATTGAAGTAGCCAAAAGTGTTGTGGACAGCTCTTATCAAGGAGGTGTCCGTGTTTTTGAATTTACCAACAGAGGGGCAAACTCTCTGGAAGTATTTAAAGCTTTAAAAGAATACGCCAAGCAATATGAGGATTTGATTTTAGGGATTGGAACCATTTTCACTCCTGCCGAAGCGGAGGAATTTTTGGAAGCGGGAGCGGATTTTATTGTTTCTCCAGCTTTGATTCCTAATATCGGTGCTTTCTGTAACAACAAGGGCATCCTTTGGATTCCTGGTTGCGGTACTGTGACCGAAATTTATAATGCCAAAGAAATGGGAGCGGAAGTAGTAAAAGCTTTCCCTGGCAATGTGTTGGGGGCATCTTTTGTATCAGCTGTCAAAGCGGTAATGCCCGATCTTAAAATCATGCCTACAGGCGGTGTAGAACCCACCGAAGATAACCTTTCTAAATGGTTTGGGGCAGGTGTGGTCTGTGTAGGTATGGGCTCTCAGTTGTTCAAAAAAGAATGGATTAGAAATAAAGATTTTGCCCCATTGGAAAAACAAATTGGCCAGACATTGGAGCTAATTCAATCGATCAAAAAGAAAAATTCTTAATGGAATGATATTTTCAAATTTCAATAAACCCTTCCGCTTTATTGCGTTGTTTAAGTTGCTGATTATATGTTTTTTAACAGCAGCTGTTTCATGTGATGGTCCCGGTGGTGTCCGTTATATTAAGTTAGGACATGGACTAGATATTAACCACCCTGTCCATGATGCAATGGTATATATGGCCGAGCGGATAGAGGAAAAATCAAATGGAAAAATGATTGTACAGGTTTATCCTAATGCCCAGCTGGGTAGTGAAAGGGAACTTGTAGAATTGTTACAAATCGGAAGCCTTGGGATGACCAAAGTTTCCTCTGCGGTAATGGAGAGTTTTGCACCCAAAATCCAAGTGCTTAGTCAGCCTTATTTATTTAGAAATGATGAACACCGGGAAAGGGTACTGAATGGTCCTATAGGAAAATCATTGCTTAATGAGGGAACCCAATTTTGGTTAAAAGGCCTGTGCTATTATGATGCAGGATCCAGAAGTTTTTACACCAAGGATGCCCCAGTAGAAACCCCTGAAGATTTGGTGGGAAAGAAAATCCGGGTAATGGAAAGCAATACAGCCATCAATATGGTCAATAGCTTTGGCGGTTCCCCAACCCCAGTTTCCTGGGGTGAACTATATACCGCCTTGCAGCAAGGTATTGTGGATGGTGCGGAAAATAACCCACCAAGTTTACTTAGTTCCAGGCATTATGAGGTTTGTAAGTACTATTCCTTAAATGAGCATACCGCTGTTCCTGACATGTTAATTGTGAGTACTAAAGTTTGGGAAAGGCTTTCCGAACAAGAGAAGCAATGGCTGCAGGAAGCTGCTGATGAATCCGCTACCTACCAATATAAGATTTGGGCAGAAGCTGAGGAGGAAGCTATGGAAGAGTTAAAGAAAGCGGGTGTAACGGTTACCCGCCCAGACAAAGAACCATTCCGCAAAGCAGTTGAAGGTATGTATGAGCAATTTGAAGAGGATAAACCAGAAATGTATGAAATCATTGAAAAAATAAGAAACCATGAATAGTAGCACATCTCTGAAACTTAGAATCAACCAAAAGGTAGGCGTTTTGCTGATAATTATCATGGCTTTGATGGTGATTAATGTGACCTGGCAGGTATTGTCCCGATATGTGGTGATGTCCCCCAGTTCCTTTACAGATGAATTGGCCAGGTTCCTTTTGATTTGGTTAGGCTTGTTGGGAGCCGCTTATGTAGCTGGTCATAATGAGCATTTGGCCATTGATATTTTACCGCAAAAATTAACAGGGAAAGCCAAGGATAAATTGATGATCTTTATTCATTTTATCATTATTTGCTTTGCCATACCCGTAATGATTTTTGGAGGAAGTAACCTGGTGTATATCACTTATATTCTAGGCCAAAAATCTACCACTTTGCAGGTTCCATTGGCTTATATCTACACCATTATTCCCATCAGTGGATTATTGATCCTTTTATATCAGATTTTGGATATCAAATCAATTCTTCATCATCATAAAAACCCGAAATAGTCAACAATGGAATATTTAAGTATTTTAATATTAGTCTTAAGTTTTGTGACCCTGATGGGAGTTGGGGTGCCGGTGGCCTGGAGTTTGGGCTTTTCCAGTTTTTTGACCTTAATTGTGACCGTTGCAGGGGTTCCTGCGGCAACTACCATTGCTCAAAGGATGGGGGCGGGGTTAAATAGTTTCTCTTTGCTGGCCATTCCTTTCTTCATCCTTGCCGGGGAAATCATGAACAAAGGTGGAATTGCCAATCGCCTGATCAACCTGGCCAAGGCCATGACAGGAAGGCTTCCCGGTGGGTTGATTTATGTAAACGTTATTGCTGCCATGCTTTTTGGTGCCATTGCAGGTTCTGCCGTGGCAGCTGCATCAGCCATTGGAAGTATTTTGGGTAAAAGAATGGAAGAAGATGGTTATCCAAAGGAGTTGGGTGTAGCCCTTAATGTTACCTCTTCAACTACCGGTTTGATCATTCCTCCTTCCAATATTCTCATCGTTTACTCCCTGGCCAGTGGCGGGGTGTCTATTGCGGCCTTGTTCGTAGCGGGTTATATTCCTGGACTTCTGGTAGGTCTATTGTTGATGGGAATGGGAGCCTATTTTGTAAGAAAGAAAAAATTGCCTGCCGGTGAAGCTACCTCTTGGGTCGAATTGGGGAAAGTGTTTTTACAAGCACTTCCAAGTTTGACTTTATTGGTAATTGTAATTGGAGGTATCATTGCCGGGATCTTTACAGCTACTGAAGCTTCTGCCATTGCGGTAATATATACTTTGATCCTTTCCTTTTTGAATAGGGAATTAAAATTGAAGGAGCTTCCAGCTATCCTGTTAAAATCTTCCGCCACTACCGCCGTGGTAGCCATGTTGATTGCAACCTCCATGAGTATGTCTTGGGTAATGTCCAGTGAAGATATTCCCCAATCCATCAGTAGGATTTTGTTAAGCTTGAGTGAAAATAAATACGTCATTCTAATCATTATCAACCTTATCCTATTATTTGTAGGGGTATTTATGGATATGACTCCAGCGGTATTGATCTTTACTCCAATTTTCCTTCCTGTAGTAACCGAATTGGGAATTGATCCGGTACACTTTGGAATTATCATGGTATTGAACCTTTGTATCGGGCTTTGTACCCCTCCAGTGGGTTCCGTGCTCTTTATTGGGGTAGGGGTGGCCAAGACCTCCATTTCCAAAGTCGTCAGGCCCTTGATGCCTTTCTTCTTTGCCATGATCATAGGATTGATCCTTATCACTTTGTTCCCTCAATTAGTCCTTTGGCTGCCTCAGTTCTTTGGATTGTAGGAGAAAAAGTGAAAACAATATTATTAAAAAGGTCCCTGGATTTCAGGGGCCTTTTTTTATGCCTAAGGATTTTCACATAGAATAAAGTGTCCACGAATCCGCCTCTGCGGACTTGTTACACTAATTAGCACAAATTTTTTTAATGAATTGGCTGTTTCTTTTAAAACTTGGTGAATCGGATCTGATCGTTTTTTGGCTAGTTTGGATTTGCAATTCAAACTTTAAATAGAAGTGGTATATATTCACCAGAGTTTGCAATAATATAAACCGTGCCGATGGCACTTTTGGGAAGGAGGGAAACAAGTTTCCCTGGGATAAATCCGTAGGTTACCATATCGGTTAATGTTTTTTTATGTCGATTAAAAAAATAAAAGTCCGAAACTGGTCGGAATTTGCAATCCCGACCCTAAATAAGGGGGATTTACAATCACACTAACTATCCAAATTGGAAACTATTTAGCGGGGAACTAAAATTTATCATTTTCTCAAAAGGTCCATCTGCCTTTACTTTTTATCAAGGAGCATAGTAATATTCTTTTACTTTCAGTGGACGATGGACTGTTAGCTGCTGACCTTTTAATTAGTTATTCCATGTGCCTGAAAAAATTGTTAACTTATAATTCATCAGGACAAAGATATTCTTTCAATGAAAAATACAGCCTCAAGCCATTCTTCAAAAACAGAACGGTCCAATCGGGTGTTGGACAATCAGTATCAGCCCAGCAAGGATTTTTGGGAAAGTGATCTGATATTGTCCTTTTTTTTGAAAAAAGAGTTTCCGGAAGAGACTTGGAATTACCTTCAACCTTTCCTTTCTCAACTTGGAAAAACAGCAGCCACTATCATGGATGAATTATCCCTGACAGCAGATAAACATGGGCCGGTGTTGAAAAAGAGAAACCACTTAGGGGAAACGGTAAATGAAATCGTCTTTCATCCTTATTACAATGAATTGTTGAAAATAGCTGTTGAATCAGGTTTATTTAAGGTTAAATGGTCTATTGAAGCGAGAAAAAACCATGGTGATTATCTCCATCGAATGGGATTTGGATTGGCTTTTCTGTATGGAATGGGGGATGCCAGTGTGCCCTGTCCATTGTGCATGACAGATGGGGCAGCCAGGTTGATTGACCGGTATGGCAGGGATGAGGATAAAGGAAGACTCTTGCCTCATATTTATGCAGATTTGGTTGAGGAACTTTATACCGGAGCCATGTTTTTGACCGAAAAAATTGGAGGGTCAGATGTAGGGGCTAATCTGGTGGAAGCAAATCATCAAGAAGGGGATTATTATTTGCTGAATGGAGAAAAATGGTTTTGTAGTAATGCCAATGCAGACCTGATTTTGGTTTTGGCAAGGACCAAACCTGAAATAGAGGGGACAAAAGGTCTTTCTATTTTTTTGGTTGAAAGGCAGAAACCTGATGGAACAACAAATGAGATGGATGTCATCCGCCTAAAAGAAAAGTTAGGGGTAAGATCTATGGCCAGTGCAGAAATCCTTTTGACCGATACCTTGGGGAAAAGGCTGGGGAAAGAGGGGGAAGGATTTAAGATCATGACCGATATGATTAACCTATCCAGGCTTTGGAATGCAGTCATTGCTATTTCCAGTTATAGACGATGCCTGGTGGAAGCTTATCAGTTTTTATCCCACCGTCAAACTTTTGGAAAAAAAGCATTGGAACATGCTTTGGTAAGAACCAAGCTGGAAGAACTTATAGCCAATTATTTGGCAGATTTTTATCTTACCTGGAAAACCATCCGGACCCTTGATGAGGGTGACAACGGAAATGAAAAAAGTCGAGAACTGGTTCGAATACTGACCCCCATGGTCAAAAAGAAAACGGCAGAAACAGCTGTGTATGGAATCAGGGAAAGTATGGAATTGATGGGTGGACTTGGGTACATTGAAGACACCGTGATTCCCAAATTTATGAGAGACACTTTGGTTTTACCAATTTGGGAAGGGGCTGGGAATATCATGGTGTTGGATATGTTAAGAGCAATTAGAAAATCAGATGGGCTCTCTATTTTGTATTCTGAAATGTATAAAATATTCAATGAATCGGGTAAATTTGAAGATGAATTGAATAAGTTGGAGAACCTTATGGGTGCCATTGAAAACTTCAAAGAAATGGATCAGGATTCTTTGGAAGCAAGTGCTAAAGGGATATTTGAAGATTTGACGCGCTTATATCAAATTGCATTATTAAAAAAAGCAATGGTTCAGGAAAATGAGCCTTGGATATTGCCGACTATAGAATATTTACAGGGAAGGAAGAAGGAGAGCCATTTAATTTCTCCGCTTTCAGTACAGCAAGTAAAGGGGATGATGGGTTGGAGGTGATGAATTAAAAGTTGGAATGTCATTTAAGAACTGAAGCCTGGTACCAAGATTTATATCTATTAAGACCCTGTCAATTTGCCTGGAGCTTGAATCTTTGGGAAAAATAATAACTAGGGTTTTAAATTTTTAACGTTAAAAATAAATACCGGTAGAATGTAAAAAGGTTAAAAGTCGGTCTATTTTTAATTTATTCATTATCATCAAACTAAGCCCTGAATAGGGCGAAATAAGTCAACCAAGGATTTGGACCTTGGAGAAACTAGCTCCTAGTTTTTTGGTTGGAGCGGCAAAACTTTTACTATTCCTGTTTCTTTTCCCCTAAAACCTAAAGGACTAAATTTCAGGAAAAAAGGATTCCAAATTTCTGGATTACTTATTAGGATTTTAAATCCTTAAAAAGGGGATCCGAAAATGTAAATTCCGAATAACCGGACATTTAATTTTGATCCAAAATTTCCCTATCAGTCCGTATTTCCTTTAATTTTCTTTTGATGATTTTCCGATCATTTGTTTAAGTTTACCCAGATTTTGGATTCAAAGCTATGATCAATAAAACCCTAATTACATTAATTATTCTGATTTCAAGTTCCTTTTTTCAGGCCTGGGCAAATACCAAAGATAGCCTTCTTCATGTTTTGAGTGAATCCATAGAATTTCAGGAAAAATATATCCAGGAGAAAGAGGATCATATAGAAAATTTAAAGGGTCAATTAAATTCAACTGATAATCAGAACCACCAGAAAGTTTTTGAGATAAACCTTAAACTTTACAAAGCCTATCAATCTTACCAATTTGATTCTGCATTTACCTATGCCCGAAAATTGCAGGAGGCAGCAAGGAAAATGGGATTCGCGGATAAAGCAACCCAGGCTAAACTTGCCTTAAGTACAATTCTGCGATCCTCAGGGATGTATAAGGAAGCTTTCGATTCCTTGAATGCTATCCAATTAAAAGGTGTGACAGATAGCCTTAAAATTGAGTTTTACCGGCAAAAAGCCCTGGCCCACTATGATTTGGCCGCATATAACAGTGATGACTATTATTCAACCCTGAATGGACAAAAGGGCAATCAGTTTGTGGATGCTGCGATTTCACTGGCCGATTCAAATGGTTTGGTTTATTATCAATTAAGAGGTCTTAAAGCGGAAGCGATTGGGGATTATTTAACTGCTCTGGAAATATTTCAGCAAATAGTTGAAAATTTTGATATCTCTTTACATGAATCAGCCATGGCTTATTATTCCTTGGGAAGGATCCATTTGGCTTTGGGGGATGAAGAAAAGTCACTGGAATACATTACCCGATCTGCCATTGCGGATGTCCAATCAGTAACCAAGGAAACGGTGGCTTTGATGGATTTGGCCAATAGGCTTTATGACCTGGGTGAATTATCCCTAGCTTATGATTTTATCAATCAAGCCGCCGAAGATGCTAAATTTTATGGGGCAAGGCATCGTATTTTGCAGGTTTCGGCGATCCTTCCGGAAATAGAAAGTGCCAAACTGGCCAGTGTGGAATACCAAAGGAAAAGGTTGATGACCTTTTTGATCACGGTGACCTTGCTTTCTCTTATGGTGATAGGTTTTGCTTTTATCATCTTCAGGCAATACAGACTATTAAAGCTAGCCAAAAAAGACCTTACTCAAAGTAATTCCAAGCTGCTGGAAGTCAATGAAAAATTAAAAGAAGCCAATAAGATTAAAGAAGAATATATTGGTCATTCTTTTACCAAAGATTCTGAATACCTGGATAAACTGGATAGGTTCAAAAAGGATATTGACCGAAAGCTGATGTCCAAAAAATTTGATGATCTCCATCATGTACTAAAATCCATAAACCTAAAGCAGGAAAGAGAGGCCTTATTTGTTAAATTTGATGAAATTTTTCTCCGCTTATTTCCCAATTTCATTAATACCTTCAATTCCTACTTTAAAGAAGAAGACCAATTTGAAATAAGAAACAATCAGTCACTTCCAATTGAACTCCGGATTTTTGCATTGATACGAATAGGCATTACTGATCATGAACAGATTGCCAGCATTTTGGGCTATTCTGTCCGCACCATTTACAATTATAAAACTAAGGTCAAAAGTAAGTCCATACTTTCCAATGAGGAGTTTGAGCAAAAGGTAATGGAGATAAGGACGGTTTAATAAATTGGAAATGAAGAATGAGGAATGTGAAATTTGTTTAATTTAACTAGATTGATAGAACCTTTTAATAAACGGGAACCGTTGTGCCGGGTCTCCTCCCCAGCACTTCCTAAAGTTGAGCTTGTCTCATAAGTCATATTCTGAATTTGGTTACAAAATTTTATATTGTTGGTGTTACCAACTTATTGGGGGCAAAAAAGATTAATCTAATTCGAAGAAATTGTTTTTCCGCCTTGCAGGTTTTGGCGTAAAGAAATTTAAGAAGTGGGCAACAAAAGGCACAGGCATGTCTGACGGGAATGCTGCAAATAACTTTTGATGATGTTTATAAAGAAGGAGTTTGGCTGTGTGTGGGGAGCCTTAAATTTTAGCCAAAAGATGCACACTTGTGCGCCGGGGCGTAGCGGCGGGTTTTTTTGGTCACTTTTTTTTACCTGAAGAAAAAAAGTGACAAAGGAAATTACCTTCAAAATATTATTTGGAGATTAATGGAGCAAATGGAATTATGATACAGCCTCATATTTTTTCCCAATTTCTCGAGTAAATAATAGATTGACAGAAAAATAGAAATTTCCTCAAGCCTGTAAGGCTTGAATAAAATTAACCCCGGGACAAATCCCGGGGAAAATATGGAGTAAACTCCTATACCCAACTCCGTAGGAGTTGAACTATATTTGGGTGAATTGCTTTCTGTAAGAAATATTTCCACCTTTAAAAAAACTTAATTAATTATTGAAAAACACTAGTTAATGGTTTTTAATTATCGTTAAAAGAAGGTTAAAAGTCTTTAATCTGTTTACTTTTCATTTACTTTTTAGTGAAGTTAAAAATGTCGTATATGTTTTAATATCAGTGATTTGTCCTGAGTTAATTAAATTGTTTTTTACCTCATTATTCAATAAATTGATACAACTGACTTTATAGGGCAATTTTGGGGCAAGATGCTTCCTACAGCATTTTAATATTTATTCAAATTAACAAAACCCTAAAAGTATGCAGGCTGACTTATCAATTTCCAACCTTTATAGTGGCTCTTTTACAAAGAGTAGAATATTGATTCTGGGCCAAATTTATTTTGGCTGAGGATTAGATTTAATAAGCCGTTTTTTTTAATCACACTTCCAAAATCATCATCTCAAACCATGATTTGGAGTTTAAAAATTGGCGATTCTATAAAGATTAAACCTATTGGAAATGAAAATTAAATTAACCATGAAGAAAATATTATTTATTGGCGTTTTATTTCTCGCCATTTTTGAAAGAGGATTAGGACAGACCCTAAGCTCTCCTGATGGTGATCTTTTGATGACCTTTTCATTACAAGATAACGGAACCCCAACTTATCAATTAAACTTTAAAGATGCTGAAGTGATCAAATCAAGCCAATTAGGTTTTGATTTGAAAAATGATGAAGTGGATTTGATGGATGGATTTACCATTGCTGATACCCAAACATCCACTTTTAATAATACCTGGGTGCCTGTTTGGGGAGAGGAGAAAGAAATCCAAAACCATTATAATGAATTGGAAGTTAACCTGATTCAGGAAGAGACCGGAAGGGAAATGCTGCTTCGATTCAGGCTATTTGATGATGGACTTGGATTTCGCTATGAATTCCCCCAACAAGATAATCTGGGGCATTTCGTAATCTCTGATGAAAAAACCCAGTTTGCGCTGACCGGTGATCATACCGCTTTTTGGGTTCCGGGGGATTATGATACCCAGGAATATGATTTTACCGAATCCAAGCTTTCTGAAATAAGGAAACATATGGAGGTGGCCATTACAGATAATGTTTCCCAAACTTCTTTTTCACCCACAGGAGTGCAGACTTCTTTGATGATGAAAACTGAGGATGGTCTTTATATCAACCTTCATGAAGCAGCTTTGATCAATTTCCCAGCAATGCATTTGAATTTGGATGATAAATCCATGGTTTTTGAATCCTGGCTAACCCCAAATGTAAATGGTGACAAGGCCTTTATGCTGGCACCTGCCGAAACTCCCTGGAGAACGGTAATGGTAAGCGATGATGCCAGGGAAATTTTGGCTTCCAAAATCACCCTTAACCTCAATGAACCCAACAAAATCGAAGATACTTCCTGGATCAAACCTATGAAATATGTGGGCGTTTGGTGGGAAATGATCACCGGAAAAAGCAGCTGGGCTTATACCGATGATTATTCTGCTGTCAAATTGGGAGTTACCGATTATGAGGAAGCCGAACCCAATGGAAAGCATGGCGCCACTACCTCCAATGTGAAAAAGTATATTGATTTTGCTGCCAAGCATGGATTTGATGGGGTTTTGGTAGAAGGATGGAATATTGGTTGGGAAGATTGGTTTGGCCATTCCAAGGATTATGTATTTGATTTTGTAACTCCTTATCCCGATTTTGATTTGGAAGAAGTCAGGGATTATGCCAAAAGCAAAGGGGTGGAAATGATCATGCACCACGAGACTTCCGGTTCTGTTCGGAATTATGAAAGGCATATGGATGAAGCCTATCAATTAATGAAGGACAATGGCTACAATGCAGTAAAAAGTGGTTATGTAGGGGATATACTTCCCAGAGGTGAAAACCACTACAGCCAATGGTTGGTAAATCATTATCAATATGCTTTGGAGAAAGCAGCCGACTACCAGATTATGGTGAATGCTCACGAAGCAGTAAGGCCTACTGGAATCTGCAGAACCTATCCCAATCTGATCGGTAATGAATCTGCAAGGGGCACGGAATACCAGGCCTTTGGTGGATCCAAAGCCAACCATGTGACCATTTTGCCTTTTACCCGCTTGTTGGGTGGTCCAATGGATTATACACCCGGGATTTTTGAAATGGACCTCAGCAAGGTGAATCCTGAAAATGACTCCCATGTCAACAGCACTTTGGCCAACCAATTGGCGCTATATGTGACCATGTATAGTCCTTTACAGATGGCAGCGGATTTACCGGAAAATTATAACCGGTTCATGGATGCCTTTCAGTTTATCAAAGATGTGGCCATTGATTGGGATGAAAGCATTTATCTGGAAGCAGAACCAGGGGATTATATCACAGTAGCCAGGAAAGAAAAAGGAAGTGAAAACTGGTTTGTAGGAAATGTCAATGGATTGGAAGAGCGGACTTCCGAGGTTGAATTTGATTTCTTGGATGAAGGTAAAACCTATATAGCCACTATTTATGCAGATGGAAAAGATGCCCATTATAAAACCAATCCACAATCCTATACCATACAAAAGTTTGCAGTGGATTATAAATCCAAACTCAAACAAATGTCCGCACCAGGAGGTGGTTATGCTATAAGTATAATTCCAGCGGAAAAATCGGAATTGAAAGGATTGAAGAAACTTTAAGGCCTCTTTTAAGTTAATTTTTCCAACAAACCCCAGGGATTTTTTCTTGGGGTTTTTTGTCATTCTGCTGACTTTTTTCCTCTGCAATTCCCTATAACATAGTTAAAGTGAAGGATTTCCCCACCCGCCCCTCGATCTCCTTTAGGGGAAGTCCTGCCCGCTCAAATCTTTCTGAATGGTCCAAGTCTTTAGCTGACCTGCCGAAGGCAAGGGAGGCGGGGACTTGGACCATTACTCTTCACAGTCTCCAGACTGTGGTATCCTTTTTTTAATTCCCACCACTCCAGTTAATACTTTCCATGTTGGAGAGTAATGAATCTCAACGTTCAAAAAAATCGTTACCTTTAGGAAAGAACTACAAAGGGAACAAATGGATATAAAATCTGTTAAAATCGATCTTATCCACTGGCTTACTGAGCTTCAGGACAAGACTGTCCTGAAAAAGCTTCAAGGGCTAAAAGAGCAACAGGAAAGTACTATTGAATTAAGTCCAGAACAAAAAAAAGAACTGGAGGCTAGGTTTGAGAAGTATGAAAATGGGGAAATGGAGTTTTCCCCATGGGATACTGTGAAAGACAGGATAAGAAAACGTGCTAAGGATGCCCTATAATTACCAACTGTCCGAAGAGGCGGAATCGGATGTTTTCGAGTCCTATCTTTGGTATGAAAAGCAAAAGAAAGGTTTAGGGGAAGAATTTTTGGATGCAATTGATGCAGCAGGAAAGGCCATAGCAAGCAATCCTACAACTTACCGGGTTCGTTTCAAAAAGAAAGTCAGGGCTTTTGTAATAGATCGGTTTCCCTACCTTGTTTTGTATGTTGTAAATGGAAATGATATTGATGTCATATAGGTATTCCATACAAACCAACACCCGAAAAAATGGAAAAAACGGGTGAAATAACCTAATTTTTCAGCAACCCTGCAGAAGGAAAGGGAATCGGTGACTTGGACCTTTTCTCTTCACAGTCTTCAGACTGTGGAACACTTTTTTATTTACTTAAGAAATATGCCATCGATAAAATGAAAATTTGAATTTCCCCACCCGGATCCCTTTATTCCCTTTAGGGGAAGCACCAAATGGTCTAAGTCTTTAACTGACCTGCCGAAGGAAAGGAAGCGGTGACTTGGACCTTTGCTCTTCAGAGCCTCCAGACTGTGCTACGCCTTTTTATCGCCCCTTTATTAGATCTTTGGAAAGATTTTTAATAATATTCTTTTTTGGATAGGGCTATTCGCCCCCCACTGGGTGAAGATTGGCGGAGGACTAGGTGTAGATTGCATATACACCTTCCTATTATTAGAATTTGCAATTCGGGTTTACAAGAATTACTTTTAGATATGGGTGAAGCCTATCAGGCAAGAGATCAGGAAATGCCTTGTTTTTTAACCTTCCAAGTGGTAGGTTGGGCTGATGTTTTTTCAAGAAAAGTCTATAGGGACTTCGTCTTGGAAAACCTGACCTATTTCAGAAAAGAAAAAGGACTTTACCTTTTTGGATATGTCATCATGACAAACCATATTCATTTGGTGGTTCAGCAAAAAGACGGGAAATTTTCAGCATGGGTACGTGATTTCAAAAAGTTTACAAGCAAGAAACTACTTGCCATGATTCTGGAGAATCAACAAGAAAGTAGGAAAGAATGGTTGAAGATGATCTTTATTTACCATGCAAAATTCAACAAAAGGTCTGGAGGCATGCAGTTCTGGACTCATGAGAACCATGCTATAGAACTTTACCGACATGAAATGACCGAAAGCAGAGTCAAATACATCCATGAAAATCCAGTTAGAGCAGGATTAGTGGAGAAACCTGAAGATTATTTGTGTTCAAGCGCCAGAAACTACTCAGGACTCAAAGGGTTAATTGAGGTAGATTATTGGTGATTTTTGGTTTTTTTGCAATTGGAAATTGGCTAGGATATTAGGGTGTAATTGCAAATTACACCCAGTCACCATAGACGGTTTATTCTTCACCTAGGTGAGGACAAAAACAAAGGTATTACTTCTCCTGAATGGTCCAACTCTTCAGCTGACCTGCCGAAGGTAAGGAAGCAGTGACTTGGACCTTTGCTCTTCAGAGCCTCCCGAGTCGGGAACCCTTTTTTAATTCAGCCTAAAATAATTTGCCATCGATAAATTGAAAAATAAGTTAATGATTATAGTCCCGGCCTTTTTAACTGAAACCAGTTAATAAATAATCCAATTCTTCATTCGAAAATAGGGGAGCTAAGCCCAATTCCCCATTTATTCATATCAATTGAGGTTACTTTTTATTTACTTTTTTACAAGCTTGAAAATACTGTAAGTAGCTGGTTTATAAAGTTTTAAAAGTTTATTAAGTTGGTTATTTTTTACCTCTTTTATCATAAAATTGAATTCGGGTTTGTTTAAGGGCAATTTTGAATCATGGTGCTTGAAAAAGCATTGGAATCAATTTCAATTAAATCAAACCCAAAATTTATGAATCGAATTTTACTTAACCCAAAACGGGGAAATCATTTGGGCTGGTCTTACCAACACCAGTCCTGGTCTCTTCCAAAAAAGATGTTGATCATCTTTTTATGGATGGCCATTGCTCTGTTTATCGTTTCTTCGGCAAAGGCCCAAAATACACAGCTGGTAAAAGGAACAGTTAATGATCCGAGTGGGGAATCCATTCCCGGAGCTACCGTTAGACTTAAAGGAAGTTCCAATATTGGGACCATTACGGATTTGGAGGGAAGGTATGAACTGAAAATTCCTGAAGAAAACGAAAATGGCACTTTGGTCTTTTCTTTTGTGGGCTATAAAAAGCAAGAAGTAGTTATCAATGGTAGATCAACCATCAATATAACGCTTCAAGCAGATATGCAATCCCTGGATGAAGTGGTTGTAGTAGGTTATGGCAGCCAAAAGAAAAAGGACATTACCGGGGCTATTGGAAGTGTGGATACAGAAGATATCAAATCCATGCCCGTGCCTACTGTAAGTAATGCCATCCAGGGAAGGACGGCTGGTGTACAGGTGGTTGTTTCCGGCCAGCCAGGTGCGGATGCCACTTTTAGAATCCGGGGTACAGGAACCATCAATAATAGTAATCCACTATTGGTAATAGATGGAGTGCCTACCACTTCAGGACTCAACCAAATCAATATGAATGATGTGGAATCCATACAGGTCTTGAAGGATGCTTCAGCTGCAGCCATTTATGGTTCAAGGGGAGCCAATGGCGTAGTCATCATCACTACCAAAAAAGGAGCCAATGGGGAAGGTTCCCTTAACTTTGACGTTTATAGCGGGGTTCAGCAGGTGGCCAATCCCCTGGAGATGTTAAATGCGGCTCAGTTTGCAGTTTTGCACAATGAGATGATGGAAAACAATGGCCTTGAAACCCGGCCTGATTTTTCTGATCCATCATCCTGGGGGGAAGGGACTGATTGGTTAGGAACCTTATTTAGGACAGCTCCCCAGCAGAGTTATTCCTTGTCTTATTCCAATGGAAATGAAAAGTCCAATGTTTACGCTTCCGCCAGTGTGTTGGACCAAAAAGGAGTGGTCATGGAAACGGGATATAGAAGGTACACACTGCAGTTGAACTCTGATGTGTTGGTATTTGATAGGTTAAAATTTGGCAATAATTTGACTTTAAACCACGATGTCAACAAAAGTGGCGATTACAGTATTCGTAATGCGATGGCTGCATTGCCTACCCAATCCATTTACAACGAGGATGGATCCTATGCAGGTCCTGTTGGTAGGCCTTCCTGGTATGGGGATATTTCCAACCCGATTGGAAAAGCCCGCTTGGTTGAAAATTCAACCTTAGGCTATAATATTAGGGGCTCCGTATATGGTGATTTGGAAATTACCGAAAACCTGAGCTTTAAATCCACAGCTGGCATCCAGGCTAATTTTTGGGATACCAGAACATGGTCTCCTTCCTACGACTGGCAGCCAATTCCACAACCGGAAGCTTTTCTGTCCAGGAATTTCCATAAATCCATTACCTGGCTTTGGGACAATACCCTGACTTACCGGAAAGTTTTTGGAGATCACCAAATTACCGCCATGCTTGGGACCAGTATGCAGGAAAATCGCTTTGACTTTATGGGAGGTTCCGTCCAGGGTTTTGCCAGCGAGGTGACCCAGCAGCTGGACAATGGTACCGAACAGCCTACTTTGGGGGGAAATGCCTCTGAGTGGGGATTGATGTCCTATATGGCTCGTGCAAATTATGATTATAAAGGCAAATATTTGTTGACCGGTACTTTAAGGAGGGATGGATCTTCCCGGTTTGGCGCGGGAAATAAATGGGGTGTTTTTCCTTCCGGATCTTTTGCCTGGAGGGTTTCCAATGAAGAGTTTTTTAAATCGGTAGCTATCAGTGACTTGAAAATCAGGGCTGGTTATGGAGTAACCGGAAATCAGGAAATAGGTAATTATTCATTTGCTTCTGCTTTAAGCACAGGCCAATATAATTTTAATGGTACCCTGGTTCCCACGGTAGTTCCAGCCATCATGCCCAATCCTAATGTCAGGTGGGAAGCCGTAGAGCAAATCAATGTTGGTATAGATGCTTCAATATGGCAAGACAGGTTGACAGTAACTTTAGATGGGTATATCAAAAACACCAACGACATGTTGGTTCCAATGGCCGTTCCTGTTTCCACTGGCTACTCGGATATAGTTGTACCTCAAATCAATGCCGGTAAAATCAGCAATAAGGGGATTGAACTTAGCATTGGATCCACCAATATTCAAAGGGAAGATTTTATTTGGACTTCTGATTTCAATGTAAGCTACAATCATAATGAAGTCATCAGCTTGAATGATACTGTGCCCATGACCACCGGAAGTGTTGGGTTTAATTACAATTTGGCCAGAATTCAAGCAGGTAGATCCATCAATGAATTTTATGGTTTTGTGACCAATGGCTTATTTCAAACCCAGGAGGAAGTTGAAAATTATGCTGTACAGGTTGGGGGATCGGATCCGTTCAACAGGACTTCAGCAGGGGATATCAAGTTTAAAGATTTGAACAATGATGGGGTGATCAATGATGAGGACAGGACCTTTATTGGCAATCCCAATCCGGATTTCATTTTCGCCCTGAACAATAATTTGACCTTCAAAAACTTTGACCTTTCTCTTTTCCTTCAAGGGGTAGCAGGCAATCAGATTTTTAATGCCAACCGGATTTGGGCAGAAGGAATGGCTGTAGCCCAAAACCAAACCACCGAAACATTAAATCGATGGACTGGAGAGGGAACAAGTAATGAAATGCCCAGGGCAGTATTTAATGATCCTAATAAAAATACCCGTCCATCGGACCGGTACATAGAGGATGGTTCTTACCTCCGGGTCAAAAATGTTACCCTAGGTTACAATTTTCCTGAAAGTATTTTGAATCGCTTTAGCCTGTCAAAATTGAGGGTATATGGTTCAGCCCAAAACCTTTACACATTTACCCAATATCAGGGAATGGATCCGGAAGTTCCTATAAATGGAATTGACCTTAATGTCTATCCGGTAACCCGTACGCTTACCCTAGGTGTTAACCTGAGTTTCTAAACTTAAAACCCAAAATCAAATGAAAATTATTAAAAAGATATATATAGCCCTTTTGGCTAGCACAACCCTTATAGCTTGCAGTGATATTTTAGAAAAGCAGCCCCTGGATACTATCAATACCTCCAACTTCTTCCGCACTGAAGAAGATGCCATCAATGCCATTAATGGGGCATATCAGCCCCTTCAATGGCCAAAATTATACAATATGCGGATGTGGACTTCCGATATTATGGCTGGTAATAGCATTGTGGGTGCAGGCGGTGGTGATGATGGCCGGGAAACCCAGGATATGGCCAATTTTGTCACCGCCACGGATAATCCAGGCGTTCTTGATCTTTGGAGAGGGCCTGCACCGGGCATTTTGAGAGCCAATACGGTATTGAAAAATGTGCCTCAAATGGAAATTGACCAGGAGTTAAAAAGTAGGATCTTAGGGGAAGCCCATTTCCTGAGAGCTCACTATTATTTTATCCTGGTAAGGTATTTTGGGGATGTTCCTTTAATCACTGAACCACAAAATCCGGAAGATGACTTAAGACCTACTCGTACTCCCAAAGAAGAAGTTTTTGATTTGATCATTAACGATTTCTCAATGGCTTTTGATTTGTTACCTCCCAAATCAAATTATGCAGCTGATGATCTTGGCCGGGCCTGTAAGGGGGCTGCAGCCGGTATGCTAGCCAAAGTTTACTTGACTTTGGGTCAGTATCAGAATTCATTGGACATGATTGCAGAAGTGGAAGCATTGGGATATGAACTGAATCCAATTTATGAACAGAATTTTGATGCCCAACACGAAAATGACCAGGAGTCTTTGTTTGAGGTGCAATATTTTGGAAAAACCAGTAATAGTTTTTGGGGAAATGAAAACCAAGCTTCTTGGGTAAGCACCTTTACAGGACCTCGAAATGCAGATATGGTAGCAGGTGGCTACGGTTGGAATCAGCCTACGCAGGAATTTGTGAATTCCTATGAAGAGGGGGATTTAAGAAAAGATGCCACCATTCTTTACGAAGAAGGGCCCCAATTTGACGGTCAGGAATATGATTCAGATTATTCCACCACAGGGTACAACCTTAGGAAATTTTTGGTGCCCAAAAGCATTTCACCCAATTATGATACCAATCCTCTTAATTTCCCAGTACTCCGCTTTTCTGATGTATTGCTGATGAAAGCTGAAGCTTTAAATGAATTGGGCCGTACTTCGGAGGCAGAAACCCCACTAAATAAAGTGAGGGATAGGGCAGGGTTGGACCCTGTTTCAGGCCTTTCCCAAGAGGAGTTTAGGATGAAAGTCCTGCATGAAAGAAGAATAGAATTGGCTTTTGAGGGGCAACGCTGGTTTGACCTGATCCGGGTCAATGGAGGACAATATGGCTTGGATTTTCTTCATTCCATTGGAAAGTCCAATGCATCAGAAAAACACCTATTGTTTCCTATTCCTCAAAAAGAAATAGATGTTAATCCTAACCTGACCCAAAATATGGGGTATTAAATAAACAAAAATGTTTTCAAATAGGGTAGAACCTTCTGTTTTACCCTGTTTGATTCATTTACCAAAAGAAATTAATAATGAACCCAAAACGAAGAAATTTCTTGAGAAATTCCACCCAGTTGGTAGCCGGATTAGGGCTTTCAGCTGTACCGGGAAATACTCTTTTTGCTGATACAGCAAAACAATCCAAATCCCCTTTTTCGCCCAATGAGATGGTTAACGTGGCCCTAATTGGCTGTAGGAGTATGGGGTGGACCAATCTGACCTCCTTTCTCACTCACGAAAATGTAAGGTGCACCGCACTATGTGATGTGGATAGGAAAATCCTGAATGAACGTGCAGGAGAACTGGAAAAAAATACTGGTATAAAACCTTCCCTTTATAGCGATTATAGAAAATTGCTGGAAAACAAGGATATCGATGTCGTAATCATAGGTACACCTGATCATTGGCATTGCCTTCAAATGGTCGAAGCCTGTGCAGCTGGAAAAGATGTATATGTAGAAAAACCCATCGCAAATAGTATTGAGGAATGTAACCTGATGGTGGCTGCCAAAAATAGGTATGGCAGCATTGTACAAGTGGGACAATGGCAACGTAGCGACCCTCACTGGAAAAGTGCTTTGGAGTATCTCAATTCCGGAAAATTAGGTAAGATCAGATCTGCGAAAACCTGGGCTTATGTAAATTATGGCCGAAGTTTTCCAACCAAAGCGAATCAACCAGTTCCTGAAGGGGTAGATTACGATATGTGGCTGGGGCCAGCACCAAAGAGACCTTTTAACCCCAACCGCTTTCATGGAAATTTCCGGTATTTCTGGGATTATGGAGGGGGATTGATGACCGACTGGGGGGTCCATATGATTGATATGGTCCTTTCGGGAATGGAAGTGTCCACTCCTGGCTTGGTATCGGCAGTCGGAGGAAAATATGGTAATCCTCAAAGTGCGGCAGAAACACCTGACACCCTGAACGCGGTCTATGATTTTGGAGAATTTTCTATGCTGTGGGAACAATCCCTGGGTACGGGAAGAGAGCCATATAACAGGCAAAGCGGGGAACCAGGAGTCGCCTTTGTAGGCAATAATGGCACACTAGTTATCAATAGAAATACCTGGGAAATATACCCTGAAGTCAATGAGGATAAATATATGGTGGACCCCATACCCATTCAGAGAAAACCAGGCGCCTGGTCTTATGGCCTTGATCACCACACCCGTAATTTCCTGGATTGCATTAAGAACCGGCAACAACCCAATTGCACAATTGAAATGGGGCGAAATGCAGCCATCAATGCACAGATAGGAAACATCTCCTACCGTCTTGGTACTGCATTAAAATGGGTTGATCATAAAAACCAATTTATCGATAATCCTAAGGCCAATGAAATGGCCAAAGCAATTTATCGAGCCCCCTGGAACTTGCCAAGTGTATAGATTTATTGGCTTATTAATCTGAGTTCGATTTTAAAAGTAGTGTAATATGATCGCTAACGTCCTTGTGAGAATTCAACATTTTCTCAATTATAAAGGAGTTGAATAACGTGGGTTTCGGAGCGTTGTCATCCCGACAAAGGAGGGATCTCTATTTCAAACCGTATTCGAAAGAGATGCTTCCTGTCGTCAGCATGACAAGGTTCTCATCAATGGTAGCCCTTTAGCTCTGAGAGTAGGGAGGGAAAGGGGGCACCTCCCGGAGGACAGGCAATCTTGTTTTTACAGGATTCCCACTCCGCCTCCCACGGATCGGAGTGACGTTTTTATAACTCGAACTGAGGTTTTATGGCTGCCTTAATTAACAATAGTCACAAATAATTAAATCAAAAACATGGATACATATAATCAAATACCAAAAATACTTTCTTTTGTTTTATGCGTATTAGCCTTTGCGCAGGTCAAGGCCCAAGAGCAAAAAGGTCCACAAATGACCCCGGAAATGACGGAATTTTGGGACCATAAAGTGCCCATAATAAGTCCGGGCGAAATAACCGAAAATGCTGCTATGACGGCACCTTCAGATGCCTTGGTGCTTTTTGATGGCAAAGATCTGTCAAAGTGGGAAAGTGTAAAGGGGGGACCTGCTAAATGGATTGTTGAAAATGGTGTTTTTACTGTGAATAAAGGAACAGGAGATATCCAAACTATTGAGAAATTTAATGATTTCCAATTGCATATTGAATGGAAGGTTCCGGAAAATATTACTGGGAAAAGCCAGTTTAGGGGTAATAGCGGAATTTATTTACAAGGAAGGTATGAATTGCAAGTACTGGACAATTACAACAATCCCACCTATAGTAATGGCCAGGCAGGAAGTATCTATAAGCAAACCCCTCCTTTGAAAAATGCAATGAGGGCTCCAGGCGAGTGGAATGTCTATGACATTATCTATACTGCCCCCCGTTTCAAGGAAGATAAAACCCTGTTTTCTCCAGGAAGGGTGACTGTCATCCATAATGGAGTGGTGATTCAAAACAACACCCAGATCAAAGGTCATACGCCATTCACAGGACTTCCCAAATACACGTATCATGAAAAAGGTTCTATTAAGCTTCAGGATCATGGGGATCCTAGTGAGCCCATCAGTTACCGGAATATTTGGATAAGGGAGCTTTGATACCAAAACTCGAAAAGTGATGAAAAAAACAAAAATTATGACAGGACTAATTGGGGTATTGTTGATACTTTCTTTAGGCTGTAACAATAAGGAGGAACCACGTCCGGACTCTGTGGATAAGGGAGAACAAATTACCCTGGATATAACCACCAATAAAGCCAAATATAATCCGGGTGAAACCATAGCATTCAGGATCCAAGGTGATGTGCCTTCCAAT
This sequence comes from Echinicola jeungdonensis, assembly GCF_030409905.1. Lineage (NCBI taxonomy): Bacteria > Pseudomonadati > Bacteroidota > Cytophagia > Cytophagales > Cyclobacteriaceae > Echinicola > Echinicola jeungdonensis. Next base: position 467,874 of record NZ_JAUFQT010000002.1, read on the forward strand.
TCAAAGGTGAGTTATACCTTATTGGGAAAGGTAGTGGAAGAAAATCCCTTGTCCTCAAAAAATTGGGAATGGACTGCCCCAGAAACTGATTTTAAAGGTTATTTGGTCAAGATTACCCGACCAGATGAAAATGGTGGAGAGGAAGTTTTAGCCAGTGTGGGGGTAGATGTTAGCTCAGATTGGACCCGTTTTCCCCGGTATGGGTTTCTTTCCAAATTTCCTCAAATGAATGAAGAAGAAGTGGGGGAGGTGATTACTAATTTAAACCGCTATCATATCAATGGCCTTCAATTTTATGATTGGCATTACCAGCATCACCGCCCATTGGCTGGATCAGCAGAAGATCCTGAACCTGTTTGGAGGGATATCATCAATCGGGAGATTTATTTTTCTACCGTTGAAGAATATATTTCCAAGGCCCATGATAGAGGAATGAAAGCCATGTTTTACAACCTTATTTTTGGGGCCATGAAAACGGCCGAACAGGATGGTGTTTCCCCCGGATGGTTCTTGTACACGGACCCGAATCATCAGCAAAAAGATTTGCATCCCCTTCCCCAACCTCCCTTTGTCAGTGACATCTTTTTGCTGGATCCCTCAAACTCTTCCTGGCAGGATTATTTGATCCAGGAAAACCAGGAAGTTTATGAAGCGTTGCCCTTTGATGGATTTCATATGGACCAACTGGGCAAAAGGAACAAAGCCCTCTACACTTATGAGGGAAATTCAGTCCAATTGGAGAATACTTACCAGCCATTTATTGAGGCTATTAAAGATGGCCATCCACAAAAAGAGCTGGTGTTAAATGCGGTAAATCAATATGGGCAGGATGGGATTGGCCAATCTGAAACCGGATTCCTATACACGGAAGTTTGGGGTCCCAATGATCGTTATGAGCATCTGGCTGAAATTATCCAGAACAATCATGAATACAGTAACGGAGAAAAAAACAGTGTTCTGGCGGCCTATATGAATTATGATTTGGCTGATCAGGCAGGGTATTTCAATACCCCGGCAGTTTTGCTGACGGATGCAGTGATTTTTGCCTTTGGAGGAGCTCATCTTGAATTGGGTGAGCATATGTTGGGTAAGGAGTATTTCCCCAACAATAACCTACAGATGAGAAAAGATCTCAAGGAGCGGTTGGTGAAGTACTATGATTTTATGGTGGCCTATCAAAATCTACTTCGGGATGGAGGCAGCTTTAATGACCCAGTGGTTTCCAGTTATGGGCAGGTTTCTTTTGGTTCCTGGCCTCCACAGGCAGGTGAGGTGTCCGTGGTAGGAAAAGAAGTCGGGGATAAACAGGTGATTCACTTATTGAATTTTAGCAATGCAACCACTTTGAATTGGAGGGACAATAATGGCAATCAAGCCTATCCCCAAAAAAAGGAGAATGTTCATGTTGTGATCCAATCTTCCAAGCCGGTTCAAAAAGTCTGGTTGGCCTCACCTGATTTTAATGGCTGTTCAGCTAAAGAATTGGACTTTAAACAACAAGGCGATCAAGTATCCATCACACTTCCAACCCTGGAATTTTGGGACATGCTCGTTTTGGAATAACTGAAAATATTTAACCCATTTAACCCTTTTTATCATGAAAATATTTACTAATAATAAATTAATTTCAACTGTAAACTGGACCCTAACCTATTTAGGGATTATGATGGTAGCTTTGTTTTCCTGTCAGGAAGAGGAGGTGATAAGTCCATCGATTAACCGTACAGCAGAATTTTCTGCTTCAACCACTTCCCTTCAACTGAAGCAAAAAAACAGTAGTCAAAATGCCCTAACTTTCTCCTGGACAGCGGGATCCAACCGAGGCACCAATGCCAGGATAAATTATGCCTTACAATTGGTCAGGGAAGGTGGGGATTTTCAAAATGGCCTTACTTTAAATTTTGGCAGTCAGGTTTACCAAAGCGAATTCAAAGTGGGTGAATTCAATACCATGGTGAAGAATGAATTTGGCTTGGAGGCTGGAAAGACGCATGGCTTAGAAGCCAGGTTGGTGACAATAGTAAAAGATGATTCCATTGATCCGGTATATTCAGAAGCTATACAATTGGAAGTGATTCCTTTTGATCCGGTAACCTCCACCTTGTACATCATCGGGGATGCCAGTCCCAATGGCTGGGATGCCAATCAAGCTACCCCTTTGATTCCTGATGCGCAGGACCCAACCAAGTTTAGGGGACAGGTAGCTTTGACTCCAGGTAATTTTAAATTCATCACAGATTTAGGTGAATTCCTTCCTTCATACAATAAAGGGGAAGGAGAATTTTCATTATTTTACCGGGACAGTGATGAGGAACCTGATGAACAATTCAATGTTTCTGAGGCTGGTATGTATTTGGTGACTGTAAATTTGAGTGAATTAATCCTGACGCTTGAAAAGCAAGAGGGACCTGCATTTGAAAATTTATATATCGTTGGTGATGCCAGTGAAAGTGGCTGGAACATAGATAGCCCGACAGCATTTAAACAAAGTGAAGATGATCCTTTTGTTTTTACTTATGAAGGGATGTTGACCGAGGGTCAATTTAAAATTCTTGCCGGAGCCACAGGTGATTGGTGTGGCGAATGGTATAGGCCAACAACCGATGGACAAGATATTTCTAACAATGAGATAATTCAGTTATCTGGTTGTGATCCTGATTACAAATGGAAAGTGGACGCTGAGCAAGTGGGGTATTACAAAATTACATTGGATCAAAGGAATCTGACTATCGATATAAGTACGGTTAATCTGTATATAATTGGAGATGCTGGTCCTAATGGTTGGGACATTCAAGGTCCAATGCCTATGGAAAAAGATGGGGCGGTCTTTACCTATTCTGGACCATTAACCGCCGGAGAATTTAAAATCGCTAAATTCAAAGGGGATTGGTGCGATGGAGAATGGATCAATGCAGCAACCTCTGGTCAACCCATCGGTAATACAGACTTTATCTTTACCCAAGCTTGTGAAGGGCCGGATAATAAATGGAAAGTTTCTGAAAGTGAAGCTGGAGACTATACCATTCAAATTGATTTATCTCTAGAAACCATATCCATTACTGGCAATTAATGTAAAATATAAAACCTGAAGCAGTTAGGGTCAATAAATAAGAATTTGTTATATTGGAGCTTCATCCAAATAAAATTTGAATAAGCTAATTTGTTAATATTATAATCAAACCTGTTTACCTAAGAAAGCCCGCCAAAATTACTTTGGCGGGCTTTTAGCTTTTCAAATCTAGGAGCTCATTAAGCTTTGTTCGAGTTACAAGGGCGTCATTCCTATCCATTGGAGGCGGGGTAGGAATCCTGTAAAAAGGAGATGGCCCACTGGATTTGCAACAAAAAACTGGACAAATGATTAAGCTCTATGTTAATATAATAACGCCTGCCGCGGGCTCCTCAAATTGTCAGTGCGATATTGAAAAAAAAATCACCCTGACAATTTCGAGGTCAGTCTTTATACGGTAATTTTTTTGTTGGTTTTTCCGAACTGATCAGGTGATAGGTACCCAAGTGAGGAGTGTCTCCTGTTCCTATTGTACCAGATTTCAATAAATTCGAAAATTTCCTGTTTTGCTTGCATTACTGATCCGTATTTACGGTATCCTGTTTCCGATTTCAGGATTTTGAAGAAGTTTTCAGCTACTGCATTGTCCCAGCAGTTTCCTTTTCTGCTCATGCTCTGCCTCACCTTTTCAGAATCGAGTTCATTCTTGAATTCACCGCAGGCATATTGTACGCCCCTGTCTGAATGGAAAACCAGGTCTCTGAAAAAAGGCCTGTTGATCTGTGCCATTCGCCATGCCGGTATAACTGTTGCCCCGGCATGCATGGTGGTGGACATCGACCATCCGATTATCTTACGGTCATACAGGTCCATGATCATGGTCAGGTAAAGCCATCCCTCTTCTGTCCAGATGTAGGTAATGTCCGATACCCATGATTTTGCAGGGCCATCAGGGCTGAAGTTCCTGTTAAGCAGGTTCGGACTGATTCTGAAACTGTGGTTAGATTCAGTGGTACAGACACTGAACTTCCCCGATATCACACTCCTGAGCCCATTTGCTTTCATTATCCTGGCAACCCTTGGCCTGGACACCGAAAAGCCCCTGTCCCTAAGCTCAATGGTTATCTTCGGACTTCCATACCGGCACTTGCTTTCAGCATAGATTTTATGGATTTCCCTGGATACTTCTTCTCGCTCCTCAGCACATTTGGATGGTTTTCGGTTAAGCCAGCCATAAAAACCGCTTCTGCTTACTTTAAAAACCCTGCACATCTTTTCAACAGCAAACTCGTGCCTGTGAGCCCTTATGAACCGGAATATTTGTTGTCCCCCTTGGAAAAGATGCTTACTGCCTTTTTTAGAATATCACGCTCCAGTTCGGCTTCTTTCAGGGCTTTTTTCAAGGCAAGGATTTCTTTCTCTTCTTCTGTTAGATGCTGTTTCCCGTTTCCGGGAAAGCTGCTGGATTCACTTGCTTTAAATTCCCTGGCCCAACGCCTGACCAGGTCTGGTCCAATCCCAAGTTCTCTTCCAACTTCAGTACTTGTTTTTCCATTCAAATGAAGCTCTACGGCCATCGTTTTAAAGGCCTTGTCAAATGTTCTCCTTTCTCTATTACTCATTGTTTCAAATTTAAGAAAAGAGCTTAACTTATTGTCCAGTCAAAGGTATACACTCCACACCCTTTTTCCCTCGCTTACCCCAACGCGAAAGGGCTCGAAATGACGTTAGTGATATTGTTTCTCCAATTTTAAATTCTAGATCAGGTTATCAATTAATCCAAAGGTATTTTTGAGACATTTTCCCCCAACCACTTCTCCAAGGTTTTTAATTCCGGGTTGAGCTCTTTGGATTGTTTTTCATCCCGGTGCTGATTGCATACCGATTCAAAGTCCCGGTAGAATTGGAACATATTTCCAAGGTCATCTGCCCCAGGGAAACCAAAACCCCGGTACGTATCTGGAGTGACATTGTTATAAATGACTTCCTTGCCTATAGCTTTTGTCAATGCAGTGGCCATCTCCTGTCCGGTAAGCTTTTCCCCAGCTACACCGACGGTTTGTCCAATCATTATCTTTCCTTTTTTAAATATTCCATAAGCGCATTTCCCAATATCTTCGGAAGCAATTCCTGCCATCTTTTTATCATCCAGGGGAAAGGTCAAATAGAGTTTACCATCCTCACCTTTTTTGGGTCCGGCTCCAAAATAGATAAAGTTGTCCCAATAAAAGGAAGCCAGCAAAAAGGTGGTGGGCACATTTAAATCATGAAAAAAATGATTGGCTTGCCCTTTCATATCAAAATGGGGTACCTTGTAGTTGCCCTGAAGGGTTGGCATTCGGTCATCATCCAAAGGCACCCATTTTCGGGTATCCTCTAGGGTGGACCAAATGACATGTTGTAATTTGGCTTCATGAGCAGCTTCAGCCAGATTTTGGGCATGTTGATATTCCTTTTCCGGAGAAAAATGGTCCCAATAAAAGGTCACCAAATAAGCCCCATAGGCTCCTTCAAAAGCTTTTTTGAGGCTGTCTTTGTCTTCCACATCGGCCTCTACCAATTCTGCTCCCATTTTTTCCAGTTCTTGGGCTTTTTTTGAGCTGGAGTCCCTGGTAACAGCTCTGACTGCAAATTCACTGTTTTTATCATTTAAAATGGCTCGTGCCAGGCCACCGCCCTGGGCACCTGTAGCTCCCATAACCGTAATAATTTTCTTTTGTGGCATATTGAATTGATTTTAGATGAAACAAAACTTGCGGTAATCAAAAATTAGCGGGTCAGTTGGTGGTTGGGTAATACTTGTCAAACAGGTATACAATTTACCTAAAATACTTTAAAAATAATTTAGTACAACTGTTTCTTTTTCTGAAGGATAGGGTAGATGGAAATGAGGAAAATAGGGAGGAGAAAGATGGGTTAATGTAATAGTGGTAGGAATTTTATTAAATCAACTGGAGGACATCAATATTATTTCGAATGGGGAGAAAAAGGATTATCCGAGATTGGAATAGGATATATTCAAAATAAGTACCAGAGGCACACATCATCTTGTAACCTAGGAATTCATCCCTAGTGAAAATAGCCAAATAGCACCACAAAAGTGGCAGCGCCACGGCAGGTGAAATATATTGAAAGGAAGAGACTTAATTTATTAACAGCTTTAAATCAACCATACCTAAAGGCATTCCCGGTAACTATTCTTAAATCTCTAGAGCGGGTTAAAACCCGCCCTTACAATACTAGTCATGCCTAGCTGTATTTATCTTGCCCAAAAAATATTTATTTCAGTAATTTCAAAAACCCAGAAGAACTCCACTAATTACACAAATTAAATTGGATATATTTTTATTTTCAAATTATTTCGACCGTCCAACCTTCCAATCTTAAAACTTAATCAACCACTTCCTCACTTGTTTTGCCTGAGACGATTTCTAGCAACATTTCCGGTTCATCGGTGGTAATAAAGTCAGTCCCTTCTTCCAATAACCAGAGCATATCTTCTCTGTTATTGACCGTCCAGGAATTGATGGTTAAACCCAACTCCCTTGCTTCCTGAATCCATTGGGGATTCTCCTTTAATACTTTATAGTGGTAATCCAATCCCAAAAATCCATCCTCTTTGAGCTCCGCAGGGCTTTTGTCCCCATTAAGATAGGAAACCCGGGCATTTGGGTCCATCTCAATCACCTTTTTTCCCGCCTCATAGTCAAAAGTGATATAATCCACCCAATTTTCTGCCTTTAGTGACCAGACCAAATCCACTGATTTTTGGGCAATTTTAACACTTCTTTCCTGGCTGATTTCCGAGGGTTTGATTTCCAATATCAGCTTGGTTTTGGTTTGATCCATTCCTTCTTTCAAATATTCTTCCAGCGTGGGAAGGTGTTCCCCATTGGACAGTTTTTGGGTCAGCAAACTGGCATAGCTGGTTGTTTCAATGGGCATTCCATAGAAATCGGCATCATGGTTGACCACCAAAACCTCATCTTTGGTCATCCAAACATCAAATTCAGTCCCTTCACAGCCCAATTCGATGGCCCGGTTCAGGGAAGCCAAAGAATTTTGGGGAAGCTCTTGGGACTTCCAGGCACCACGGTGGGCAATGACTTTATTTTGAAGAAATGTTTCTTTTTGAGGTGTACAGGAAAGGGTCATAAAGAATAATAGAAATGCGGCCAATACTTTTGATAAAGGGCTCATTTTGGTGGTTTTTTAATATCAATTAAAATTCTAGCAAATGTATTAAAAAGGTGTGAATCAAGTGTTTATTTGATTGAAAATTAATAAAGAATTAATATCCAATACTTTTTGGCAACAAAGTCTCAAAGGTGATTTTAAGGGTTAACTATATACCGGTGCACAAAGAAATAAAATAACAATTGAAAAGACATTCAAAACATCTGAATCATGATCAAGTCAGAAAAAGAATACAGTGCCATTAATGAAAGAATAGAAGAGCTACTTTCTGTTCCCGAAAATATAGAAAACCCAGATGCTAAAGGTTATGTGGAATTGAACTTACTCTCAGATTTGGTTGCAGATTATGAAGAAAAACATCACCCTATCAAGTCTCCAAGTCTTACAGAAGCCATAGGACTCCGTATGCACGAACGTGGATTGAACCAAAAAGCACTTTCGGAATATTTAGGGGTAAGCACTTCTAGAATAAGCGAATATCTTAACGGAAAAAGCGAACATTACTTAAAGATTGCACGGGAAATAAGCCGGAAATTAGAAATTGAAGCATCTATTGTACTAGGGGTATAGCAAACATCTGCTGATGGACGTTTTATTTTGGCTTTTCTACCTTCGGAATGGGGTTTTATTAAATCGAACTGAGGTTATTAAGAAACCCAATATTTCTACAATTTGACAATTCAACAATACCACAAATAACCAGTTGTTCATAAATTATAATTAATCGAAATGCTGAATTTTAAATTGATTAGATGTGGAAATACTCAATCCTTAACTTTCCCTTTTAATGACTTTTATTTTATCAGTGGAAAGCTTTTCTACATTTCCTAAATTTTCAGATGGGCCCATATTGCCAATAGTTGGAACATCGTTGATAAAAGCTTGTAAATAATAGTTGCCTGTGTAAGCTCTTTTTTCTAAAAATTTAACCATCCGGTGCAGATCTTCCTGGCTGATCAGGTCAGAATGGACCGTAGTCCTAACTTCAAAATCAATTTTGGAATGGATCAAAAGATGGAGGGATTTTTCAAAATTACTGAATTCATAAGCCCCGGTTATCATATGGTAATTTTTGGGAAGTGATTTGAAATCCAATGCCACATAATCCACCAAATTGTAATCCAAAAGTAGCTGAAGACGCATTGGTAAGGAACCATTGGTATCCACCTTTACCAACATCCCCATTTTTTTGGCTTCCCGGGCAAGGATAAATGCTTCCTTATGAAGGGTACATTCCCCACCACTCAATACTACTCCATCCAACAAATTTTTTCTGGATTGAATGAATTCCAAAGCTTGGTTTAGGAATAGTTTCCCCTTCCCCTGGACTATATCCGGATTATAACAATACTGGCAACGCATATTACAGCCTGCAAACCAAATAATGCAGGCTGTTTTGTCCGGAAAGTCTAATAAAGTAAAAGGGGTAATATTATAAATTGGCCTTATGGCATTCCTCTGTAAAATGGACCCTTTGCTCATGTTCTCCTTTTTTTCCGATGTTGAAACTTTCTACCGGCCGGTAATACCCCATCACCCGGGTATAAACCAGACATTTTGTTCTTTTTTCGGTATGTTTTTCTAATAAGTTGGTGTTTAGAATTTTTTGCATGGATTTAATTGATTTGGTTTAATTGATCGATTAAAATTTCATCACATTTGGGACAATACTGGTGCTCGCCGTTGAGATATCCATGTTCAGGACAAATGCTAAATACTGGAGTCATAGTAATATAGGGCAAGCGGAAATTGGAAATGACTTTTCTTAATAAATTTCTACAGGCTTCCGGTGAACTGATTTTTTCCCGCATATAAAGGTGAAGCACCGTTCCGCCCGTGTACTTACATTGTAATTCATCCTGTAGCTGCAAAGCTTCAAATGGATCATCTGTATGATGGACGGGAAGCTGTGAACTGTTGGTGTAATAAATCTGCTCCCCTTGACCCGCTTGAATAATGCCAGGAAACCTTTTTTTATCTTCTTTGGCAAACCGGTAGGTGGTTCCTTCAGCAGGAGTGGCCTCCAGGTTATATAAGTTGCCCGTGGTTTCCTGGTAGTTTTTTATCTTTTGACGGATATGATCAAGGATTTCCTTGGCCAGTTCCATGCCATCAGGATGAGTGATATTGGATTTCCCTTGTGTAAAATTCAGGATCATTTCATTCATCCCATTGACCCCAATGGTAGAAAAATGATTCCTGAAATGGGGCAAATACCTTTTGGTGTATGGATAAAGGCCTCGATCATACATTTCCTGAACCATTTTTCTTTTCTTTTCCAGGGTGGATTTTGCCAAGTCCATCAATTGGTCCAAACGCTCATAAAGTTTGCCCTTTTGTCCTTTGAAAAGATAACCCAATCGGGCCATATTGATAGTGACCACGCCTATACTTCCTGTCATTTCCGCACTTCCAAACAATCCATTTCCTCTTTTCAACAATTCCCTTAGATCCAGTTGAAGCCGGCAACACATACTTCTGACGGCATTGGGTTTGTAAGCATTGGGATTTTCTTTCCGGTTTCCATTTTCATCCAAAATAAATTGGCTTCCAATAAAGTTTTGAAAATAGGAAGAGCCTGTTTTGGCCGTATTTTCAAATAAGAGGTCTGTATTTTTCCCATACCAATCAAATTCCTCCGTAATATTCACAGTAGGAATGGGAAAGGTGAATGGTTGACCATTGGCATCTCCTTCTGTCATAATGGTGTAATAGGCCTTGTTGATCAGGTCCATTTCCGGTTTGAAATGCTTATAACTTAATTCCCCGGGAGTGTTGACCCCTCTTTGACGGGCTTTTTCCATTAAATCAGGGTCAACACAATTTTTGAAAAGGTGGTGGTTTTGTTTCGTTGGAAATTGATCCTTAAGGTCTTCGGGAACTTCCCAGTCCAGGGTAATATTGGTAAATGGAGATTGTCCCCATCTGGCCGGAACATTCAGATTGTAAATAAAACTTCTCACCGCTTTCAGAATTTCGGAGTAGGTCAATTGGTCTTTAAAGACATAAGGTGCCAGGTAGGTATCGAAGGAACTGAAAGCCTGGGCACCTGCCCATTCACTTTGCAGGATACCCAGAAAATTCGCCATTTGACCTAAGGCTTCCCTAAAGTGGGAGGGGGCTTTGCTCTCAATTCTTCCTCGAACTCCATTAAAACCCTCATTGAGCAAAGCCCTTAAACTCCAGCCCGCACAATATCCTGTAAGACAATCCAGGTCATGAATATGGATGTCCCCATTTCTATGGGCATAACCTTCCTCTTTGTTATAAACTTTATCCAACCAATAATTGGCGATGATCTTACCAGCCACATTATTCACCAGTCCCGCATTGGAATAGGAAGTATTGGCATTGGCATTGACTCTCCAGTCTGTCTCTTGAATATACTCTTCTATAGTTTGGGTACTATTGACATAAGTAGTATCATCATTCAGGCCTGCAATATGTTCACGCTGTAATTTTCGGGTATGCCTGTATAGCATAAAAGAACGCATTACTTCAAAGTATTGGTACTGGAATAATACTTTTTCAATGCAATCTTGAATGTCCTCTACTGCCCATGTGGTTTTCATTTTTAGGGTTTCGATAATATCCTTGAAGGATTCTGGATCAAATGGGATTTGGACACTTTTGAACGCCTTTTCCAAGGCGTCTTTTATTTTATAAGGTTGGAATTTCTCGTAGTTACCGTTTCTTTTTATGACGAAATGTTCCATGAAGAATAGGCTTTTGGTTAAAAATTTTCTTCAAGGTAGCTCACCTGGATTGGCCTTGCTACAACATATATCATATCCAATCATGATAAAAATCATACCTTTTTGTCCTAAATAATTGGGCTTTTAGAAATAGTTTTGCAAGAGATTAAAAGTTGATTTTGAATAACAAATCCAATATTTCTATGAACCACAAAAATCGAAACCCTCATCAATTTCATATTCCTGTGATGGGGCTGGGATATACCGTTGACTCACCATTGAAAGTGGCCAGGTTTGGAATATCCAGCGTGGTTTCCATTATGGAAGATGAGCTCATTGAACAGATGAGAAAAGTCTATAGCCAAAAACTTAATTTACCTTTTACTATTATTGACCAAGGTTCAAAAGATGCCAGAGCAAAGCGGATCACAGCCTATTTGGACTTATTGGATGATATTATTCAAGGTCAAATAAAAGAGCTTAAGGAACAGCCTTTTGGTGAAGGAAAGGAGGTTGACCAATATTTTGAGATGCTTCCTTCATCCCATTGGCTTTCTATTATGTATAATAAAATGAAAACAGCTGGGCCTGAAGACAGGGTATTGTGGCAAAAACTATTGAGAAGATCCATAACTCCGGGAAGTGTGGATGTGAATATTATGACCAAGGTGGACAAACTCAGTTATGATGAAAATGGTCAGCCACTCCCTCGTGAGTTTTCTGACGGTTTGGCTGCCTTGCGAGGTTTTGCCCAAAGCAAATTAAATGCTTCAGTAGTCTTTTCAGCTGGGTTAAACCCAGCCTTATTTAGCTATACAGCAACATTTGGGGATTTTTTTCCAGATAAAAATGGAGACATCAAGAAAAAAATAATATTAAAAGTCAGCGATTTTAGATCAGCATTGATCCAGGGAAAATTTCTAGCCAAAAAAGGATTATGGGTATCAGAGTTTCGCGTAGAATCTGGGTTAAACTGTGGAGGGCATGCTTTTGCCACCGATGGAATGTTGATGGGCCCCATATTGGAAGAGTTTAAAACCAAAAGGGAAGAGCTCTCCAATACCCTTTGGGATTTATGCAAAGAAGTTTGGAATAATGAAGGAAAACAAATTCCCCAGTTTCCTTTAAATCCGAAAATAACCGCGCAGGGAGGTATAGGAAATTCTATGGAACAGCAGTTTTTATTGGATTATTATTCCCTCGATGGGACAGGCTGGGGAAGCCCCTTTCTCATGGTACCGGAAGCCACCTCAGTGGATAACGAAACCCTTCAAAAATTGGTCGATGCCAAAAAAGAAGATTTTTACTTAAGTCATGCTTCTCCTTTAGGGGTACCCTTTAATAATTTAAGGACCAGCAGTGCAGAAAAACAAAGAAAGGAACGGATAGCCAAAAACCGACCGGGGAGCCCTTGCTACAAAAAGGTATTGTCCTCTAATACAGAATTTACCGATCAACCAATTTGCACTGCATCCCGGCAATATCAGCACCTTAAATTAAAACAATTAAAAAAAGACCTGGGTGACAACGATCAATTTCAGGAAAAAGCCAACCAGATCATGGAAAAAGATTGTTTGTGTGAAGGGTTGGGTGCACCTGCTTTACTGGCCAATGGAACCCAACCCCCCAGAAACCTGAATGCGGTTACCATTTGTCCAGGACCCAATTTGGCCTATTTCAAAGGGATTTATAGTCTCAAGGAAATGGTGGACCATATATATGGAAAAGCCAATTTGAAGCTAGATCCTCAAAGACCCCAAATGTTTATCAAAGAACTCCAGCTATATGTGGATTATTTTAAAAAGGAAGTTCAAAAATATGTAGTTGAGCAGAGCCCTAAGTTAGAATCCTATCTGGATCGTTTCAGAAACAATCTTTTGGATGGCATGCAATATTACCAGGAACTGTTTGCTGGGCAGAAAGACGGTTTCCAAGCTTTGACAACTCAATTAAAAAATGAGTTGACCAGGATTCAAAAAGAATTGGAGGCCCCAAATATGGCAGTTTGATTGATAAAAACGATTAAGGCATGTACAATAGTGAAGAATTAAAGGATAAAATCCTGAAGCTAAAAAAGGAGAAGAATGCGGTTATTCTGGCCCATTATTACCAGGAGGAGGCCATTCAGGATATTGCTGATTTTGTAGGTGACAGTTTGGAATTGTCCAGAAAGGCAAGTCAAACGGATTCCGAAATTATTGTTTTTGCAGGAGTTCATTTTATGGCAGAGACTGCAAAAATTCTCAATCCAAACAAAAAAGTATTATTACCGGATTTGGATGCTGGATGTTCCCTTGCGGATGCCTGCTCAGCAGATGAATTTGCAAATTTCCGTTACCAGTATCCCGATCATTTGGCCATCAGTTATATCAATTGCTCTGCGGAGGTAAAAGCCATGAGTGATTTAATTTGCACCTCTGCCAATGCTGTTAAAATCATCCAATCTATTCCCAAAGGCCAGCCAATTCTTTTTGCCCCGGATAAAAACCTGGGGAAATATTTGATCAGGGAAACCGGCAGGGATATGTTGCTTTGGGAGGGGGCTTGTATGGTTCATGAGGCCTTTTCAATAGAGAAAATCATGGAAGTCTGGAAAAAATATCCCAAAGCTAAGTTGGTGGCCCATCCGGAATCAGAGCCCCACTTGCTAAAAGTTGCAGATTTTGTGGGGTCCACCTCTGCCATGTTAAAGTTTGTTCAAAAAGATGATCACCCTTCTTATATCATTGCCACCGAAGCCGGAATTTTACATGAAATGCAAAAGGCTGTTCCGCAAAAGGTATTAATTCCGGCTCCCAGCCATGAAAATAATACTTGTGCCTGCAGTGAATGTGCTTTTATGAAAATGAATTCTTTGGAAAATTTATATCAATGTTTAAAACTTGGAGCACCGGAAATCACCTTGGATCCTGATATCCAAACCAAAGCCTTATTACCCATTCAAAAAATGTTAAACATAAGCTAAATAGCCATGGTCATGGAAACGGATGTATTGATTATCGGAAGTGGGGTATCAGGACTTTCCTGTGCTTTGAATTTGGTGAAGAAAGATCCCAATTGCAAGGTCATCATTTTGGACAAAAGCCTGGAAGGGGAATGCAATACCCGACATGCCCAGGGTGGGCTGGCAGCTGTTATGGATCCAAGCAGGGATGATTTTTTTTTCCATTACCAGGATACCATGGAAGCTGGAAGATATAAGTCTTTCCCTCATGTAGTAAAATATTTGGTAGAGAATGCCCCAAGTGGAATCCAGGACTTATCCAATTGGGGAGTAGGTTTTGACCGTGATTCAAAAGGAGGTTTGGTGTTGGGCTTGGAGGGAGGCCATTCTCAACCCAGGATTGTGCATTATAAGGACTGTACTGGTTCGGAAATCCACCAAAAACTTTTATTGCAGATAAAGCAACATCCCAATATCCATTTGTTAAAAGGAACATTTACTATTGATTTGATCACTAATGATTTGGAGGAAAAAGCAAATCAAAAAGTTTGTTTTGGGGCTTGGGGGGTAGATTTAACGAAAAACGAGGTATTTCGAATTTTTTCAGGGGCAACGGTTTTGGCTACCGGTGGAACTGGTTGGATGTTTGAAAAAACCACTAATCCTTCGATTGCAACCGGAGATGGTTTGGCTATGGCCATCAGGGCAGGAGCCAGAACAAGGGATTTGAACCATTATCAATTTCATCCTACCGCGATTCACCAAAAGAAAAATGATAGGGCCCTACTGATTACTGAAGCTTTGCGTGGAGCAGGGGCTCATATTGTTAATTATCAATTGGAAAGGTTTCTGTTTAATGGAGACTCCCGAGGTGAACTTGCCACCAGGGATGTTGTGACCCATTTAATTCAAGAGGAGATGCAAAAATCCGGTATGCCAAATGTTTATTTGGATGCCCGTCATTTGGGCAAAGAAAAGTTGGAAAGCCGATTTCCCCAAGTGGTTTTGAATTGCAGTCAAATCGGTCTTCATCCGGCTGAAGATTTGATACCCATTGCCCCTGCGGCCCATTACCAATGCGGAGGAATTTCAGTTGACCTAAACGGTTTAAGTAGTATAGCCCAATTATACGCTTTAGGAGAATGTGCAGGAACAGGGCTACACGGGGCCAACCGATTGGCTTCTAATTCATTAATAGAAGGGGTGGTTTTTGCCAAAAATGTGGCACTTACAATACTTTCTGCCCAAAATCAAACTCAAATAATAGGGCCAACCCAAAAGGAAAATAATCAGATCCAGGGAAAATTGGATAGGAGAGAATGCCCTGTTGGGATTGATAATCTATTAAATCAATTGAAAACAGAAATGTCCGCTATAATGCTAAGGTCCGAAAATTACCAGCGTGGAGTTTTGGGAGCAAAAATTATGGAATGGAAAAAACTGGTGGATAACGCATTTCAAAAGAATAAATTCAATCAAAAAATATTGGAAATCAGGAATTTGCTGGATGTGGCAGAAAAAGTCATTGATTTCCCATTAAACAAAAACATGGATGTGGAGTATCACGAAAATTTTCAGGTTTGAAACTGCTCATAGGATATCTAACTATATTGGGGCTTGCCGTAATATCCATGGCCACAGTTATCAACTTCAGGTGAGCATTTCGAGGAACAACTTTAATGAGGATGATATGGTCATGGACTTTAAAGATTTGAAGAAAATTGTTCAGAAAAATATTATTGCACATTTGGATCATGTTCTTTTGCTGAAAAAGAATCCTGAAAATATAGCAAAATATAGTCAAGATAATTCGCCTATATTATGGATGGAGTATGAACCCACAGCAGAAAGGATTTTGGATTGGATCAGGCTTAAATTACTTCAAGTTCTTCCTAATTATGTTGAGCTTAAAAAGCTTACCCTTTTTGAAACATCCACCGGATTTGTGGAGTGGGAAAATGATTTTAGGAACTCTTTTGAGGATAGGCAATTATCAAAGGAAAAATGGGAAATAAAATAAAAGACAAAATTGTCCTAAATAAAAAAGTTGTATATTTGTAATGGGTTAGGAAAGAAACCTAATATCCTCAATTTGAATTCGGATTATGGTATCACTAAGGGTTAGTGTTTGATTTGAGGGGAGGAAATCCAAAGAGTTACCTAAAAATAATAATTCTTGGTTTCTGGGAAGCGGGTCACGCGATTTTCATTACACTTAACAAGTGAACGAGCTCAAGTATTGTAAAAATTCCTTAGGGGCATAGAATGTAAGTAATCTTATTTCTCCAATTTTAAAATCGAAATGAGGAAAAAAATAAAATGAAAAATTTAATAAAAGTTTTAATAATCCTTAGTCAATAAAAAAAATTTTCTTGTAAAAGGGATAAAAAGGTCTTTTAATCTAATAAATAATAAATTATGATCACAAAAAATAATCATACCATCGGAGAAATGGTTGCTGCTGATTACCGGGCGGCCACTGTATTTGAGTCATTTGGCATTGACTTTTGCTGTAAAGGGGGAAGGACCCTGGAAGAGGCATGCGAAAAGAAAAAAATAGCCCCGGAGGCCGTAAAGCAGGAATTGGAAAAAGTATTCAATACTGGGGATCAGGAAAACCTAAATGTAAGTTCCTGGCCATTGGATTTATTGGCTGATTACATTGAAAAAACTCATCACCGCTATGTAGAAGAAAGAGTACCCTTGCTATTGCAATACCTCAGTAAGCTGTGTAAAGTCCATGGTGATGCCCACCCTGAATTACTTGATGTTCACAGATTATTTAGTGAATCGGCAGGGGAATTAACCACCCATATGAAAAAGGAAGAGTTAATCCTTTTTCCCTATATCAGGAAAATGGTCAAATACCAAAAGGAAGGAAAAAGTATGGATGTTCCCCATTTTGGATCCGTCAGAAACCCCATTTTTATGATGATGGAAGAACACGAAGCAGAAGGCAATAGATTTGAGAAGATCTCCCAGCTTACATCTGGTTATGTGCCTCCCAAGGATGCATGCAATACTTTCCGTGTGACTTACGCTTTGCTGGACGAATTTGAAAAAGATCTCCACAGGCATATTCATTTAGAAAATAATATTCTGTTCCCATCTGTGGTAAAAGCTGAAAATTATTCACAAAATTAATTCAGCCGGAGAGGTATTATAAAATTGAAAATAGTAAAACCCTGGATTAACATAAAAAAAATAAAATACCGCAATCCATTAATATATGATTGATTCAGGGTTTTTTTATGTCTTATAGGTTGGCTTTATTTTGGTTTTGATTAAATTAAGGATGGAAAAAAATGGAAAACTATATTTTGAAATCAACTTGGGTTTCCATATCACTGATCAATTTTTTTATCGCTGCATTGATGGGTTTGCTCCTCCGGTCTGCTTTTGTGTGGGAGTTTAATTGGTTGGAATATAGGAATATGTTGCATGCCCATTCTCATTTAGCCATGTTGGGCTGGGTGTATTTGATCCTTTTTAGTTTGTTAATTGATTATTTTGTTCCTGAGGAAAAGAAACAAAAACCTTTTTATAACAGGCTATTTTGGGGAACCCAATTTGCCGTATTTGGTATGATGGTAAGTTTTCCCATACAAGGGTATGGTTTGTTTTCAATTTCCTTTTCCTGTCTTCACATTTTGGCCTCTTATCTATTTGTTTTCCGGTTTTGGAAAGATATGACGCTTTCTGATCCACAGGTAAAATTATTAATCAAGTCAAGCCTAGTTTTCCTTTTGATTTCCACGCTTGGTTTATGGGCATTGGGACTTGTGATGGTTTCCCTGGGTAAAATCAGCCCATTATATCAAGTGACTATCCAGTTTTTCCTTCATTTCCAGTTCAATGGTTGGTTTACCCTGGGAGTATTTGCTTTGGTCCTTAATTCCTTGAAAAAACATGGTTTTGAATTGAGATCAAAAATATTTAACAGGGTTTTTAGGCTTTTATTGGCTGGAATACTTTTGACTTTTGCACATGTTCTCGATTGGGCTTATCCCAACCGGATATTTTATATCATCAATGGGATAGGGGTGATTTTTCAATTAATGGCTTTTGTGTTTTTGCTAGGGAAGGGAGTCAGAAAATATTCCCTGGAGAAATCTAATTTTCTTGAGCTTCCAAATCTTCTGTTGGTTTTTGGATTGGTTTCCTGGGCATTTAAAATTATTGTACAGGCCTTTTTGATTTTTCCTGCGGTGTCAGAGATTTCCACTTTGATCAGGAATTTTATGATTGGTTATATCCATTTGACCATGTTGGGATTTGTTACAGGATTGATATTCTGGTGTCTGGCCATCAAAAAGGATAGAAATTATCAACCGTCTGGTATTTATCTGTTTATAATAGGTTTTTTAGGAACAGAGCTGATTTTGTTTGTGCAAGGAGGGTTTTATTGGATGGGCTGGGGGATGTTGCCCTTTTATCACGAAGCCCTGGTTGGATTTTCTTTATTACTTCCTTTAGGTATTATTAAAGCTTGGTTCATTTTTTCCCGAAAAAACCCTGCAATGGTAGCAAATCATATAATTAGCTGATCTATGTCATAATCTTAATGAAATAAACGCTTTTAATTAACAAATCAACCTTAAAAAAATGCTTATGAAAATGCTCAAATTACCATTTTACCTGATGATGATTTTGCTTATGGCTTCCTGTGGGGGAGGCGGAAGTGGAGAAAAAACATCAGAGAAAAAGGCTGAAGAACCCGAAACCCCTGCCTCTATAAAGGAGGGCAAAGGTATTGGGGAAATCAAACATGTGGAACTGACTGATGAATTAAACAAAGATATGGTAGAAGGAGGGGGAGACATTTATGATATGAAATGTGCTTCCTGCCACAAATTAACTGACCAGCGAGTTGTAGGGCCAGGTTTCCAAGGGGTTACTAACCGGAGAAAACCAGAATGGATCATGAATATGATCACCAATACAGATGTAATGTTAGCGGAAGACCCGGAAGCCCAAAAGATGCTGGAAGAATGCCTGACCCGGATGCCTAATCAAAATGTAAGCAAAGAAGATGCGCGTAAAATTCTTGAATTTTTCAGAAGCAATGACTTGGAAAAAACAGGTCAAAAAGACGGCGCAATTGAATCATAGTCAAAAAAATAAATGATCAATCAAAACTCCCTATGGTATGAAATTTTCAAAACAACTTTTATTCGGAATATTTAGTCTATCCATGCTAATTTATAGTTGTGGACAGCGGGATGCAGCTTCATTGGTAGAGGGGGATGCAGCCCAAAAGGCATATGTGGCCCCTGGTGAATATGATGAATATTATGCATTTATGTCCGGAGGCTATAGCGGCCAGATAACGGTTTATGGTTTGCCTTCAGGCAGGTTATTAAGAGAAATTCCTGTTTTTTCCCAATATCCGGAAAATGGATATGGTTACAGCGAGGAGACAAAAGACATGTTCCAGACCTCATATGGAATGGTGCCTTGGGATGATTCGCACCATATCGAGCTTTCCCAGCAAAATGGAGAATTTGATGGACGTTGGCTTTTTGTAAATGGGAATAATACACCAAGGATTGCACGGGTGGACTTGACCACTTTTGAAACCGTAGAAATGCTGGAAATCCCTGATGTGGCCGGATTGCACTGTGCACCTTTTATTACTGAAAACTCAGAATATTTGGTTTCCGGAACCCGTTTCAGCATTCCTATTCCTCAAAAAGATGTGCCTATTGAGACCTACAAGGAAAATTTCAAAGGCCTGATTAATTACGTTTCCCTTGATCAGGAACATGGTCATATGGATCTGGCATTCCAAATCGAAATGCCCGGGTTCAATTATGACTTGGCTAGAAATGGAAAAGGGGTTTCCCATGGTTGGAGCTTTTTGACCACTTATAATTCAGAACAGGCCCATTCTTTATTGGAAGTAAATGCTTCCCAAAAGGACAAAGACCTGATGGCCATTATCAACTGGCAAAAAGCGGAGGAATACATGGAAGCTGGAAAATTCACAGAAAGAACAACTTCCTATTATCATAACATGATGGATGAAGGCTCAGGAATTGTCAATTCGGAAGAAAAAACTGTTTCCAGGATATTAAAACCTGCAGATTGCCCGGATATGGTTTATTTTATCCCGGTTCCTAAATCCCCACATGGTTGTGATGTGGATCCAACTGGTGAATTTATTGTGGGAAATGGAAAGTTATCAGCGGATATGTCAGTGTATTCCTTCAGCAAAATCATGAAGGCCATTGAGGAGAAAAATTTTGATGGTGAAATTGATGGTATTCCAGTAATCAACTATGAGGCAGGACTTCATGGTATCCTGGAAAAGCCCGGATTGGGGCCATTGCATACTGAATTTGATAACAGGGGAAATGCATATACCACCTTCTTTATTTCCTCTGAAGTCGTAAAATGGGATGTTGAAACCAAGGAAATTCTTGACCGACAGTCCACCTTTTACTCCCCAGGTCACTTGGTGATTCCGGGTGGGGAAACTAAAAATCCAGATGGTAAGTACCTGGTTGCGATGAATAAAATTACAAAAGACAGGTTCCTTCCAACGGGTCCTGAGCTTGCCCATTCGGCCCAGTTGTTTGATATCAGCGGAGATAAAATGGAGCTGATTTTGGATTTTCCCACCAAAGGTGAGCCTCATTATGCACAAGCCATTAGGGCGGATAAGGTCCAGCCTAACTCCAAGAAATTCTACAACATCGAGGAAAATACTCATCCTTATGCCACCATGGGAGAAGGGAAGTCCAAGGTGGTTCGGGAAGGAAATGAAGTGCATGTGTACATGACGGCCATGAGGAGTCATCTAGCTCCGGATAATATCGAAGGGTTTAAGATTGGGGATAAGGTTTATTTCCATTTGACCAACTTGGAGCAGGATTGGGATGTGCCGCATGGCTTTGCCATCCAAGGGGCTACCAATGCAGAAATTTTAGTGATGCCTGGACAAACTAAAACGTTGCTTTGGGAACCTAAAAAAGTAGGGGTTTATGCCTTCTATTGTACAGACTTCTGTTCTGCCCTTCACCAGGAAATGTCAGGGTATGCAAGGGTTTCCGCAAAAGGATCAGATGTTCCTTTGAAATGGGGATTGAATGAAACCCTAAGGGAAAACCAACAAGCAGCCAATGAATTCTATGAACAAGCCAGAGAGAATGCTGGTAAATAACCGATTTTCAGCCACCAACCAATTAGGGTTGGTGGCAATTTAAACAGCTTGAAATGAATTCACACCAAATAATCCATCCTAGGTCTTTGATGTTAATGGCTTTACTTTGCCTTGGGGCAGTTTTTCTATTTCCCCTTTGGCGGATCAACTTGGAAGCTGCACAGTTTCCAGGGGGGCTTGAACTTCATATCTGGATCAATAAAATATCCGGAAGTGATAAAAATATCATTCAAAATATCAATATTCTGAATCATTATATTGGAATGCAGCCTATTCAACCGGATTCCATTTCTGAACTAAAGTATTTTCCCATAGTCGCTTATTCCATGTTAGGGTTGGGACTCTTGGCATTATTAGTAAATAAAGCTTGGGCATATGTGGTTTGGTTTGGTCTAATGGCTATTTTGGGAGCATTGGGCATCTATGATTTTTATTTATGGCTTTATGATTATGGCCATAATCTGGACCCAACTGCGCCCATAAAAATTGAGGGTATGGCTTTTATGCCCCCAGTTTTAGGAGAAAAGGATCTTTTAAATTTTTATGTGAAGTCTTATCCCCATTGGGGTGGTTTATTTTTAGGACTTGCCATTTTCTTTGGGGCATTGGCTTTTTACTGGAAAAGAAATTCCCAAAACAAAAAGCATCCAAACATTTATCATTTTCAACACTAAAAATAAGGTGATTTTCATGAAACAAATATCCTTATTCCTCTTGTCCATCATATTGGTGGGATGTAACGCAGGACCAGACCCCATTGCATTTGGTGAGGACCACTGTGACTATTGTAAAATGGGAATCGTAGATCCTAAATTCGGTGGGGAAGTGGTAACACAGAAAGGAAGGGTGTATAAGTTTGATGCCATCGAATGTTTGCTGCCTTATTTGGAAGAAAATCAAGAAATGGAAATCAAAGGAACCTATGCACTTCCCTTTGATGCTCCTGGCAAATTAGTGTCTGTGGATTGCCTATATTTTCAGCAATCCCCTCGGTTTAAAAGTCCGATGGGAGGGCAACTTGGGGCACTTAAACAAATGGATCCAAGTGAACAGGAAAGTGATTATTGGAACTGGAAGGAATTAAAGGCAAATCTTAAAGAGCAGTAAAATGAAATTTACAATAGGATTGATCCTTTTCTTTTGGGTATTGATAGGGGTTTCAGATTCATGGGGACATGTTTGGCGGGTAAAACCAGCATCTGAGCTAGCTTTCATCAAAAAAGCAGTACAACTGGCCCAGCCAAAGGATACCATCCTCGTTTATCCAGGAGTTTATAATGAAAACCTGATTGAAATCAATAAGCCATTGGTTCTGGAAGGTGTGGATTTTCCAATTATAGATGGCCAAGGAGGAGATGAAATTTTGGTTGTCACTTCTAACCAGGTGCATATTCGGGGATTTGAGCTTAAAAATATTGGGGCCAGCTTTTTAAAAGACAGGGCTGCCATCCGGCTCAATCAAGTTAGTCATGTAAAAGTGGAAAACAACCGGCTGAACAATACCTTCTTTGGGATTTATCTTCAAAACAGCACCGATTGCCAAGTGAAATCCAATATAATAACAGGCTCTGCAATCCAGGAAATCAATGCTGGAAATGCCATTCATGTTTGGAAAGGAAATCGAATTGAAATTATTGACAATCAGGTAAGACACCACCGTGATGGGATATATCTGGAGTTTGTTGACCAAAGTTTAATAAAAGGCAATACAAGCCAATTTAATATGCGCTACGGCCTTCATTTTATGTTTTCCAACTATGACCGATATGAAGCCAATGTTTTTGAACAAAATGGCTCCGGGGTAGCTGTTATGTTCAGCAAACACATTAAAATGTTTAATAATCATTTTCTAGAAAATTGGGGAGGTGCCTCATATGGCATTCTCCTAAAAGAAATCAGCGATGGCCTTATGGTTCATAACACCTTTGAAAGGAATACTGTCGGTATTTACGCAGAAGGGGCGAACCGAATTAAAATTGAAAAAAACACATTTCTCCACAATGGTAAAGCCATGGATATAAAAGGTAATTGCCTAAATAATGAAGTGATAACAAATAATTTCATTGGGAATACTTTTGAAGTCCTGACCAATTCCAAATCCAATTTGAATCATTTTGAGGGTAATTATTGGAGCCAATACCGGGGTTATGACCTGGACAGGGATGGAATAGGAGATGTACCTTATAGGCCGGTCAATTTGTTTTCTTTGGTTACAGAAAAGGTTCCTGCAGCCCACATGCTCTTGCATAGTTTTCTGGTCAGGAGCCTTGAATTGGCCGAAAGGCTTTTTCCACAACTGATTCCTGCCAGCTTGATTGATAAAAAGCCCATGCTAAAACCCATAAATTATGATAGAATTTAGAGAAATCTCAAAAAGATTCGGAAAACAAAAGGTACTCAATCAGGTTTCCCTCCAGCTTGAAGTGGGCCATGGGGTGGCCTTGGTAGGTCCTAATGGTTCCGGAAAAACCACTATGATAAAAATTCTTCTGGGCTTGGTAACATCCACTTCAGGGGAAATAACCCTGTATGGGAAACCAATTGAAAAGCAGAGTGAGTATAGAAAGGACATTGGTTATATGCCCCAGATCAACAGATTTCCAGACAACATGAAAGTGGGGCAATTATTTGGTATGTTGAAAAATATGAGGAAGGATGTTTCCAAAGAGCAATATGATTTGGACTTGTTTAAAGCGTTTGAAATTGGAAAACTGAAGGATAAAAAACTGAACCACCTTTCTGGTGGGATGAAGCAAAAGGTCAGTGCAGCATTGGCTTTTTTATTTAATCCCCAGGTGCTGGTTTTGGATGAACCTACTGCAGGTCTGGATCCGGTTTCCAATGAGCTTTTTAAACAAAAATTAAAAAGCTCCATAAACCAAGGAAAGTTGGTGTTGATCACCTCTCATATTTTATCGGACTTGGATGAAATCACTACCCATGTGGTTTATTTGATGGATGGGAAAGTCCGTTTTTCTAAAAGTCTTGAACAAATGAAGGAAGAAACCTCCGAACACCGCTTAAATCGAATGATTGCCCAAATTCTAAATCGAGAAGAAGTCTATGTTTAGGTTAACAAAATTTATTCTGGGAGACCTTTCCAAAAATTGGATACTGATATTGTACTTTGGTTTCCTTTTAGCTTCCACCTTTGGGCTGTTTATGATGGAGGGACAATCTGACAAAGCATTGGTCAGCCTTTTAAATCTGACATTAATGGTTGTTCCAATGATGACCCTATTGATAGGGACCATTTATTATTATAATATGTATGAATTTATTGTTATGATCCTTGCCCAGCCGATTAAAAGGAAAACGGTCATTGCCAGTATTTATCTGGGCCTTTCAATTGCCTTTAGTTTGGCATTCATATTAGGGTTAGGAATTCCCCTCGGGATAATGGGGTTTTCCCAGGCAGGATGGATGTTGATCCTCGTTGGACTATTGCTTACCTGGGTTTTTGTTGGATTAGCACTTTGGGCAGGAGTTCTGACGCGGGACAAGGCCAAAGGGATGGGATTTTCCCTATTGATTTGGGTGTACTTTGTATTGATATTTGATGGCCTTATCCTTTTACTCATGTATAATTTTAGTGATTATCCTATCGAAAAAGGAGTCCTGATGATTACCTTTTTAAATCCTGTGGATCTGGGAAGGATTCTGGTTTTGATGCAAACCCAGGCAGCAGCACTCATGGGATATAGCGGGGCAGTATTTCGCCATTTTTTTGAAGCCTGGTGGGGCTTGATCGTAGCCATTGGAGTAATGGGTATTTGGGCTTTGGTCCCGGTTTGGGGAGCATTCAGAAAATTCAAAAGAAAAGACCTCTAATGAAAATTAAAAGCCAATTTTTATTTCCATTAGTCCTTCTTGCTCTTTTGGTTGGAATAATTGGGGGATGGCTTCGGTTAGGATGGCAGGGAATAATAATTCCAAAAGCAGCAGCCCTTCATGGCCTTTTAATGGTTGGAGGGTTTATGGGGACTATGATCTCTCTGGAACGCAGCCTGATCATGAAAAAAAAAGGCTGGTTGCTGGTTCCAGTGATATCACTTTTATCCATTCCCATTTATTTGGGAGGATATTTTACATTAGGAATTTGGGCCCAAGTGTTGGCTAGTGCGGGTTTGGTGACCTTGATGTATTTTCAATACTCACAGAGGAAGTTATCAGAGCAATTACTATTAATGGTAGGAGCCATGTTTTGGTTGGTAGGGAATATATTGGTTTTAAAAACACAGTTTATTCCCCAAGGAAGTTCCTGGTGGATCGGTTTTATCATGTTAACTATAGTCGGGGAGCGATTGGAATTCGGGAAATTCCTTCCCAACCCCAAATGGAGCCGGCCTTTGATGTTTGTTCTGTTGGGGCTTTTCACGCTGGGATTATTGTTTCCTTTTCATCAAATGGGCCATCAATTGGTTGGAACTACCACTATAGGGGCAGGGCTTTGGCTAATCCGGTTTGACATGGCTAGGTTTGCTGTCAGAAAACAAGGGATCCATAGGTTTATTGGATGGGGATTGCTAATGGGCTATTGTTGGTTGGTATTGTTTGGTTGTATTGTTTTGGCCTTTCCTAACCATCCCTTGTATTATGACCTCTTTCTCCACAGTTTCTTTTTGGGCTTTGCATTTTCTATGATCTGGGCACATGGACCAATTATGCTTCCAACATTTCTAAAAATTCATCATACCATTTATCATCCTTTGATGTGGGTGATTTGGGGCTTTTTTCAGGTTAGCTTGATAGCAAGGCTTGGGTTTGGTTTCGTTCAAAATATGGAAGCCAGGAAATGGTTGGGGGTGGTCAACGGCTGGATTATAATTCTCTTTTTTGTATTGTTTATCGTTTTGATAATCAGATCAAAATATCAATATAAAGTGTCTGTTTCATCCGTAAAAAAGGAAAATTTAAAAATGGTAAACTAAAAAAAAACTCCTAAAAAAAAGATAAAAATACCCTAAAATCCTAAAATAATTTATTAATAAAAAAAAATAATAGCTATGAAAATGGAAAAAAGATTATGGATCATTTTTGGCCTGGTCGTTGGCTTGTCCTTTTTGGTCTTGGGTTATTATGGTTATGAAATTTACCAGAAAGCCCCCCCGATTCCTGATTTGGTAGTGGATGAAAAAGGAGAAGTGGTCTTTACTGGAAAGGATATCCGTAACGGGCAAAATGCATGGCAAAGTATGGGTGGCCAGGAGGTAGGTTCTATTTGGGGCCACGGTGCCTATTTGGCACCGGACTGGACGGCAGATTGGATCCACCGAGAGGCTCTTTATATTTTAGACAGGTTGGCAGTTAAAGAGGCGGGTGGTAGTTATGAAAAAGCCAGTGAACCTCAACAAGCTGCACTGCGTGCCCAATTGCAAAATTCTATTCGGAAAAATAATTTCGATTCCGAGACCAGGACCCTTACCATTTCAGAAGAGCGGCATTCTGCTATTAAAGATTTGAGTAGTTATTATAAGGGATTGTTTATGGGGGATCCAGATCAAATGGAATTGCGGGATGCTTATTCCATCCCGGAAAATGCCATAAAGGATCCCCAAAGGATGAGGGATATGAATGCCTTCTTTTTTTGGGCCTCTTGGGCTTGCGTTACCGAAAGGCCCGGCAGTGATGTGACTTACACCCATAATTGGCCTTCAGATGAATTGGTGGGCAATAAGGCCACGGGGGACTTATTGCTTTGGACCGGATTTAGTGTGATCATGTTGCTATTTGGAACAGGGGTATTGGTGTTTTACCATGCAAAAAGTAAGGAAGAGGAGTTACAAGCCCCTGTGGAGGATCCTTTAATGCGGCAAAAAATCACTCCTTCTATGAAGGCCGTGGAAAAATATTTTTGGATTGTGAATTTGCTAATTCTTGTTCAGGTGGCCATGGGAATCATTACTGCCCATTACGGAGTGGAAGGTAATTTACTATATGGTTTTCCTTTGGCGGATTATTTACCTTATGCCGCTTCCAGAACCTGGCATGTACAGCTGGCCATTTATTGGATTGCCACAGCCTGGTTAGCAACAGGATTATATATTGGCCCATCGCTTACTGGGAAGGATCCCAAATTTCAAAAGTTGGGCGTAAATTTCCTTTTTATTGCCTTACTGGTAATTGTAGTAGGCTCCCTTGCCGGCCAATGGATGGGAATTATGCAAAAATTAGGGTATGTGAATAATTTCTGGCTGGGTCATCAGGGTTATGAGTATGTAGGTCTAGGTCGGTTTTGGCAATGTTTCCTATTGGTTGGACTGTTTATTTGGCTGGCTTTAATGATTAGGCCCCTGGTTCCTGTTTTTCGACAAAAGACCCAAGAAAAGCATTTATTGACCATGTTTTTGATTTCCTGTGCCGCTATTGCTTTGTTTTTCGGCGCCGGGCTTATGTGGGGAAGACAAACCAATCTTGCCATTGCGGAATATTGGAGATGGTGGGTGGTTCACCTTTGGGTGGAAGGTTTCTTTGAAGTATTTGCCACCGTAGTTGCTGCTTTCCTATTTACCAGGATGGGCTTATTGAAAATAAGGACTGCAAGTGTGTCTGTTATATTTGCCACGGTGATTTTTCTATCAGGGGGAATAATTGGTACATTTCACCACCTTTATTTTACAGGTACCCCTAAAGCAGTAATGGCCCTGGGAGCCACCTTCAGTGCTTTGGAAGTGGTACCATTGGTATTGATAGGCTTTGAGGCCTTTGAAAACTATCGAATGAGTAAGGTTACAGATTGGCTCAAGGATTATAAATGGCCGATTTATTGCCTTATTTCCGTGGCCTTTTGGAACTTCCTTGGGGCGGGGATTTTTGGTTTTCTGATTAATCCGCCTATAGCCTTATATTACATGCAAGGCCTGAATACTACGCCTCTGCATGGGCATACCGCTTTGTTTGGTGTATATGGAATGTTGGGAATTGGATTAATGTTATTTGTGCTTAGAAGTCTTTACCGCAAGCAGGTATGGAATGACCGGTTGATGGGTTTTGCCTTTTGGTCTATCAATATTGGTCTGATGTTAATGGCGGTATTGAGCTTATTGCCTGTTGGCCTGTTGCAAACAGTTGCCAGTGTTAACGAAGGCATGTGGTATGCCCGTTCCGCCGAATTTCTCCAGCAACCTCTTATGGATAATTTAAGGTGGTTAAGGGTAATCGGGGATACGGTATTTTCCCTTGGGGCTGTTGCCTTATTTATCTTTGTCTTTGGGTTATTTAGAAATCGTAAAAAAGGACAAAAGATTTCCAGGAAAGACAAAGAAATGGCCAGTGCCAATTGATAATGAAAGGTTTTAATTGATATGGAGGAAGCCCTCAAGCACCTAATTAAAAGATAAAAAGACCTATTTATTTGTAGGAGGTCTTAACTTTGATTAACAACATGGACCGGGGTTAAAAAGCCCTGGTCCATTTTCGAAAATTAAATTGACAATGCTATGAATAAACCATTGAAAAGACATGAGGCTTTGCAGCCTTTGTCCAGAGATCACCATCAAGGCCTACTTTTGGGTTGGAGAATCCGGCAAGGGATCAAGAAAAAAGTTGACCAAAACCGAATATTTGAGTATTTCAGGTATTTTTGGAAGGAACATCTTGAACCCCATTTTCAATTGGAAGAGGCATATATTTTTAATCTTTTGGATCCAAGAGATGAAATGAGAATCAAAGCTGAGGACCAACACAGGGAATTAAGAGAAATCGAAATGCTACTTGAAAAGAAAGGAGTGGAAAGGGACTTATTGGATTTATTTGCCGATAAGTTAGAAGCCCATATCCGTTATGAGGAGCGTGAACTGTTTCAGTATATGCAAAAGGTACTTGGACAGAATGAATTGGCCACCTTGAACGAAAAAATGGAAAAGGTACACAGCGAAAAAAGTGAATGTTGGAATGATCCTTTTTGGGTTAAATAATAGTGAAAAATGATGTTTTCAAAAGCATGTGAATATGGGATCAGGGCCGTAATTTATATTTGGTCCCAGAGTAAGCAAAATAAAAAGCTGGGTGTAAAGGATATTTGTAAAGAGATAGATGCTCCGGAATATTTTACGGCAAAGGTTCTTCAGTCTCTTGCCAGACAAAATGTTATTAGTTCTTCTAAAGGCCCCAATGGGGGATTTTTTATTGATAAAGACCAGGAGCAATTGAGGATGATAGATTTAGTCATCGCCATCGATGGGGATGGTATTTTTAATGGTTGCGGGCTTGGTTTAAAGCAATGCAGCGAAGAAAATCCTTGCCCCATCCATCATGATTTTAAAATTGTAAGAGACCAGTTGACCAGGATGCTGACCGAAAAAAGCCTTAAAGAAGTGGCTGCAGAAGTAGAAGAGGGTCATGCAATTCTTTCCAGGACGGGCAAGTAATTTTGAATAATTGTATTAGCCCTAGTAAGGATTTTTTTAATTAAAATCGGATTATTGGGATGAAATTTTGAGTTTGTAAAACTGATAAATTGAGGGGAAAAGTAGGGATAATCGATAGCCTTAATAACTTATTAAACCAATAAACCGCCAAAAGACAACATGAAGTTTTTTCATTCGTTTATAAGGTAAAAGGCTAATTTATAAGGGAAAATGATAAATTTATTGTAGTATAACCTTTAACAAAAAAGGAGGTTTTATGAAAAGGTTGAAAATTATTATTCCGTTTATTTTTTTGACCCTAATCATTGTTGGTTGTTCGGTAACCTCATCTGTAGTTACGGATTATGACCGCGAGGCCAATTTAAGGGAATATCAATCCTATTATTGGTCTGATGAATTTCAATTGAATAAAGGTCAATATGATGAGCCTTTGTTTTATAATACATTGATTAAAAAGCGATTAAAAACTGCCATAGAGGAAGAAATGAGGGCCAGAGGTTATGAATTGGATCCAGAAAATCCGGATTTATTGATAGATTCCCGGGTAATGGTCAACCAAAGAAGTACCTCACAAAATCCTTATCCAATAAGTCCCTATTACAATCCTTATTATTATGGGTATTTTGGATCGCAATCTAGCACCATGGAAAAGGAAGGTGGCATAGTCGTAAATTTAGTAGATAGGGAAGAAAGACAATTGGTATGGCAAGGTTATGTAGCCAATGTGTTTCAAACGGAAACAAAGGATAAGCAAAAAGAAATCCGTGAGGCCATAGCCAAAATTTTTGCGGCCTATGAGTTTAGAGCAAGGTAGGAATGCCTCCGATTCAGGGAAAAATGGTAAGCCTTTGAAATTGTTTATTTGCAGAATAGCTTATTGATTTTCCACCAAGATTTAGTATTGAAGCTCCAAACCTAAGGTTTTCAGGAAATCTAATTTCCGAAAAAACTTCAGTTGGGAGCTTTTTTTGGGTTTAGGTTTTTCATTTTTTATTTATTTTTCCACAAGAATAAATTTCTATATTCTATAAGAAAGTCATTTTTAAATTTTATTGCTTTAAGCAGGAATATAAATAAATGTTGGTGACATGGAAAACCGGAAAATTCCTTGGCAGGGGATAATAAACCTAGCCCAGGGTTTGACTTATGCCGACACTGGAAAAAAAATACAAAAATGTTTCCTAATTCACATTGCAAATGTCGAATAGCATTTACCCCAATAACCCAAAACAAATCAACACCTCATGGAAAAATTCAAATCAGCATTGAATTGCAATCCAGTTGCACGGTATTATTAATTAACTTTGCCTCCAATGAATTGGGTGGAAACCATATTACGTTATTACCTTTTGGCGTTAATGTTATTTCCTTGTGCTGACCAGGCGCAGGCTTCAGCTTTAGGTGACGAAGTATCTGTTCAATGGAATCAAAGCCAAGAACATGAGCACAAACATGGTACTGGAAAAGATCATTGTTCCCCTTTGTGTGTTTGTCATTGCTGTCATCTTCACTTTTATGTTTCTCCCCAATTTGAATTCAATTTGTTATCTGTATTCCCAAAAGATTTTAACGAACACTCACCCTTTATTTCCGGTATTCAACTTTTCGACTTTTTGAAACCCCCCAAGCCCTTGGCCTTATTTTCTGGGGAGGATTGCGTCCTGTTGGTTTATTTAATGTTTTTCATAAAACTCTGAAAAACAGGTATTAATAAGTTTTGTTTAAACTAAAGGATCAATCTGTTTTATGGTTTTTGTTGACAAAGATTCAGCAGGATTTTCAATGAATTATTTATACCAAATGTTTAATAAACAAGTAAAATATGATCAATAAACTCATCGACTTTTCGATAAAAAATAAACTGTTTATTGGTTTACTAACTCTGGCATTGGTAGGGGCCGGAATATGGAGTATGAAAGAGGTGCCGATAGATGCGGTGCCGGATATTACCAATAATCAAGTCCAAGTCATTACCCAAGCACCGAATTTGGGAACCGAAGATATAGAACAATTTGTCACTTATCCAGTGGAGGTTTCTATGGCCAATTTGCCTGGTGTAGTGGAGATTAGGTCTGTTTCCAGGTTTGGGCTTTCTGTGGTGACCATTGTATTCGAGGATGATATGGGGACCTATTTGCCCCGGCAATTGGTGGCGGAAAAACTTACCGAAGTAAAAGAGGAAATTCCTAAAGGCTTTGGACAGCCATCTATGGGACCTATCTCTACTGGTTTGGGAGAAATTTATCAATATACCCTAAAGGTGGATCCCAAATTCAGTGGGGAATATTCCGTAACTGACCTTCGAACCGTTCAGGATTGGATCATTAAAAGGCAAATGGCCATGGTGCCAGGGGTAGTAGAAGTCAATGCTTTTGGAGGTAAAATCAAACAATATGAGGTGGCTGTTTCACCTGATGAGCTTAAAGCTATTGGAATTACCATTACCGATATTTTTCGTGCCCTGGAAGAAAACAACCAAAATACAGGTGGAGCCTATATAGAAAGGAATCACCATGCTAATTTTATCCGGGGAGAAGGCATGGCCAGGAGCCTGGAGGAAATCAGGAATATCGCCATCAAAACAGAAGGGGGGTTACCTATCCGAATTAAAGATGTGGCTGATGTCCGTTTTGGGAATGCTGTCCGATATGGGGCTTTTACCAAAGACGGGCAGGGGGAAGCAGTAGGAGGAATGGTATTAATGCTAAAAGGAGCAAATTCTGATGAAGTAATAGAATCCGTAAAAACCAGGATAGCAGAAATTCAAAAATCACTTCCAGAAGGGGTAAGGATCGAACCCTTTTTGGATCGAAGCAAATTGGTGGCGGATACCACAGGAACCATCACCAATAACCTTGTGGAAGGTGGCTTGATTGTCATCTTTGTTCTGGTCGTCCTACTCGGAAATTGGCGGGGTGGATTGATCGTGGCTTCCACCATCCCGCTTTCCCTGTTATTTGCTTTTGTTCTAATGAATGTCTTTGATGTATGGGCCAACTTGATGAGTCTTGGTGCTATCGACTTTGGGATCATTGTGGATGGGGCGGTAATTATCGTAGAAAGTACTGTTTTCTTTCTTTACCAAAAGAAAATAAGCCAAAATGAAATTGACCAGTCAACAAGGGATAAGGTTACGGCTGATGCCTCCAAGAAAATGATGAATTCTGCCTTTTTTGGTCAATTGATCATTCTTATTGTCTTCCTGCCCATTTTGGCATTGGAAGGGGTGGAAGGAAAAATGTTTAAACCCATGGCTTTGACTTTTAGTTTTGCCATGATCGGGGCCATGCTGCTTTGTCTAACCTATGTGCCCATGATGTCCTCCCTTTTTATCCGGGTAAACAAAAATGACAAGCTTTCCTGGGGGGACCGTGCAGTCCTTTGGCTGGAAGAAAAGTACGAACCTTTGCTTAGGGCCTCCCTAAAAAAAGGAAAATTATTAATCGGTCTTTCTGTGGTATTATTTGGTATGGCGGTATTTATCTTCACCAGGATGGGAGGAGAGTTTATCCCTCAATTAGATGAAGGGGATATTGCCTTCCATATCATCCTTAAACCTGGCAGTTCTTTATCTGAATCTGTCGAAACCTCTTCAAAAATTGAGCAACTGATTTTGGATAACTTCCCTGAAGTGGAGCATGCCATGACCCGGTTTGGGGTTGCTGACGTACCCACAGATCCCATGCCCATGGACATTGGGGATTGTTTTCTAATCCTAAAGCCCAAAGACCAATGGGAGTCTGCTGATTCCAAGGAAGGTTTAATAGAAAAGATTAAATCCACTATTAATGTGGTCCCCGGAGTGAATTATGAATTTACCCAGCCCATAGAAATGCGCTTCAATGAATTATTGACCGGGGTCCGGGAGGATATTGCAGTCAAATTGTTCGGAGAGGATCTGGATGTACTTGCCCAAAAATCCAGGGAAATGGGCCGGATTATTTCCACGGTGGAAGGGGTGGCTGACATGAGGGTGGAAGCTACCACAGGATTGCCTCAAATGACCGTTCTTTACCAAAGGGATAAACTGGCCCAATATGATTTGAATGTGGAAGATCTAAATACGGTGGTTCAAACAGCCTTTGCAGGAAAAAAAGCAGGGGCCATTTTCGAAGGGGAAAAACGTTTTGACCTTGTGGTCAGGTTGGACTCCCTTTACCGTACCCAAATCAGCGATGTAAGAAACCTCTATGTCAATACCCCTGATGGAGCCCAAATCCCACTAAAGGAGGTTGCAAATATCAGTTATCAACCAGGCCCCATGCAGATCAGCAGGGATAATACCAATCGCAGAACCTATGTTGGAATCAATGTCAGGGGCAGGGATATTGAATCCTTAGTGAAGGAAATCCAGCAAAAACTGGATGCTCAACTGGAGTTGCCCCCAGGATATTATATCCGCTATGGAGGTGCATTCGAAAATCTGGAAAGGGCTACTAACCGTTTGGAATTGGTGGTTCCCATTGCTTTGGCATTGATTTTTATCCTGATTTATTTTGCCTTAAGGTCCATTAGGCAAACCCTGATGATTTATATGGCCATCCCGCTGGCAGCAATAGGAGGAGTGTTTTCCCTTTGGATTAGGGGAATGCCTTTTAGCATCTCTGCTGGAGTGGGTTTTATTGTGTTATTTGGGGTGGCGGTGCTCAATGGATTGGTCCTGATCAATGGTCTTAATGATTTAAAATCAGATGGCATGAGTAACCTAGATGAAAGAATTCGTAAAGGTACTCGAAGAAGAATCAGGCCTATTTTGTTAACCGCATTAACGGATATTCTTGGCTTTTTGCCTATGGCCATTTCTACAACATCAGGAGCAGAAGTCCAAAGGCCGTTGGCAACTGTTGTGATTGGAGGATTGATGACCTCTACTTTATTGACCTTATTTATTTTACCGATTTTATATAATTGGATGGAATCGAAAAAACTTTCTTTGAATAAAAACTTATTGGTATTAGCCATTCTTTTCATGGGTTTACCTGCATTTGCCATGGCACAGGAAAAGCCAATTACGAAGCCTATTACGTTGGAACAGGCTATTTCAAAAGCTGTGGATAGGTACCCTTTGATAAAATCCAAAAAACTGGAAATCGAAAAACAGGAAGCCCTGAAAAAAACCGCCTGGGAACTGGGAAGGACCCAGGTATTTACAAGCGGGGAAGAAATTTCAGAAGGCCAAGGAGTATATACCACTATTGGGGTTCAGCAACAGCAGATTGATGTCCTGGGCATTGGAGCCAAAACTAAAGCTCAAAACCAGAGGGTTGCTTTAGCAGAAGCGGCATTGGATTTATCTGAAAGGGAATTGATCAGGGAAGTCAGCATGGCCTTTTCAAAGGTTTATGTAAAACATAAGCAGTTACTTTGGTGGCAAAAAATGGATACCCTGTTTCAGGAGTTTTCCAAGGCTGCCAAACTTCGATATGAAACAGAAGCCACTTCCAAACTGGAATGGCTGGCCTCAAGAAACCAAGTACAAAAAGTTACTATTAAGTTAGAGCAAGCCAAACGGGATTATCAAATGGTCTTGCAACGCTTTAATTTATGGTGGGAAAATGATACTGTTTTTACCGCAAATGCCCAGGATTTAAGAACTTTAATTCAATTGGAAAGTCAATACCAAGGCCAACTCAATAGGCATCCTTTGTTGCAATTTGCCAAAAGGAAAATGGATCTGGCGCAATCCGAAGTGAAAGTAGCCAATAAGGACTTTTTACCTACAATTTCAGCCCAATATGGGATTCAGGAAATAGGTGGACAATCTGGATTTAGTTCTTTCCAACTGGGCCTAAATATTCCATTGGCTTTTGGCCCTCAACAGGGAAGGCTTCAGGCAGCTAAAGTAAATGAAAGGCAAACCCAGGAGGATTTTAAGCTGTCTCAGTTAAAATTCAGGACTACTGTTCAAAATTTGCAAGAGCAGTTTCAAAAATGGAAGTCCTCATGGGAATTTTTCCAAAAAGATGCATTACCTCTTGCTAGGGAGCAAGAAAATGGAGCCGTTACTGCTTACAAAAGTGGCGCCATTGATTATGTGACTTTTATTCAGCTTATCCGTGATGCCATGGAAGTGGAGCTGGATTCCTGGGAAGCCCTGGATCAATTTCTTCAAACTAAGTTTCAACTGGAATTTTACCTTGAACCTACAAAACAATGAATAAACCAATTAGTATTTTTAAATATATAGGAATTGTTCTTATAACCCTGGCAGTTAGTTGTCAACAAAAACAAAATAACCAGGGAAGAGAAACAGAAAATGGAAAGGAAAACCGTATTGCTGATAATCAACATCACTCTGTCAGTTTGACCCAAAGTCAAGTAGAAGCTTTGGGCATAGAAATGGGAAAAATTCCCAGGAAAAATTTGGTTTCCACTATAGAAGCCAACGGGGTATTGGAGGTTCCTCCTCAAAATGAAGCGAAAGTAACGGCCATCATTGGCGCCAATGTAAAATCCATCCAGGTCATTGAGGGGGATCAGGTAAAAAAAGGCCAGGCATTGGCCTACATCCACCATCCTGATCTAATCAAATTGCAAACAGAATATCTACATGATTGGAGCCAACTTAAATTCCTGGAAAAGGACTTAGAACGTAAGAAAAAACTATTTGAAGCAGAAGTAGGTTCAGGGCAAGATTTTCAAAAGGTGGAGTCTGAATATAATGCTATGGAAAGCAAAGTAAAAGGACTGGCAAGTCAATTGAAATTACTAGGAGTCAATGCTCAGGAAATTCAGAAGAAAGGACCTGTAGAGACAATGGCCATTTCCAGTCCCATTGCCGGGTATATCAAAGAGGTGAAAATTAAAACAGGACAATATGTGGCTCCACAGGATAATATGTTTGAGGTGGTCAATATTGAGCATATTCATGCTGATTTGATGGTATTTGAAAAAGATGTGTTTAAGGTTAAAAAAGGGCAAAAGGTACGTTTTAGGGTGGAAACGGCCCCAGGGGAGGATTTGATGGCAGAAATATATGCGGTAGGCAAATCATTTGAGCAGGCACCCAAAGCAGTACATATCCATGCAGAAATTGAAAATAAAAAAGGCCTTTTGATTCCAGGGATGTATGTTAAAGGCAGGGTACTGGTTGGAGAATCCCAACAAATGGCTTTGCCTGAAGAGGCAGTGGTCCGGGAAGGGGAAAAATATTATGTCTTTTCAGGTGAAAAGAAAGAGGGGCAATGGCTTTTTTCCAGACATGAAATACTGCCAGGAATAAGAGATAATGGATGGTTGGAAGTAAACCTTATCAATCCAGGTGACAGCTCCCAAAATTTTGTTATGAATAAAGCTTATTACCTATTGGCAGAAATGAAGAAAGGAGAGGGAGGGCATCACCATTAAGGGGATGTGGTTTTTTTTCTATTAAAATGTATTGGGTTGATAAGTAAGTTTGGGAAAATAAAAAAAGCTCATTTGGATACCAAGTACCAAGTCCGATGTAAAAAGAAAAAGTGGTTGGTATGGACACCAACCACTTTTTTTAGTGGGAAACAGCAGGCTCCTTTTCCGCCAATTCTTTCACTTTTTGAATGGCTTTGGGGAAGGTTTCCTCAAAGAATTCTTTATACTCATGGTCAATGTCCATTTCCACTGTTAACTCGGTTTGGTTGTTTTTTGCAATCAGGGTATAATTTTCAATGGCTCCATTCCAGTTTTCCTCGCCCTTATTGCTCATATCCTCTTTACCCTCATGAATGGTTCCCATGTGTATAAAGGACATGAACTTATTAGGAATTAATTTTTCAATCTTACTGACCATGCCGTTTCCTTTTCCATCAAGAAAAAGGATTTTACTGCCCTCTTTCCAATCAGATTCAGCCCGGGAACCCTCACTAAATACTTTGGTCCATTGCCTGTAGGTGGCATCATCCCATAATATTTTCCAAACCTTTTCAGGCTTGGCATTGATCAATATTTTAAATTTTTGCCGTTCCATGGAGTTAAGATTTTGGGTTGTTTTTAAAATCTTTGGGTTTTGAATTGACATTTTCCCTTGATCAATAAAATGACCAAATGGAAAACGTGCCGAATAGGTTAAAATAGGGAATTTGTCGTAATAATAGCCTTGGGCATTATTTTAATGGGTAATACCCAATTTATAAATACGTATTATTGAAAAAATGGTGTTGGTTATTCAAAAATCTTTTTAGGATTAGCTCAAAAAACCTAAATCTGGTTCAAGTTTCCCGGTGGGATTGATACAAGCATCTTAACATGGATCATTTCTCTCGTCTAAAGGACTAGTTCAAGTCTCCTGACTTTGACTTATCACAATGAAAACAGGAACCATAAAAAAACCTTTGCCCACATGAGCAAAGGTTTTGGTTAGTTAGAATAAATCCCCATTATTTAAGTAATCTTATCTCAAATATTTTTGCCGTGGATAAATTTTCCTTTGCAATGAATTTCAAATCAATGGTTTTTTCCTGACCAAGATTTTCCGGCAATTCATAATCCACTTCGAAGAATCGCCCTTCATCATTGAAAAATTCATTCTTTTTCAGTTTTTCAGATCTTACTGTTGAAAAAGTTTCCCCATTTAGCTGAATATCAAAGGCAAAATCATCCTCTGAAGTATGTATTGTTAATCGCAATTTTTTGGCCTGTTTTTGTCCATTGCGAAGTTGGTATCCAAACCAAGATGAGCTCTTTCTATAATGTCTGTCTTGGAAAACACCTGCTTCGGAGGATTTATCCATAAAGAAATGGTCAGATTCCGGTTGCTGTTCACCAGGAGTGATTTTATCAACTGTTTGCTTTTCCAGCTCCAAACTCCTTTTCTCAATATCAGTGAGCCATTCCCTGGTTTGAGCTATTTCCTCAGGTTTGCTGACAGGGAAATAAAGGATATAGCGGCTGTCATGGATTTGATAAAAAGGTTCAAGCTCCAAATGCCGGTTGGAATCCACCACAGGATCTAGATTAAATTGTAATGATTTTCCTTCAATAGGTTCTAGTTGATCTTCAATTTTGTTGTTTTGAAGCAAAATGGGAAGGTTGTCCATGGAATATAAAGATCCACTGGCAATATGGCCCATTCGGCTGTCGTCAGCAATTATACCTTTCAAGTCAGAACTGTCCGTCTTTGCTGCCAATACAATCGGTCCATGCACAAAGGATGCCCAGGGGCTGCCATCTGGCAGATATTCCAATTGGGTTTCCATGGGAAGGTTTATTTCTACTTGGTCTTCATCTTTCCAAGTCCTTTCAATTTTGATATAACCGTAATGGATGGAATGGTAATCCGCCTTTTGACCATTAACTCTGATTTCCATATTTCCGGTTATCCATTTAGGTTTTCTGATATATAGGGCAAATTTCTTTTTCTTTTTCAATTGAAGAGTAAGGGAGGATTTTTCTGATTTTGGAAATGAAGTATTTTGGGTCAATTGAATACCCTTTTCTTCCCAGTTTAATTCGGAAGGAATAAAGAGGTTGACAAAAATATTTTCCCCATCATGGGCATAGATCATTTCTCCATATTTACCATGGTTTTCCATACCTGATCCTACACAGCACCAGAAGGTTTCATGCGGATTGGAATACACCCTGTAATGTTGGGGACGCATGGGTGTAAAGTAAACAAATCCCCCGTGCTCTGGATGTTGGGAAGAAAGGATGTGGTTATACAAAGCCCTTTCATAATAATCCATATACTTGAGTTCAGGGTTTTCCAAAAAGAGGTATTTGGAAAGCTTCACCATATTATAGGTATTGCAGGTTTCCGGGCCTTCCCTGGAAGTCAGCATTTCTGTAAAATTATCAGAAGGGTGGAAATGCTCCCGCACACTATTTCCTCCAATGGAAACTGTCCTTTTTTCTACCACCGTATTCCAGAAATATTGAGCAGCATTCTCTAAACCTTCATCACCGGTGGCTTGGCTCACTCTGAAAAATCCGATGATTTTTGGAATTTGGGTATTG
Source organism: Echinicola jeungdonensis (assembly GCF_030409905.1). NCBI lineage: Bacteria > Pseudomonadati > Bacteroidota > Cytophagia > Cytophagales > Cyclobacteriaceae > Echinicola > Echinicola jeungdonensis. The sequence continues at coordinate 507,184 of NZ_JAUFQT010000002.1, forward strand.
GCATGCATTCCGTTAAGTTGATCTTTGCCGGCCATTAGAGGCTGCAAAAGCACTTGATGGGAAAGCCTGTTGGCCAAAGTCAGAAATTGATCATCTCCGGTAATTTCAGCAACATCCACGAAAACTTCATTGATGCCACCATGTTCACTTTTTAAAATTTCCTGGATTTGTAGATCATTAAGTTTGTCGGTCAAATCCAAAAACCAATAAGACAGTTTTGAAAGGATGTTTTTAGCCTTTTTGCTTCCGGTATAATTATAGGCATCTGCCAAACCGGCGAAAAGTTTATGGATATTATAAATGGGTACCCATTTGTCATTCAATGAAAATCCTCCGGCACGGATATTTCCATTTGCCACTTGGTCCCACATTTTTTTCCCTTCTGGAATTCCTCCCACATAACCGTCCGGATCCTGATTTTGGCATTCTTCCAATCCCTCCAGCATGTAATTTAACCGGTACAATACTTCCTGGCTTCCTGTGGAAGCATACATAAGGGATAGGGCGGAAAGGTAGTGGCCACCAATATGGCCGTCCAATCCGGTATTTTCCCAGTTTCCATAACGGGGAGATTTGGGTTCCAGGCCTGCCTGGAGGTAAAATGGTGCCAAAAGGCGATCCGGGTTCATTTCCAGCAAATATTGCTTATCCACTTCCTGGGCATTTTTAAATGGGCTTTCCAGAAGTTTTACTTGATTAAGAGGAAAAGTTTGTAAGGCATTTTCCTGAGTATAGGCCCAAAGGGGACTAAAAATCAGCAGGAGGAATAAGCAACGCTTTAACATAAGTAATTTAGGTTTTATAGGTTTGATAATTATTTTTTGGCTTCCGAGGCTTCCGAGATCAACAAAAGGAAATCTACGAATGACACTAATTAACTCGAATTTTAAGTGATTTATTTTTTAATCCAAATTGATAGTTTTTTTCTCAAGTTAGAAATATAATAAGTCCAAAATCAAATTCTGTTTTTTTCCAATAAATGAAATTTAAAAAAAGCAGGCACTGGAATTGTCCAGCACCTGCTATAGGGTTTTATAAAGGTTAATAATCAGGATTCGGTTGCAAATTCGGGTTGGTATTCAAGGCCAGTCTTGGAATTGGATATAGAGCCCTATAATCTCCGTTGGGCTTATGGTTCAACCAAGATTTTTCAGTAAATACTCCAAAACGGATCAAGTCCTGTCTCCTTCTTCCTTCCTGGGCAAATTCCCAACCCAACTCATCCAGAAAGCGGCCATACATGATATCAGCTCCTCCTTCAAAGGTTTCTTCCTGTTGGTTCTGAAGACCGTAAGCATAGCGGCTTCCTTCCATCAATTCCTGACCTGTAACTGTAGCCTTTTCTGGGTTTGCAGTGAAATTTCTGCTTCTAACTTCAGTTACCAAAGCCGCAGCTGCTTCCGCATTTCCTGTTCTTAATAATGATTCTGCTTTCATCATTAGTATATCAGCATATCTGAATAAGGGCCAATCATTGCTCAGTTGCACTTTGGCATCTTGGGCAATTTCAAATTTACCCAATCGGAAACCGTGGATTTCTTCAGAATAATCTATACCTGGTAATTCATTGATATAAGCCAGGGGTTCACCCACCAAGGATCCTAAAGAACAATAAATGGGATCCCCATTGGCTTTGTATTGTTGACCTTGGATCCAGTTTCTTTTTAACCTAGAGTCATCCGGATCGAAGGTGTCAATAAACTGAGGAATGGCACAAATACCTCCCCACGGGGTGTTTTGAAGGTTGTAAGTTGCCTGGTTTCCCGGTTGTAATGTTTGCATATGAAGATCAAATGCATTCCATTCTGTTACATAATTTTCATCAAAAGGAATGGCAAAGATGATTTCTGGAGACCCTTCATTTTCAGTTCTAAATACATCACTTTGGTTGCCTTCCAAAGCATAACCAGCCCCTGAATTAATAATAGCATCACAGGCTTCAAGGCATTTATCCCAAGCTGGAGTTCCAGTATATACTTCAGCATTCAGGTACATTTTTGCCAATAGGGCATAGGCTGCCCATTTGTTGAAAGTGCCATAAGTACTTTGATCATTTTCCTCTGACAACAAATCAATATTCTCAGTAATTTCACTGATGATGAAGTTATAAACTTCGGTTCGGTTGCTTTGTTCGGGTAAAAAGCCTACAGGAACATCGAATTCAGTGACTATTGGAACATTTCCGTACAAATCAATTAATACATAATAATAAGAAGCTCTAAGGACTTTTAGTTCTGCTAAGGTAGTTGCCTTTAACTCATCCGAAACTGGTACTATTCCAGATTCAATTTGATAAATTACCCTGTTACAATTGGTAATTCCAGAGTAAGACCTGTTCCAGTTCTGGACTACAATTCCATCATCTGTTGTCCATTTGTGCTCATGGATTCTTCGGTACACACCACCATCCACCCAACCATTGGGCCTGGCAGGAATAACCAGTTGGTCGGCTGAAACTTCTTGGGCGCGATGAAGCCCGTCCCACTGGAGCATTACATCTCTCCAATTGACATAAGCAGATCCAACTAAAGAAGCCAAATCTTCCTCAGTGGATTCAAATTGATCAGCAATGATGCGGTCATAACTTTCTTCTTTAAGTTCAATACAAGAAACAGAAGAACAAAGCAGCCCCAGCATTAAGGCTATATTGATATATGATATTTTCATTTCAATTCAAGTTTTGGTTAAAAGCTTAGGTTTATTCCAAGTGTAAAGGTCCTGGTATTGGGATATTTGTCCCTGCTATCATTTCCAGGTGACAACCCTAGTCGATTAACTTCAGGGTCTATTCCAGAATAACCAGTGAGAATAAGGGTGTTCAAGGAAGAAGCGTAAACCCTGGCAGATTTTAAGAAATTATGGTTGCTAATGGGGAAGTTATATCCCAAAGTAACATTGTCAATTTTCCAGAAATCACCATCTTCTATATAGTAGCTGTTGAATTCCAAAGGTGCATCAAATTTTGCTTTTCCGAACACCAAATCCTGGGAGGATTTCAATTGGTTATATTGTTGGAGGGTAGGGTTTTCATAATACATTCTTTGAAAATTTAGGATTTGATAATCAAAGGCTCCCCTCATGGTGATGGCCAAATCCCAATTTTTGTATTTGATATTATTGTTCCACCCTGCGTAATATTTAGGCAATCCATTACCCAATACCTGCTTTTCTTCAAATGAATGGTTGAATTCATCATAACCTACCGTCTCTCCACCAGGGGTTTCATAAATCCATTTGCCATTTTCATCGATGTCCACCACTTTGAAGCCATAAAAGTCCCCGATATTATCACCGATTTTGACAATATGGGTGAAAGTTTGGATGGGTTCTCCTGTACCTCCAGCAGTAAAATAATCCTGCGTGGCTTGATATTGTTCATTGGAAAGGCTGACCAGCTTATTGGAGTTGGTGGAAAAGTTGAAACTTGTCGTCCACTGGAAGTCCTTGTTTTGTATGGCGATAATATTCAAAAGCGCTTCCCATCCTTGGTTTTCCATGACCCCTACATTAGCCCGGGTTCTATTGAACAAGTTGGGAGGAGTGGGCACATCGTAATCATATAAGAGGCCATCAATTTTCCTTTTGTAATAATCCACATTACCACTTACCCGGCCGTCAAAAAGGGTGAAATCCAAACCAATATTGGTTTCTTTTTTCTCTTCCCATCTCAAGTTAGGGTTAGGGTTTTGGATAGGGCTTAGGGCCCTTATCCAATTTCCATTGGAATACAAATAGCGGTCATATCCCAGCATAGCCACACCCAGGAACAAATCGGCTGGCTGTGTACCGGTAACACCATAGCCTGCTCTTAATTTTAAATCTTTAACAAATGAGAGGTCCTCCATAAAGGATTCATTTGAAATCCTCCATCCCAGAGAAACTGCAGGGAAGGTTCCCCATGGTTGGTCTGTTCCGTACAATTGGCTGGCAGCTTCATGCCTTACACTTGCCAATAGCAGGTATTTGTCCATGTAATTATAGGAAAGCCTGCTGAAGAAACTGATCAAATTGGTATTTGCCTTATAACTGGAAATAGGAGCCAAACCTTCTCTAAGGGCATTTCCTGTTCCGATATTGTTATATCCAAATCGGTCAGTAGGGAAATCCCAGTTTTGCATCCAAAATTCCCTGAACTCATTTTCCTGATAGCCATATCCCCCCAAAATGGAAAGGGTATGGTCACCAAAAAATGTGGTGTATTCACCGGTCAGTTCCAGCAATTTATCTTTGGAATAGGTTGTTCCATTGGAAGCATAGCCATTTCTTCCATCCCTTAAAGTGGAAATGTGCTGCTTGGTTTCTGAATAACCTCTTACTTGGTTATAAGTGTTTAAGGAGGCCACTGCACTAAGTTTCAAGTTATTGATGGGGGTATAAATCAACTTAGTATTGATTCTAGTATTTTGGGAAGAATTTTCCCCATCACTTTCAAATAACCTGGCCATAGGATTTTCATAATTGAATATCGAAGGCTGTTCATGCCAGGTTCCGTCTTCATTCCTGACCGGTGCAGTTGGGTTTCTGATCAAGGCTTGACGATAAGTATAGCCATTGAAACTTCCTCCATCAGCGGTTGTAGTATATTTGTTAAGTGTATGGAGAAGTCCAATGTTCAATTTTAACTTATCATCCAACATATTATGATTGATGTCAGTACGGAGGTTAAGGGTATTATTGTTGGATTTTTTGAAAATTCCCTCAAAATCCCGGTAGTTGGCATTGGCCAGGTAATTGGTTTTTTCATTTCCTCCTCTGAAAGTCATGTTATGGACATGGCTAATGGGGGTTTGGGTGACTTCATCCATCCAGTTTGTATTGCCTCCTAAATCCCAGGATGCATCTCTTTCCCCAGCTTCGATTTGTTCCCTGTAATCTTCGGCAGTTAGCATATCCAGTTCTCTGGCAATAGTTTGTGTGCTCATGTAGCCCTGATAATCAAAAGAACTGGAATATTCTCCGGAAGCACGCTTGGTGGTCACCAAAATAACCCCATTGGTGCCTCGGGTACCGTAAATGGCTGCTGCTGACCCATCTTTAAGTACATCAATCGATTCTATATCTTCGGGAGCAACCGTATTAAGATTACCTGGGATCCCATCAATCAAAACCAAAGGATCAGAATTGGCACCATATAAGGTGGTGTTTCCACGAAGAAGGATTTGGGATCCACTCGTTGGGTCACCACTTGGTGCAGAAACTGTCAACCCTGCCACTTTACCTTGAAGTAGCTGTCCGGCATCATTTACACCGCCTTGTACAAAATCATCAGATTTTACAGTGGAAACTGCACTGGTGATATCTGCTTTTCTTTGAGTGCCGTATCCAATTACGACTACTTCATCCAGGTTAGAAATATCTTCTTTCATCACCACATTGATGGTGCTTTGATTGCCAACTACCTTTGTGACTTTGGCAAAACCAATAAAAGAAAATACCAGGGTGGACCCTTCTGGTGCATCAATGGAATAATTACCATCCAAATCAGTAATAGTTCCTGTGGTGCCTCCTTGTATGGAGACAGTCACTCCCGGGATTGGTTCTCCATTGGTATCCGTAACGGTTCCGCTAATGGAAACTTCCTCGGCAATATCCACCCTATCAGCTTTTTCCCTTTCTACCTTTTTAACATCAATATTGTGGTTGACTTGTTTAAAAGAGAGAGAAGCCTGACGGGCTACTTGGGTGAGTAATTCTTCTATAGTACCACTTCCTTTAATAAAATGGAGCGGCAAATTTCTGTTAATGTCCTTTCTGTCAAAGGAAAATTGAAAATCAGTGCTGTTTTCCACAGCCCTGAAAAATTTTCCAAGTGTCATTTCTTGCTTCCCGAGGGAGATCTCTACCTCGTCAATTCGGTTAAATTGGGCATGTACACCTCCCGCTGATACAAGGGAAATGAACATTAGTTGCACAAGGAAGCCGTAAATAAAATACCTTGACAACATATAGATTGTCCTTTGTAATTTTAATTTCATAATTTTGAGTTTATTAAGTTCAAAGATTAGGGATGCAGGATGCCACCATTCCCCAATGTATAGTCATCCTGTACCCTAGTTTTTTACCAACAAAAAAGTTGGATTTTTAAGAGCTGTCTGTTTTCATGGGCTTTTCGGGTTTTAAAATTGATAAATAGGGCTAGTTAAAATTTTATTATTACCTGTTTATCCTTTTGGCTGTATTGGAAATTTTCAACATATGCTATTCTTTCTAATACAATTTTTAAGGATTCATTCTTATATTTTCCTGTAAGATTCCAATTCCTTTTGGGTTGACCTGAGGTACTAATGTTGATGCCGTACCATCTTTCTAGTTTTTGAATTACTTCCTGGACATCAGCATTTTTGAAACTTAAAATTCCATCTTTCCACCCAGCCACTTCTATTGGGTCAAAATTGCCTACGTTGGTTTTTCCTTCATTGGGTATATATTTAAGTTCCTGGCCTGGAACTAAAAGAATATTTTCCCGGGTCTGACTGTTTTGAATTTTTACTTTTCCAGTCAATAAGGCAATGTCCAACTTATTATTCCCCATATGTGAAATATTAAAAGAGGTTCCCAGTGCTATAGTGGTCAGTTCCCCTGAAACTACTTTGAAGGGCTTGTTGGGATTTTCAGCGACATCAAAAAATCCTTCCCCTTCCAAATGGACTTGGCGTTGGTTTTCTGAAAACTTTTCGGGATAAGAAATTTTACTGCCTGAATTAAGCCAAACAATGGTCCCATCTGGCAATTTGAATTTTAACTTTTCTCCAAATGGAGTTTCCTTGCTTAGAGTAGCTATTTGAGCTGGGATATCTTGTTGACCTTGGTTCAAGAAATAGTTTGTCATCCAGGACAAAGCCACAGCAAGGAGGATAATGGCGGCAATCCGGCTTACCTGAGTTAATATTCTTATTGGAGTTCCTTTTCCCGGTTTTTCAGGGGTATTCTTACTTACTTTTACTTCAGGGCTTTGACTTAAAATATTGTTGAGGATATTTTCTTTTTCTTCAAGTTGGGAAGAAGTGGTTTCTTTTTTAAGACCTTTTAATATTTCTCTGGCTAATAATAATTCATCCCTTCTGTGAGGATTTGCTTTCAGCCATTTTTGCCAGTAGGCATCCAGAGCTGCATCCGGATTGCGGACCCAGCGAACAAATTCGGGATTGGTTAAAAGCTCCTCTTTCCTATCTTTCATAAAAACAGTTTCATGTACCAATTACATTTATATAAGACATGAAGTAGTAAAATGCCATCACAGATTTTGGGATTTTTTTTAAAAAATTTTAAAAAAGGCCTGTGAAGTTAATAGGGGAAGTTTTTTTATGGATTTTGATGTTACTGTTAAGAGCTTTCAATTCCGATAATTAAATAATTTAGGATTTTATATCCTTGAATTGTAAAAAAATTAAATGCAGGTATATGGGTATTATTGAACTGCATCTTTTAAGAAATCAATGGCGCGGTAAAGAAGGTTTCTGGTTGCTTTTGTACTGGTGAAGCACATGATTTCTTTGATCTGCTCATAGCTCAAACCTTCAAAATAAAAATAATAGATGATTTCTTTTTGTCGGTCTGTAAGCTCTTTTAATGCTGTATTAAGGGAGGCATGTTTTTCTTGATCCAATTGCCTGTCAATGAGGATCTGTTCCGGGGAAAAGCTGAATTCAAAATAATAATTCCCAGCAAGTCGTTCCCATTTTCTAAACCATCTACCACTTTCCCTGATAATTTTCCTTTTGAGGGATTTAAATAGGTAAAATTTGATGTTATTGGTAGCACCCAAAGAATCCCTTTTATTTCGCAATTCAATAAATAAATCCTGAATGGCGTCTTTTACGATCCCAGTATCCTTGGTGAATTTGCACCCATAATCAAAGAGGGTTTCAAAATGGGATTCATAAATAAAAATAAAAGCAGATTCATTTCCCGATTTAAATGCTTCCCAAATGCCCCGGTCATTAGAAAAATCTATTTCAGAAGTACTTTCTGAAATAATATTTTTCATTTCAACGATATGCTTAGGGGCTGATTTGGGCATTGGGTGATTTTATGAATTTTTCAAAGATATAAATTTCAAAAAGTAAAAAAAAAACAATTGTAAAAAATGTCAAAAATACACTAATAATATTTCTGTGGGGCCATTTCTCCGGTGGGAATTTTTATTATTTCTACATTCCTGTTCTTTTAATGATTTATTTAGAAAAATTATATCATGCCTTAAAATGTATAGGAAAGGTGTATAAAAGTAATGTGATGGAAAGTGGTGGTTATCCCGGTTTCAATAAATTGAAAATTGACCAAATTTAAAAGAATAACCCATTGATTTTGACCATATAAATTGCTATTATAATGCAGAACCAAAGAAAAATAAGATGGCTAAATGTTTTGCATTGTTAGGATGGAGTTTACAGGTTATAGAAAGTATGCAAAAGGTCAACAAACCTTTTGTAGTGGTATCTTTTCCCGATTTTGAAGATTATGCCAAGGAAAATGATATCCCTTTTGTGGCCTATCAATTTGATGAATGGAGTGATTCCTCCAATTCGTTGGATTTGATGGAAAAATTGAAGCCTTTTGGGGCGGATGTTGCCGTTCCACTTTTTGAAGAAACTGTGGAATGGGCAGGTGCCTTGAACTCACTTTACAGAAATGACCCAAGGATATTGAATCGTGCTTTTTTATTTCGTAACAAAGCCATGATGAAAAGGAAAGCCCTGATTGGAGGATTAAGGGTAGGTCTTTTTGAGGAAGTGTATAATAAAGAGGGTGTAAAGAACTTTATGGACAGGCTTAATCAGGCCAACTTACAATTAGAGGGGGAAGAGGACAGTTGGGTCCATATCAAACCCTTTGCATCTGCAGGTACAGTAGGACACCGGTTGCTTCGTTCGAAGCAGGATATAGAAGACAAATGTGAAGACGGTGATTTTCCCTGTTTGGCAGAGAGCCATTTGCCGGGAAGGGAATTTTCCTGTGAGGCATTTATCCATAAGGGAAAAATCAGGTTTTTGAACATCACAGAGTATGTAAAATTGGGTTATTCCAATTTTATCCCAGAGGGCAATTATTTGCATGGCAAAAGGGATAGAATCTTGAAGGAAATGCAAAAAATGGTGGATTTATTTGGCATTAAATACGGTATGGTCCATCCAGAGTGGTTTTTGACCGAAAATGATGAATTGAGCTTTGGGGAAGTGGCTTGCCGTATTCCTGGTGGGCACATCCTTGAATTATGTAGCAAAGCTTATGGTTTTGATGCTTTGGCCGCCTTTGTCCTTTGCCATGACCCAGATCTTACGGAGGAAGAATTACAACAGATTTTACCTCCAATGGATGCAAGGCCTACTGAATTTTATGGAAATGTGATGATTTACCCGCACAAAGGGCAGATATCCAAATTGGAAATTCCAGAGGAATTAAAGGAAGAACCTTATTTTTTGGACCATAACCTGGTTCCTCCATTATCTACTCAGAAGATTGATGCCCGGGAAGGGTTTGGTAACCACTTTGGTACGGTAAATTTCAAAGGGGAAGACCCAGACCGGATGAAGGAGTTGCTACTGCATTATGAGGATGTGGATTTTTACCACTAGGCATAAAAATAAATGCCAAAAATTCATTGGGTTTGATGGAAAGGGGCTAATTTCTCCATAATATGGAAAAGGGATGAAAGGCCCCATTTCCTTTCCCAATCAAATCAAATGAAAATTAAATTTGTACCTTAACCCTTTACCATGACACATCAGGCTGCACTAGCAAATAAAGAAGAAAAAATTGACGAATTGATAAATGCACTTGAATCTGCTACAATACTGACCAAGGCAGATAAAGCCCAACACTTAATGGGGCAAATTGATTTGGCGACCGAATCCACCGATGGAGTGGAGTTGGTTTATCAGAAAATCGGAAAAATGACCAAAGCGGGCATTTTTAAAAAATCACCATGGGAAGATGCTTCCAAACTGGTTTCTGGCCTTGTCAATGGTACCCTCAAAAGTGGGCACCCTAACTCTACCATGGAGCTTTTGAGTGAATTGCGTTTAATGGCCATCGCTAAAGGTAAAATTACTTTAAATGAAGTAAGCAAAGAGGAAGCCAGGGATTTTATCCAGGAAGTAATTGTTTCGAATCTGGAATTTGTTTTTCAGGAACCCTTGGAAGAAACCCGTTTGGCGATGAATAACCATGAATTGAATAAGGTCCATTCCCTGTTTGTTTTTTTACTGAAAATACCGGTTTAGGAAGTATCAAGGAAAAATTGGCTGAAGAGTTGATTTTGATTTGCGAACAAAGACCTGTGGTGACTGAAAACCAAAGGAAAATCATTGCCCTCATCAAAGAGAAAATAGATCTGAATCCCAATAGAACCGAAGATGTTCCCTTATTGGAATTCCAGCGGAGTATTTACAGTCCAACCAAAAGATGCAGGGGAATAGATATTAAGGCTTACCAAAAATTAATAGAAGGGCTTGAACTCAAAGAACTGGAAGAGGAAATCAGGGAAATGGGTCGGTCTATGGCAAAGTTTGGCCTTGTTAGTGATTATCATGGGGTTTTATTGCTGTTTTTGATAAAGAAAAGATATTTTTCACTCGTACCAAAATGTTTGGCATTGGATGAGGGGGGAGAAGCTGAATGGAATTCCTCGGTGGATTTTGTTTCCAAAATTATTTTGGAAACGGTTCATCCCTATAATGCCCAATGCATTTATGGGATTTCCCGAATGCTGGAATTGGGATTATTTACAAGGGAGGCGGTACGTTCTGGCTTGTCCAATTTGCTCATGATCAAAATCAATCCCAAGGTAGAAGAGAGGATTCTCAAATCAACCAGGAAACCGATTAAGGGAATTTCTGCCAAAAATTACCTGTTGGGGGGCTTGCTTAGGATATTAGGCCAACCATTAGGAGTGGGGCAGGGAAGCAACCCAACTTGCCAGAGTGCCAGGGGAATCAGCATGTGGAGTCAGCATGCCCCTGCCAAATTGATCCATATGGTTCATACCGCAGCCGTTTATAATGACCTGACCTTCCGGTTTGAAGATAAAGAAGTTAGGTTTTCGATGACGGGAAAAGGTTTGGTGGATGTATTGGATTATAATTTGGATGCGGTTTCAGTTACTTTGGTCCCTATGCTTGACAGGATATATAATGAGATGATGCGCTTGGCATCAGGTAGGGCAGAAGATCCCCATAAATGGGTCAACCCGGCCTTGTATGGTCAATGGATCCCCATTGGTTTCGCCTCGGCCTATGATTACCTTTCCAATTCCATTTTAGATTTTAATGGTTTTGTAAGAGTATTTTATGCCATGGGGCATCCCAAATTCAATGGAGGGCACCGCCTGGTTTATCCAAATCCTGTGGGAATTTTTATTACCTCATCCAAGGGTGAAATGTTGGGGTTCCATGCTGTTTCTTTATTGCGTGTGGATAAGGACCTTAATGGGAAGTACAGGGCTTATTTCCTAAATCCTAATAATGAAGGCCGCCAGAATTGGGGACAAAATATTGAACCCTCCGTGTATGGACATGGAGAAAAACACGGAGAATCTTCATTACTCTTTCATGAATTTGCAGCAAGGGTGTATGCTTTTCATTTCAATCGCATGGAAGCATTGGACAAAATGGAAAATGTGCCCGATAATGAAGTACAGAAAGTGCGGAAATTGGCAGAGGAGAGTTGGGGGAAATCTTATGTTTGGTTAGAAACCAAGAAAAAATGGTAAAACACTCATCAAGAATAGAACTAAGGAAATCTGCTTACAAAAGCAATATCAATTTTATTAAGAAAAAGATCGGAAAAAATGTGATTTTTTCCTCTGTGATCAAGGCCAATGCCTATGGTCATGGTATAGACGTTTTTGTACCCATGGCTGAAAGTTGCGGGGTGGACCACTTTTCAGTGGCTTCTGCCTATGAAGCTTGGGAGGTATTGCAAGTATGTAATCCCGATAGTCATATTATGATTATGGGAATTCTATATGAAGATGATATTCCTTGGGCCATTGAAAATAATATTGAATTTTATGTCTATAATTATGACCGTTTGTCGGTAACCTTAGCCGCTGCAAAGAAAGTGGGAAAGCCAGCAAAAATTCATATTGAGGTGGAAACTGGTGCAAACCGTACCGGCATGCCCAAAGAAGAGTTTTCCAAGTCTCTAACTTTTTTGAAAAACAATGCTGATTTTTTGGTGTTTGAAGGGCTATGTACCCATTTGGGCGGTGCAGAAAGCTTTGCCAATAATTTTAAAATTGAAAAACAACTAAAAAATTTTAAGACCTTTTTGACCAAATGCAAACAAAAGAAAGTAATGCCCCATTTAAGGCATGTGGCATCCTCTGCAGCTGCATTGTCCATCAAAGAGTCGCTTTATGATATGGTCAGAGTAGGGGTGGCCCAATATGGTTTTTGGCCTAGTCCGGATATATATTATACCCATATAAATCAAGTTGGGAAAAATAAGGATGGCGCACTAAAAAGGATTATTACCTGGAAAACAGATATCATGGACACCCGAAAAGTCAATGAAGGTGAGTTTATTGGCTATGGAACAGCATTTCAGGCAGTACGTAAAATGAATATTGCAGTTATCCCGTTGGGATATTGTAATGGATATCCCAGAGGCCTTTCCAACCGGGGCTATGTATTGATCCAGGGAAAAAAAGCGCCCATCGTAGGTTTGATCAATATGAACCTTTTTATGGTTGACATCACTCATATTCCTAAAGCCAAAGTTGGAGATGAGGTGGTACTGATCGGGAGGCAGAATAATAATGTAATCCACATAAGCAGCTTTACCAATTTTACCAATCTGCTCAATAATGAAATGCTAAGTAGGTTGCCCGCGTCAATCCCAAGGAAAGTGGTGAGGTAGAAAGGAGATTTTTGATATGAGATTTGGAAACTTTTTTCTTTATTCTTGGGTCGTTGCTCTTACTTTGCTGCTTAATTGGTTCTTTTGGTAGACTTTTCGGGATATATTAATGGTCTCATTTAATTAAAATTCACTTTTCCATGAAAAGCATTGATCAGGTCATCTCCCGAATGGATGAAATTGTAGAGGAATGTAAATCCAAAAAAAGCAGGATAGGGTATTTTGCCGTCCTTTATAGGAGAGTGACGATTCGGATTAGGGAAGGAATAGAAAATGGGGAGTTTGAGGATAATCCAAGAATGGAAAAACTGGATATCCTCTTTGCCCAAAGATTTTTTGATGCTTATGATAACTATATCAATGAGGATTCCACAACCGAAAGTTGGCTTCATGCTTTTGACACTTCCAAATCCTCTGGATACCTGGTTTTGCAGCATCTATTGCTAGGAGTAAATGCCCATATCAACCTTGATTTGGGTATTGCTACAGTAGAAACCATGGAAGGCAAAAATCTAATCGAAATCATCAACGATTTTGATAAAATCAATTTAATCCTTGCTGAGCTTGTGGATGGGGTGAAAGCCAATATATCCAAGGTTTCCCCGGTTTTTGGCTTTTTAATTCAGTTTGCCAATGGCAAAGATGAAATGCTGATGGAATTTAGCATTCGGTTGGCCAGGGATGGCGCATGGAAATTTGCCAATTTATATTTCATTGCCGAGGATAGGGCCCTTTGCCTTAATGAAAGGGATGAAAGAATTGCCAATTTGGCTTCGAAAATTGCGAATCCCGGGACCAGGCTTAAATGGATGGTCAAATTGATCAGCTGGACCGAGTGGAAATCCATACCAAAGGTAATGGATCAGCTGGAAGTAATAGCCCAGGAATGTGCCCCTAATCAGCTATAAGGAAATTTCTAATTCTTAAATCAGGGTTGATTTTACCGCTAAGTTTGCTTGGGGATTCGCTAAGATCATATAGGATAAAATAGAAAAAATGTTTTTGCAGCTTCATTTTGCTCAATCTGGTTAACTTTTTCAGGGATCTCTGTGGGAGGTTGCCCTTGAACCGCTACTTAAATCAGCTTAAAACCCTCCAATCCCCACTTCTTTAATTTGATATACATGGGCCAGATAGAGGTAAAGAAAGGAAACCGAGATCAGCAGGATGATGATGCCAATAATGCTGGATTTGACCTTAATGCCGGTTTTGCCTATTTCCAGTTCGGTTTCGTTATCCAGATCGGATTTTAGGCTTTGACGAAAATGCATAAAGGAAAGTATCAAGCCTGAATAAACAATCAATAAAACGGTCACAAAAATGATGATGGAGGAATAGTATTGCCAGTTGAAAACCTTTTTCCGGTGTTCCAGACTGAAAAGTTTATATTCCTCAAAGGATTCCTTTACCCCCGAGGTCTGGCTACTGTAATCTGCATAAGAAGGAAAACCATCCACTCCCAAAGTATCCCCGTTTTCAGCGGACTGTGCATTCTGGATAGAATCAAACTCTTCCAAAAGCCCAGACTGGGGAAAGCCCTTTTGCACTAAAAAGCAAAGAATTAAGACCAAAAAGATTTTAAGGGAGCTTAGCATCACAAAAAAGGATAAATTGGTACCTGAAGTTGATCAATTCCTGGAGGACATCGATTTCCTTGCTTTCCTCATAGGCTTCATACTCAACAAAACTGCAATCCAAGATTTCCTGATGCTGTCCCAACATGTTTTTGATGATCGACATCAGGTAATCACAATACCCTTCCTTATTGTCCTCATAGAGGATTAAGGGATCTACCTCAATCGGAGCAGCAATAGAAAAGGTGATATTTACCCTAAGCTTTCTGTTGATCCATTTGAAGCGTTTCAAAAGGTCTTCAATGGTAGATGAAGAAAGGTTTCTGGCAGTAATCAGCATCCTGGATTTTCGCCTTACCCTATCCCCGATAAAACTGACCTTCTGAAACCTATTGGCATTGGATAAACGGTTCAACTGTTGATAATTATCCTCTTTTACCAGGGAATCAATCAATTGTAACTCTAAAGACAATCTCCTATAAGCCTTTCTTTGGGCTTCCTCTTGCTTTTGCGCCTGCAGTTCTTTATCAATATCCCAGGATTTAAGAACAACCGAATCAGGAAGCGAAGGGCTTGACCGGAATACATCTAATGAATCCTGCAATTTAAAATTATCCAAAAGATTGGAAGTAGTATCAGGTTGGCCAAAAACCAAAGTAGGCCAGAATCCCCAAAAAGTGATAATGGATAAAAGTAAAATTTTCATGGCTAAAAGTATTTTGAGTTGAATATCCATGAAATATTGGTCAACATATTTCCTCAAGCTTCAAAAGCTCGAGTCTGACCTTGTTTTATTTTATAATATAGTAATATTTAAGGTTTTATCACAATTTACCAGGCTTGTAAAATATTGTATTTGAGGGTTATTAAATGGTGGTGGGTGATTTTTTGGCCAGGTGAATTATGGAATAAATGAACCACAAAAGATTAAAGCAAAGATGGGAAGGCTTGTTGATCTTAACCATCCATTTAATAACTTAGAGGGAAAACAATTTTTCTATGATAGCAGTGACCTGTGCTTTGATCATTAAAGATGGATTGGTGTTGGCAGTCCAAAGGGGGACAAAAATGAAAATGCCTTTAAAATGGGAGTTTCCAGGAGGAAAGATGGAAAATGGGGAATCTGAGCAATCCTGCTTGGCCAGAGAAATAAAAGAGGAGCTAAACCTGGAAATTGAGATAGGGGATAAGCTTTCCGAAGTGGTTTATGATTATCCCGATTTTACCATCCGCTTGATTCCCTATATATGCCGGATTCAATCTGGAGAATTGGTTTTAACAGAACACCGATCCCATCAATGGTTGGAAAAAGAAGAATTGTTAGATTTGGACTGGGCAGAAGCGGATTTGCCTATTGTTAGGGATTTTTTAAAAGGAATATAATGAAAGAAGGAATATACGAGTCAATTATCACCCAACTTATCAAATCTAAATTAGAAGAACTCAATAAGGATAAATATCATATTAAAACAGTTTCAATAGATAAGGAGGAGGCTGCCAATTTACTTGCCAATTATTTATATGAAATTGTGAAAAAAGCCCTTTCTCTTTATAAGCATGATCATGGTTTGGAAAAGCAATTATCACTAACTAACAAATTGATCTTTTTAATTCGAGACGAATTGGATCAGGTTAATTTTGAAGGTGATTTAATTGCAACTGAGGGAAAAATGTTAAAAGCAATTATCTCCAAATTAAATGCAGATTTTACAGATTTGGATAAACATTTGGCAGAAATTACGCCTTATTCCCGGTTGATTTATAGCGAATTATTTACAGGTGGGAATGCCCGGCTTTCGCTCGATGGTGAATTAAACAAAGAAATTTATTCCTCTGATCAAATTGACTTATTGGTTTCTTTTATTAAATGGAGTGGTTTGCGTTTGATTTTACCTGCATTAAAAAGATTTACAAAAAGAGGAGGAAAACTTAGAGTGATAACCACAACTTATGTTGGGGCCACCGACTATAAAGCAATCCAGGAATTAGCTAGCTTGACAAATACAATCGTAAAAGTCTCCTATAATACTGGAAATGAAAGAGTACATGCGAAAGCATATTTATTTCATAGGAATACAGGGTTCCATACTGGTTATATTGGGTCTTCAAATTTTTCTCGGTCTGCTCTAACTAATGGTTTGGAGTGGAATATCAAAATTACCACTAAAGAAGTGCCCCATATTATAGATAAATTTCAGAAAACTTTTGATACTTATTGGAAAAGCCCAGATTTTGAATTGTACGATGCACAAAGGGAAAGTGATGGAGAAAGACTAAAGGTTGCACTTAATGCTGGCAAGTTTAATCCTCGAAATGATAATGAAATAACTAGTTATTTTGACATTAGACCCTATAAATTTCAAGAGGAAATTTTAGAACAACTTCAGGTTGAACGCCAAACCCATCTAAGGTTTAAGAATTTGGTGGTGGCAGCTACTGGGACTGGTAAAACGGTTATATCAGCATTTGATTTTAAATTATTTCGGAAAGATAATCCAAAAGCCAGGTTACTATTTGTGGCTCATCGTAAAGAAATATTGTTCAAATCAAGACAGACTTTTAGGGGAATTTTAAAGGATCAGAATTTTGGGGAGTTGTGGGTGGATGGAATTGAACCAGATGATCGCAAACAATTATTTGCATCAGTACAGACGTTGAATCCGCAATTAGATAATTGGAGGATTCCTGCCAATTATTACGACTTCATTATCATTGATGAAGTTCACCATATTGCAGCAAAAAGCTACCGGGCAATATTGAATAAGTTTTCCCCTAAAATATTACTCGGGTTGACTGCAACTCCTGAGCGAATGGATGGTACTGATATTTTGGAAGATTTTTGTAATCGAGTTGCAGCCGAAATTCGCCTTCCAGAAGCTATCAATAAGAAACTAATCTGTCCATTTCAATATTTTGGGATATCGGATAGTGTGGATTTAACCACCTTAAATTGGAGGGGGAAGTATTTACCAAGCGAGTTAAGTAAAGTATATACTGGAAATGATCAGCGGGTGGGTCATATTATTCAAAATCTAGAAAAGTATTTGACTGATTTTCATGATGTCCAAGCTCTTGGTTTCTGTGTCACCAAGGAACATGCTAAGTTTATGGCGGAAAAGTTTAATCTGGCTGGGCTAAAATCAGATTACCTTGTTAGTGGTCAAAATGGAAATCGGTCTACTATAACCCATCATTTAGAGAAAAAGGAAATTAATTATCTCTTTGTGGTGGATATTTTCAATGAGGGGGTTGATATTCCACAAATTGATACTGTTTTGTTTTTAAGGCCTACGGAGAGTTTGACTATCTTTTTACAACAGTTAGGAAGAGGGTTAAGACTGCATGAAGATAAGGAGTGTCTAACAGTACTTGATTTTGTTGGGAATGCTAGGCCAGAATATGACTTTGAAGGGAAGTTTAGAGCTTTGGTAGGAAAAACCAATACTTCAATTAAAAAAGAAATTGAAGATGATTTTCCACATGTCCCCCTTGGAAGTGCTATCGTTTTGGAAAAGAAAGCCAAAACAACCATTTTAAATAATATTAAGGCTGCAACGAATCTTAAGAGAAATCAAATAATTCAAAAGATTAGAGATTTTGAACATCAGTCAACTTTGTCTTTGACTCTAGAAAATTTTTTAAAATTCCATCATATACCATTGGCAGTCATGTATAAAAGAGGTTCTTGGAAGCGTTTGTGCCAGGAGGCGGGTAAGATAGAAAACTTTGAATCAATCAATGAAAAACACCTAATAAGTTGTGTTTCGAAAAAATGGTTGTCCACATCTTCACCTACTTATTTTAGATTTATTTTAAAACTAGCAAGGAAAAATTTTGAACTGGATCTTACCCAACTTTCCCATAATGAGCAAAAGATGTGCTTAATGTTACATTATGATTTTTGGCAACAACCTGGAGGGTTTGATTCGTTGGAGGAAAGTATTCGTGCAATAGGCAGAAATAGTGTGCTAATTGAAGAGATTATAGAGGTGTTAAGTTTTATGGAAGGTGAAGTATCTTTTTTAGAAATTGAACCTAACTTACCATATGAACAACCACTAAAATTACATGCTCGATATACTCGTGAGCAAATTTTGATTGCTTTTGGGAAAAGTACTTTTAATAAAAAAGATTCTAATCGAGAGGGAGTTGCAGAAAACAAATCCTTGAATACGGAATTATTATTTATTGATTTGGTCAAGTCAGAAGAAAATTTTTCTCCAACTACTCTATATGATGACTATGCTTTAAGTGAAACACTTTTTCATTGGCAATCACAGAATTCTGCTCGACCTGATAAAGGGAAGGGTTTAGCTTATGTAGAACATTTACAAAAAGGGAAGAAAATATTGCTCTTTATTAGAGAACAAGCCAAGGATGCTTACAATAATACAATGGGGTACGTGTTTGTCGGGAAAGGAAATCTTGAGGAATATTATGGTGCAAAACCAATGAATATTAAATGGAAATTGGAAGAACCAATTCCACCATATCTCTGGAATGCTTCAGCTAAAATGTCTGTAGGGTAATATTTAATTAATTTTTTGACCTGGATATTCAATTGCAAAAGTTATTCATTTAGAAATAAGATCACTGCACTTCCCCTTAGCCAACAATTAAATTTACCCTCACCTAAAATAGGGGACAATTTCAGAAAGGAATCAAATAGCTATTACAAGGAAGTTTTTGAAATAATTGGTTTCAAATGTGAGGAAATAAGAAAATCACCCTCGATTTTTAATTTTTGTTAGACCCAAAAATTATTTCCCTCATGTTGGGAAAAAAAATATTGTTTTGCCCGTTAGGCTATATTTATTTCCATTAAAAAATGTAATTTGTTTTGATAATCAGAAGGATATATCCATCCATCAAATTGGGCATAAAGTTGGCGAGAAAAGCAAGGAAAGTCTGAATTTTGGGCAGAAGCCTTAAAAATTCCAAAGGCAATTTTTTGGCCGAATAGGCTCAATAGGCTGTTTTTTAATTACCCGTTTAATTTTAGAATCTAAAAAAATGAATTTTGAATAATAAAATTTGCATTTAGTATAATTTAGTGCTAGATTCACAAAGAAATGCAATGACGGTGATAGCAAATAGATTTTAATTAACACCAAACTTTATTTTCACATTAAATTTTATTTATTATGAAACTTTTGAGAACATTTGCAGTATTAACATTTTCAGCTAGCGTTATGGTAGGGTGCTCTTTGGAGGACTCTATTTTCCCCTTCACCCTCAACAACCCCCAACAACAGCAGTACATCCTTTAGCAGCAGCATAACCAGTGAAGAGGGTGCTGCCTACAGGATTACAGGAAATGGCTCACCAAGTGGTGCCCATTACAACCTCAATATCATTGGTGTACCCAAAGATAAAACAGCGGACATGACAGGAAACAATGGACATAGAATTTTTGTCAATTTGGAAGGAAATACCAAAATCTATCTTCGAGAAGGAGAAAGTTTTGGAGTTTTGGATGCCAATGGAACCGATGCAGATGGAGCAAAATTTGAGCTTCCCCACCCAGACCCCGACAACGATGGGATTACTGATTACTCGGTTTGGGCACGCCCTGTTGGAACTCCGGGAGGGTCTGCAACAATGACCACCTGTGCTACAGATCCTGATACTGGAGAGGAAGTATGTAGTACAGAAAGTTATGTTGCCATTAGGTCCAATGGCAATGGAAACTCAGTTCCCAAATTTAGTAATGTATCCAAAGATCTACTTTATATCTATGCGGACTTGGATGGAGATGGAAGAACTGAACGGTATCCTTTATTTGATGAGGAATTAGAAGACTATTTTTGGAATTATGATAACAATGGACTTAAAGTCCTACAACTTAGATTTTATGAAATTCCAACTGATGTAAACTAAGGTTTGGCTTGCCTTTCCCAAATAGCCTAATTTTTCTTTTGTTTTATTACCGTTATTGGATTAGAATTGAGAAAATTAAGGTCCCCTTAGACACTTCTAAGGGGATTTTCTTTTGCTAGTAATTATATCCAAAGTAAAAAATCCCAGGGGATAGGGAATAATTAAATTCGATACCAGTATTGGCCTTGGAGGCTATTTCATCAATTTCTTTGAAAATGAAAGGTATTGATTTAAAAACTATTAGTTTTCAGCCCATGTAAATACACCCACTAATTTGATTCAATAAAAGAAGCGATAAATTTTTAAGATTTTTTCATCTTAAACAAATGGATTGGACTCCTGTCTAAAACGGAGGTCACTGGGCCACGGTTTACGGTGATAGCGGGCCAGCCATTCCGGGAATCACTGGGCCAAAAATAGAGTCGGTTTTCCGGAGGTCACTGGGCCATTTTAGGATTCCCGAGCTGTTTGGTACCGGAGGTCATTGGGCCACTTTCCATGATAAGTTATTAGCCTTGTAGTCGAATAACAGCAACTACATGGCAGGACAAAGAATAGACATCATGGATTTAAGAAGTTTGATCACCTTCAAGCAGAAGGGGCTTAGCAACCGAAAAGTGGCAGACCTATTGGGCGTCAACCGAAAGACCGTTGACAGTTATGTCAGGCGTTTCAGGGATCTTTCCCTTGGGTACGGGGAACTGCTCTCCCTTGACGGCAAAGATCTACAGGAACTTTTCACCGAGACAGGGCAGACCGAAAAGGAACGTTATGAGCATCTCTCGGGGTGTTTTCCCCACATCGACGGGGAGATGAAAAAGCCCGGCTGTACCCTGCAGGTACTGTGGAAGGAATATATCTCCCAAAATCCGGAAGGCTATAAATACAGCCAGTTCACCTGGCACTACCGGCAATGGAAGAAGCGCAACAACGCCAGTGGCAAGCTGTCCCACCGTGCCGGGGAAAAGCTTTTCGTGGACTTTTGCGGAAAGAAGCTGCACTACGTTGACCGCCGGACTGGGGAGCAGATAGCCGTAGAGGTTTTTGTTGGTGTCCTGCCCTGCAGCCAGTACACTTACATAAGGGCGGTGCCCAGCCAAAAACGGGAGGATTTTATCAGCTGTCTGGTCTATTGTCTGGGCTGGATGGGCGGGGTACCC
This sequence comes from Echinicola jeungdonensis, assembly GCF_030409905.1. Taxonomy (NCBI): domain Bacteria; kingdom Pseudomonadati; phylum Bacteroidota; class Cytophagia; order Cytophagales; family Cyclobacteriaceae; genus Echinicola; species Echinicola jeungdonensis. The sequence continues at coordinate 528,659 of NZ_JAUFQT010000002.1, forward strand.
TATGCCGTCGTCCCTGACAATCTCAAATCAGCAGTGGACAAGGCCTCAAAATATGCCCCGGTCCTCAACAAGACCTTTTCGGATTTTGGCCTCCATTACGGCTGCGCCCTTGATCCTGCCCGGCCCTATAGCCCGCAGGACAAATCACTCGTGGAGCGTTCGGTCACCCTGGTCTACCAACGGATCTATTACCCCTTGGGCAACCATACCTTCTTCAGCCTGGAGGAGCTCAATGCGGCCATTGCAGAAAAACTGGAGGAGTACAATGACTACCTGCTCAGCCATGGACAGGGCAGCAGGCGAAGCCAGTTTTTGGACATCGAAAAGGAGTTCCTGCAGCCCCTTCCCAAAAGCATCTACAGCATCCGTTATTATAAAAAGGCCACCGTCCAGAAATCCTCCCATGTTTACCTGGGAGAGGACAAAAACTATTATAGCTGTCCCTATCGCTATATGGGCAAGAGCGTGGAGTTACAGTACAACCGGAACACCGTGGAGATATTTTACCGTCAGGAGCGGATCGCATCCCACAAAAGGGCTTCCCGGCAAGGCCAGTACATCACCATCGGGGAACATATGCCCAGCAACCACCAATACTACAATGACTGGAGCCCGGAATACTTTGACCGGAGGGCACAAAAAGTTGGTCCGAACACCCAGGAGTATATCGGAACGTTGATCGGCCAGTACACCTATCCCGAAATCGGCTACAAACAGGCACAGGGGATTCTTTCCTTCTTGAAAAGCTATGGACAGGAGCGTCTGGAAAGGGCCTGTAAACGGGCACTGGGCTTCGAAAAAGCCTCCTACCATACCCTTGAAAGGATACTTAAAAACAAAATGGACCTCGAGGAACTGCCTCCTGCCAAGGATCATTTAACCCCGGGTCACAAGAACATCAGGGGCTCCTACAGCTGACAGGCCGCCCTCTTGATGAAACGAATTATAATATCCCAACCAAATGAATTATGAACGAACACAACACCATTGAAAAAATGAAACAGATGCGCATGGGTACCATGGCGGAACTTTACCACAAGAATCTGACAGAACATCTCTATCAGGACATGTCGGCCGACGAACTGTTGGCCTTTCTAGTGGACAGCGAATGGGAGTACAGGCAGAACAAAAGCATAGACAACCTCATACGTCAGGCAGGGTTTAAACAGGCCGCTGCGGCAACTGACATTGATTACCATAACTCCCGTAACCTGGACAGGGGGCTGTTTGAGAGATTGCTCGGACTGGCCTTCATCAAAAACCGGACGAACATCATCCTTACCGGGGCCACCGGATCCGGGAAAAGTTACCTGGCCCAGTGTCTTGGGGTCAGGGCCTGCCAGCACAGGTTCAGGACGCTTTATTACAATACGGCCAGGTTTTTTGATGCGGTAAGATTGGCCAAGCTGGAAGGTACCTACCATAAACTGCTCAAAAAGCTCGAAAAAACCAATGTGCTCATCTTGGACGACTTTGGTCTGGCCCCGATGGATGGGCAGGCCAGGATTGCCCTTATGGACATCATGGAAGACCGCTATGAGAAAAGTTCAACGATCATTGCATCACAGATACCGGTCAGCCAATGGCATGGAACCATTGGTGATGACAGCATTGCAGATGCCGTGCTCGACAGGCTCGTATACTCCTCACATAGGATAGAACTGGAAGGAGAATCCATGAGAAGCAAAAAGAAGTTGGACAATTAAATTTTAACCCTATTATTGCACTTGGAAAGTGGCCCAATGATTCCCGGAATCCGTGGCCCAGTATACGCCGGAAACACTGGCCCAGCATCGCCGGAATAGACAACTCCAAAACAAATTGTTCCGGTGTAAAAATTGAAACTATTTTTTGTGAGGGATAACAATCAGGAAATTTTATGGAATATATTTCAAAATACATTTTAATTAAGTTAAATTACAAATAATGTATTGTAAGTTGGTGTAAGGAATTGTTTTATATTTTGCTCATCAAGGTTACAATTGTATCGGTACCACTAGTAATGGTTTGTTTAAGAAAAATTTTTAGTCAACAATTAAACCTGAGCCTATGTTATTATTAATTAAAAAGTTATGGGCGATGTTATTGGTTATTGCCCTAAGCATCACCTTTGTTAGTTGTATCTCCGAAACTGGTATTGATTCCAAAAATGATCAAATATTCAGGTTAGAGAGTGAAGCGCCCATTCCGTTCGATAATCCATTGGTGAATCTGAGAATGGATCCTGAAATGCTTAAATTGCTTTCCAATTTGCGGAAAGCCACGGCCAAGTATCACCGTTTAGAAGTTGCTGAGGAGAATGGATATGAAATGGGGTCTGAATGTGTTTCTGTTCCTGGCCTTGGAGGAATGGGTTATCACTTTGTGAACTTCCCGGCGATCACTGAGGGATATGATCCTGCCAACCCACAAGCCCTTCTTTATGAAAAAACAGAAAATGGTCATATGCAATTGGTGGCGGTGGAATTTGTTATTGATAAAGCATTTTGGGATGCTGAAAATGATCAACCACCCTTTTTTGGGAGCAGGGAATTTGATTTTGATGATGCTATGGCATTACCCTTCCCCAATTATCAGTTGCATGTCTGGATATGGAAAAATAATCCAGAGGGAATATTCACCCAATTCAACCCAAAAGTTTCCTGTGAGTGATTTTTTTAAGTACTTTACATGAAAAGGTGTAGCCAAGACTACACCTTTTTCTATTTGACGCTATGCTTGAAATTTTCCTTTTTACTGTAAATTGAATTTGTAAAGAAAATAAGGAAAATTTAAAAATTGATTATCCGCTTTTCTGCCAAAAATTTCATTCAGATTTGTTCACCCCATACAGGATTGTGAATTAACAATCTCCTGGGAAATCCTGAGTTTGAATGCCCGGTGCCAATTTTAATTGAATCCTTAAGAATTAAAATATTCTGATCTGCTAAAGAATTTTTTTCTGTATTTGAGAGGGGTTGTTTGATAGACTTGTTTAAATTTCCTTATAAAATGGGAAGAATTTTCAAATCCACTCTCGAAAGTCAACTCGTTAATATTTTTATCTGTAGTTTCCAGAAGATGTCGTGCATGTTCCAGCTTTTTTTGGGTGAGCCATTTACCGGGAGTTGTTTTAAAGGTAGCCATGAAATCCCTTTTAAAAGAAGTTAGGCTACGGCCGCTCAAGCGAGCAAACTCCTCCAACTTCATATTATAAATAAAATTATGCTCCATGATCTCCCGGATAGAGGTTTTATTTTCCTCACATAAAGACATGAGATAATCCGAAAGCAAATCATTACCTCCTGACGAAATAATAATTAAAATTAACTCCTTAAACTTTAGCTTTAACAGGGATGGAGGGGGACTGGCTTTATTTTTAAAGAAAGCGAAAACAGATTGAAAATAAAGATTAAGATTAGGATTTGGCTGTAGGGGAATTATTGAATCTGAAGGCTTTCTCTTATTCCTCTGGTAAGATAATGGGGTGTCGCAATTTTTAATCACATCACTAATAAAATTATCGGGCATAAAAATAATTAGGGAACAAAAGTTCTTGTCAAAAAATTGGTGAACAATATTGGCTCCTTTTTTAACAAATATGGCTTGTCCACTTAAGACTTCATATTTTGAATGGATGGTATGCCATATTTTTTTCCCGCTTACTACGTAAATAAAGTAATTGTGCTCTGACCATATTTTTAATTTAGTTTCATCAACAATGCACTTATATTCCACAAGCAAAAGGTCATCGACTTTAAATTGTTTAAATAAGCTGTTATTGTGAACAAAATCAAGAAGGGAAACTACCATGGCTACATAGCATTTTCGGTTTATTTAAGTTAAAAAATTTTCATGGTTTCTGTAGCAGGTTTTTCAAAATCCTGACTTCAATTTAAGGTTCAACATTTTTTAATTATTTAAATAATAAGTAGGCTGAAAAGTAGGCCTCATTTTCCAAATATTCGAAATATGATTCATCGAAGTTTGCAAAATGACTGGAATGATCAAAGGTGCTCAAGGAGCTCTCTGACCATTCCAGGAGCCCGGACCTTAGAGAAATCCGAAATGTGAGATAAAAAAAAGGTTGGTACAGCAGAATTTCATATTTGCTCATAGGCGTTTCTTTATTAATTGGAAATTACTAATTCCTCAAGGAAAAACTTTTTCCACTGATTTTCTTTTCAATTGGGGTATCCAATATTTCCTTTAAATATTTATCAACCTGCTCGCTGAAAGAGGGTTCGATGCCAAATAATCCTAAATGCCCTGCATAACTATGAATGATCCTCATTTCACTATTAGGAGTTAATTTTTGGTCGGCTTCACAATCGCTGGGTGGATATAACATATCTCCATCAATAGCTAGGATTAAGACCTTTGATTTAATACGCCCGAGTGCTGCGGAAAGATCCCCGTTAGTTATTCGGCTGACATCTCCTTTTTGCCATTTCCAGGCCATACATAGGAGATTGTTAGGATCCATAGGAAGGAAGTACCCCTGTGTAAACCCAACTCTAAATTCTTCTAAAGAAGAAAACCCCAGGTTCTTATATAATTCTTGTTTATAAAACTCAATACTAAAACCCATGACCGACCACAAATCAGCATGATGTTTCAATCCGCGTGAAACCAAATTGGAATCTGTGTAATTTCCTTCGTTCCAGTTAGGATCACTCATTAAGGCATACTTAAGGGTTTCAATAAACAAGAAGTTATGCCGTGTATTTCTGGCTCTTCCCGCAATTGGGACAGCACGTTTAACCATATCCGGATAGCGAACGGCCCATTCCCAGGTTTGTTGGGCGCCCATAGAGCCCCCTACTACCAATGCTAAGGATTCAATGCCGAAAAGTTCGGTCAATAACCTATATTGGGCCCGCACATCATCGGAAATCCTTACCCTTGGAAATTTTGCTCCCTTTAATCCATCCATTGCTGAATGAGGGGAAGTGGAGAGCCCATTACCAATTTGATTGATAATGACAATAAAATATTTAGCAGGGTCAATCGCGCGACCTTCGCCCTGATAAACCTGTTCCATGATCTTACTTGTTCCCGAATACCAGGTAGTAATTAAGATGGCATTATCCTTTCTTGGGTTTAACTTTCCAAATGTGGAATAGGCAATTTGGCAATCATTAATAATGCCTCCTTCTTCCAATTCAAAATCCCCGAGATTATAAACTTGGTAGGGACCATGATTCTCCTGTGAGTAATAACTAATCTTTTCCATGACCTTAATTATTTAGTTAAACAAATTATTTTTACATATTCTTTTTGCTTTACCAAGTCATTGAAATTTCAAGCAAGTGAATTTTTTAGACTTCCTATTAATAAAATTACATCTAAAAGGGGAAGGGAAATGTGCTGCAAAGGCCAAAGAATGTTCTATTATGTTTAAGAAATTTTAAAATGAAAAGGAAGGTGTCGTATTCAGGGAATTCGCTATTAACTTAACAGTAAAATATTATATAAAGTACTGCTTTCATGCTGATCCGCCACGGTGGAAAGGCGTAAGGAACTTGCCCGCGGTGGCGGGGCATCTTTTCGAAATCGTATCGCCAAGATGGATCTAGTTTTCAATATCGATATTGAGTCCTTCAAGATCCCTCCCTTGTCGGATGAAAAAACGCTTTCAGAATGGAGGGGCTTTTTGATCAAGAAACTTCATATCTACATCGTTATTCCCTGTAACGTTTCCTTGGGATAGGAGGAAGGGTTTTCACGGGCTCCAGGTATCGTGGCCGACGAACGGGACCGGGATAAGGTTTCCGGCGAGGTGTTCGTCTTTCTGAACTGCGACCTGATCAAACTTCTTTACTGGGAGAAGTGAACCTTCCTGCCCCCCGGCAATGCTATTTAAACTAAAAAAACTTTAAAATTTCTCGCAAAAGCGTAAGGGTCCAAAGGAAAGAAACTTGGCCTCTTTTGCCTTATGGAGAAACTTTTGTAGTCACTCACTTAATGACATTTGCCCCTTGGGGGCCAAGGGCAACGGCGTGCTGGAGTGGCCCGAACTGGTTTTGATGGTCGAGGGCATCCAGAATATCTTGGAGAACAGGGCACTGATTGCTAAATTACAACCAGCTGAGTAGTTACACAGCTGTAAAACTAATCTTACAGTCTTTTATTTTTAGTTAACAATCTAATCATTTCGACAGGCATGAGATCATTTCCTATTCTATTATTCACCCTCTCCTTTTTTCATAGTGAGGGGCAATCCGTTGATAAAGAAAAGCAGTTGGATGTATTGATTGTGACGGATGACAGAAAATTCAATCGTGAAGCATTTTTTGCCATGTTCGATAGCTTTGACAACATACAATGGTGTGAAATATCTCAGTCTGAAGTCCTGAACCTCTTTGGATCAGACAGTATTAAATACTATGACGCCTTAGTATTTTATGATATGCCCGAAAATGTAGTCCTTTCAGAGGAGCAAAAGGAAAATATGCTAAGATTCTTTGAAGAAGGGGCCTCTGCTGTTTTTCTCCACCATTCTTTGTTATCCTACCGGGAATGGGATAAATTTTCTGATATTATCGGGGGAAGGTATTATAATAAAACTCCGTTAATTACCCCCGATGGCGACACGATTCAATCGGCGTTTCAACATGATGTGCACTATAAAGTCCATATTGCTGATAAGGAGCATCCTGTTACCCGTGGAATGGATGATTTTAAAATACTGGATGAAACCTATAAAAACTATGTTGTCAATAGCGATGTAGAAGTGCTATTAACCACTGATCATCCCTCCAGTGGAACTGTTATAGGTTGGGTCAATACTTATGGCAATTCCCAAATAGTGTACTTGATCAATGGGCATAGTGAATCGGCTTATGACAATCCTGATTACCGTCAGTTGCTTCATAATGCCATCAATTGGGTAGGGTCTGGTAAGAAATAGTTTTTTTTGGCCGTTTTCTTTAAAGATGCTTCTGTTTTCTAGTTCCTGATCCACATCTCTAAATCACGGATACAGAAACCCTGAGCTATTAGATCTTTTGGTTGTCAAAGGTTGAACAGTTACCATTGATGCCATTACTTTCCAATACAAAATATAATGTAGGTTGATTATCAGGTAGTTACGTGCTTATAGGTACAAATAAGCAACAAAAACTATCGCTAAACAGCTAAATAAGGAATAAAGAAAGGAAAAATGGAGTGGAGCGGACATAAAAAAACCGCCTCACAAAGGAAGCGGTTTTTATCGAAAACACCAATCGCTTTACGCAACTGTTACAGAGCCTAAATAAGAGCTGTTAGCAACTTTAGTTCCGTCTTCTGATACAAACCCTAAGAAGACTTCAACGTCTTCTCCTGAGTACTCAGAAGGCACTGGAATGGTTGCTGTACCAACTGATCTTTCTGGTCCAGCAGTTGTGAAAACTGCCTCACCTCTTGTGGTATTCAAAAGAGCAATCAGAGCTTTATCTGTTGCTAATGCACTACCACTTCCTGAATTGTCTGTCCAGGTGGCTTCTACGTTTCCAGCACTTGGAGAAGAAGCGGCACCATTCGCAGCACCCGTCAGGTTGCCTCTTGAAACCAATGCACTTGCATAGTCAACCATGAAGCTGGGGTAAGCTCCTGTAATGGCATTGTTCAGGTTGTATGACATGGCCGCATTGAATTGGGTCATCTTGTTGGCATACTGCTTAAAACCAACTCTAAGGAAGTCTGTCATTGGCTGCAAGAACTTCAATACTGTTGAAAACTTAGAACGCTGGTCAACTTGACCTTCAGTTCTTGGGTTCGCTACACTGGAAGGTTTGATTCTTAGGTAATCGATGCCCTTCCAAGTTCCACCGATTACATTCCCAACCTGTCCTGAGACACCACCGAGAATACCTTGATTAATTTTTCCCATTTTTTTACGATTTATTAAGGGTTAAACATTTGCTTGGACTTGACACGGACTTACCATGGATTTGCCCTTCTCCATCTAAAATACTACAAGAAACAGGCGAAGATTCAGTCTTGGTTGCTGTTGCTTTGGTGTGCTTTATTTTGCCTTTGTTGCCCTGTTCTTATGTCAAATCAAGGAGTTATCCTGTCTCTGATTATTTCATTAGGTTATGGAATATTGACTGCCTCGCAGTATCTATCATTTTTAAGGTGAGCTTGAGTTTTTGCTCGTTGACATCCAATAGTTTTAGTGCCTGAATCGACTTATCAAATGCCTTCTCTTTGGTGCTTGCTTTGACTTCACTATCTCTTATGACCTTTCGGATCTCGTCAATTGTTATAAATGGAATCACTGACCCTTTCAAATAGAAATGGAATGATTTAGACCTCCACAATCCGAAACATAACCAGTATAAAAATTCCCTGTCTGCTTCATTTTCTACAATACACACAAAACAATTCGGGCAGGGTGTATTGAGTGGTTTACCACTATTCAATCCTTTATTCAGGATAAAGAAGTGGGCTTTGGTGTAGGTGTTTTCTGGTCTGTGAGTTTTCAATCGAAACGTTTTCATATAGCAAGCCATTAAAGTTTTGCTCGCTACGCTCCGCACAGACATTTTCAAAAGAGAAAAGAAAAAAGGGAAAAAAAGAAAAGAGAAAGCTTTGATAAAGGTGGGTGGTGGAGGGTTGACAAGGTTTTTGGGAAAAATACTACCCAGAGGGTGGAGATTTTTATCAAAACCCGTAGGGCTTGACCTTGACAAACCGCTTGTGCGTTGGGCTTGTGGGAACCCACCTAATTTTGCTTGTCTCATTTTTTTTATTGTCTTCAAGACTATCTTTTCGGAAAGGACAAAAAAAGCCACCCTAAAAGGGCAGCTCTGAGAAACTAAGCTCTAACCAAAAGAGCCGAATAGTGTAATCAACAACACCACACCGAACAATGCCCATAAAGAATGGACGACCTGAAGTACGAACGCCCGCCAATAGCCACCTGCTACCGAAACGAACTCTAAATAATAACTTAAACATAGTGCCTCATCACAGGACGGTGTGATTGTGGCAAGGGCAGTGAAGAAAAAATACTACCCGTAGGTGTGGAGATTTTTTTGAAACTGGCGTAGCGAACCCTTGCAAACGCTCACATCCGCATGCCTGTAACTTTGTGCTATGTTGTTGTTTTTATTTTTTCAATCAAATCATCTACCGTAAACACTGGATAGTCATTTAATTTATTCTTGTGGAAGAATCTTTGAATTGGAAGAATCATTCGAGAACTATAGTAATCCATTCCCATTTCATCAAACTGATTTCGTTGGTCAATCATAGTTTTCCAGTGATTCAAAATAATGATATTGGCTTCTTTGGAGGTTTGAATATTAAATGGTAGACATAGTTTTTTATCAACCTCTACCAATACTAAGTCTGATTTAAAAACATAATCGTCTGGTGCGTATTTGATAGTCACGATCAATTTGTGTTCTCTTTTTGTCCAGTCTATCCAATGAGATCCTATGTACTGAACTTGTGTATCGTCAATTAGTAGTCCGGAATTACCACACAATGAATCCAGTAGTGGCTTTATAATGTTATCTATGTCTGGGGCTTTATGGTATTCATACCTGTATTGTTGATGAACTAACCACTGTATTTCTACCTGTACATCACCACTTAATAAAAATTGGTACTTACTGCAAACTTTTTTTATTGCTGTTCTGAGTTTAGCTTTTTGCTTTGAACTTGCACCTTGTGAAATAGGCTCTAACTCTAATTCAAACTGAATTTCACCAAAAGGAGATGGAACTTCCCCTAATTCAACTTTTTCTAAATCTGCTTCTAATGAATCCATATAATAAAGATACTGATTACTTCTAACTGAGTTGCATTTGCTGTGCGAAACGCAGGTAAACTAAGGCGTAGCCATTTATGCGAGCCGCCTGCGAGTGGAGCAAGGGTGGTGGCTGCAAAAGCCCGAAGAATGAGGGCGGCAGACACCTACCGTTTACGGCAGGGCTGGCGTGATTTTTTGCTTTAAGGTCGGGAAAGGCAAGGGTAGCGATTGAACGGAACGAAACGATTTGTTGGGTGGAATGGAGCAATTACTGGCTGTTATTAGTGTTGAAGTATTTGACATCATAAGCAATCCACCAAATACTAATTGAAGGCATAACAGACGGATTGCGAAATGGAACTGTGTCGGCTCGTGTAGTGAAGAGAATGAGCTACTCTTGCGTGTGGTGCTGAAAGTGGCTGAATGAAAGGAAAGAGGAACGAAAGACTGGAATGAAGCTACTGTAGGCACTGGACTAATTGCAAAAAGCATGACAGCCCGATCAGCCCGCAGCGACCCGCAGGCGAGCAAAAACACATGTAGCGACAGACCCCCAGTTTTATTCTTCTGTGAGTACAGCGAACACCTTATTGGGGTTTGGGGGGATGAAGTAGCTGCAAGTGAGGATTGAGAGTAGTGTGTGAAGCAAAACAAGTGAACGGCAGGTGGTGAGCACCTACTGGAGCACAAACCACCTGGTAAGTGAACGGTATATGCAAGGGCGACCGTAGGGAGTTTATTTTACCCTTGCAGATATGTTTTTGCGGAACAAAACGGAACGATTGACGAACACCGCTTTACCTGCGTTGGGGGGTGCGTTGGGAAAGGCAAGTGTGGCACGGTATGGAATGCAGCTTTGCGGAATGGAATAACGGGCTACTCTTGCTGTGCGGTGCAGGAAGTGGGTGAATGAAAAGAGTGAGGCACGAACGAATGCAATGAACCTACTGGAAGCACATGGGTGTGGGTAGGCTATTGTTTGTTGGATCTCCTTATTGATTTACAAAAACCAAAGATTGTCTTTGCCATATTCTGGGATTTCGTTCCCTTCAAAATAGGGTAACATTTCTGCAACCATTTCAGGGTATTTGATTGTAACAGGTAGGTTCTGTTGTCTTACCGATTTCCAGTACATTCTGCTGAACTGATAAACCTGATCAATCAAGTCTTTGACGGTTCTGTAGTCATTTACCAATTCTGGTACGGTACATTCAATTTTTAGCTTGATTGGAAATGAGAAACCATCATTGAAGTTGAACTCTGATTTTGAGTATCTGGTATTGTTGAACAGTAAGAACCGATTGTAGCCCAATTTGATAAATGTGCCACTAATCGGCATGAGCTCATTCCAGTCCTGATCAAATGCCACAATATCAGACGATTCAGTTTTGTTGATTGATACAATGAACACAGGTATTTCTAAATCAAGCTCTTTCAACCCGTTCTCTATAGGCTCAATTTCTTCTCTGCTCATGCTCTTAAAGAAATGGATTACCAGCCGTCTGATATTGGAATTGATATTGACATAATCTTTAACTGCCCGAATGATCGAACCTGCCAATTCATCTGTCTGATCTTTTTGAAAACACTCAAACCGATTGAATTTGCCTGTATTTGAGAAGCTAAACGCACTTCCTATGTATTGTACATCTACATCTGTATGCTTGAATGCTCCAACGCCTACTATCAATTCACTTTTGAGCTTAGTACTCAATTTCCAAGGTGTACCGTTGAGCTTTGCCAGAATGGCAATAGCGATATTGGGTAGGCTAAAGTGATACTTGGCGTTTGACAAGACTTTCTCTGGATCAATTACCTGAGAGGATACCCCTTTCTGCAATAACAGTTCTTTGAGTTTAAAATAAACCTGTCGTCTTGATCTGTCTGATACATGCTTGGAGATTGGAGTAATGTAGATGGCTAAATACTGAATGTCTGTATCAAAGTCCTGATCAATGATAGCCTGATAGATTTCTGGCCATGGGTTCTCTCTATCTTTGAAGATTATTGCATGTTCTTTATTGGGCTGATATGGAAGGTGAACAAACTTTTCAAGTCCTTTGAAACCTGATTGAGTGCCATTGAAATATCGGTGCATTTTGGCACCAACTTCCTGATCGTCTTCATGCAGGATGAAAAAGAAATTGATTTTGACTGCCGTACTTAAATCGAATGGCCCATTGTCTCTAATCCCGTACATTGGGATTTTACCTGTCTGTTTTTTGCCAAATACGAGTTGATTACTGCTCTTATAGACTTCTCCAATTCTCTTTTTATCTACAGAGATGAAACCATTAGCATCTATCGGAATAATGCTTTTGAACTCATCCGTATTCAGGTAGTTCCTGTGAAACTTATCAATGGCTGTTTTGAACTTCTTGTATCGGTTTGACTTGTCGGGTGCTTCTGTTTCCTGGAGTAGGGCATCTCTTATGTCAAAATTCCAAACAGGATATACCTTGTCGTATTCTCTTCGTCCATCATCTGGCAACTCATCAAATCGGTAAAGTCCTTTATTGTAAACTACCCAATTGAATGCCTGAATAGGTACTTCTTCTAAAAATTCTGAGACGGAAGTCTTGAATATTTTGGATTTCCCCTCAAATGCTACCAATAGCTCTAAACTTCCTGAAACGCTTTTGAACTGTACTTTGAGAGAGAAGCGATCAAAGATTTTGTAAACTCCTGTGGTGTCCTGCTTGTCACTTGCCAACCAAACTTCTGTATCACTTATGAAGTTGGGCTTTACCAGGAATCCTTTTGATTTGAAATGATTATGAATTAGAGAGTTGTAATGGCGTTTTAGTACTGATGATGAAAAAGTAGAGTTGTCTACTGGTATGCTTTTTTCTTCTCCATCTTCAGTAACTATGGTTTGATATTCTGGTGACGTGGGTTTGAGTACTGCTAAAAAATCAGGTCTTTCCTCTGTAAATGAAGTGTAGTAATGCTCTTGCTCTCCATACTTTTCAATCACTTCTTTGGGAACTAAGGTTTTGTGAATCCTTGTAAGATTCTCTTGCTCCTGATCCGTGAAGAAGAAGACTTGTTCTTCTTGTGGATGATTGAATGTAAGTATGTTGAATGAGAGGTTGGACATCACATAAGATTAAAATACTTGAGATAGTTTTTTTGCTTTCAATATTTTGTCGATGGCTGTATATCTGGGTGCTTGCGGAGCAAGTCCCTTTTTATCTTTATCAAGTGGGATTGGATTAATCGGAAAGGCATTATCCTTGAAATGTAGGATGTACTTATTGGTATCTTTCCACTTTTCAATAGATGCTACCTCTGCATAATGCGTGATGGCAGAAATTGGTGCTACCTGATAAGCTGCTATATATTTGATCTTGTCAAGCATAGAGGCGTTTATACGAATTGCATACCAGCAATTATTGTTTAGAAATTCCTGTTCAAATCCTTCTTCACGAGCTGCCACAACCACGGTATTTAATTCATCAGGTTTGAGGTTGGTTTTTGGTGACTCTGACAATTCCCTTATTTCTGCATTGAAGGGGGTGAATTTGTGAATGACCTCTTCTTGATTTTTGAAGGTTTGGAACTCGATAATATCCGTATCCATTGTCAATTGACTCAAGACATTCTCAAGTTCTGGTGTGCTTTGATCGATTACTACAATTGCAGCAACAGGCTTTTCAAAAATGATGCTTTCCAGAAAGTCATCAATGTTTCTATAACCAGCTTTTACTAATCCAGTTTCAATCTGAGACAGACTAACTGTATCGGTTATTAAGTGATCCAATAGAAATGCCTTTATCTTTCTGCCACTGGCTTTGTAAGAAATAGCAAATTTGAGAAGCTGTGAACCTATATGCTTGTAAGGGTCATGACTTGAAAGTTCATTTTCTATGATGTAAAGCCTTGGTTCTGCCTCAAATGAAAAGTCTATCAGGTAGCCATCTGGGATGGTGATAATACTGTCTCCAATTCTCTTTTTAATGTCAATGTAAATACTCTTACTACCAAAAATATGACTTGCCTCCTGAACTATCACTTGTTCAAATTCCTGCTCTTTGCCATACTCATAATAGCTATAGGTTTTACCTCCATGTACTAGTCTTTCCATAATTAGTTGGCACTTAATTTTTTTCTTAATAACCACAATACCGCATTGCAGTATGGATTGAATTTTCCCGCATCATTTTTACTATTAAATTTTGAAATCTGCTTTTCTATAACAGCCTTGCTATATCCCAATTTCTTCAATGCAATTGCAGCTGCCTCCATGGTGGACTTTCTGTTTAACCGTAAAACAGGATTATTGAGATTCAAAGTGTTTTCAATATCTGTTCTATATTCTGCTGGGTAAGTCAAATGACCGCTCAATTTATAGCTTACTATCAGCTCGCAGTTATTTTTAGGATCTGCCGGATGTATCGATAATTCGGTTTTATCTTTTTTAGTATCACAGTGTTTGTCAGAACAGAAATTGCCTTTGCAAGCAGCAAACAAATTGGTGAAGTCCAATTTCAAATTGGGGTACTTTCCACGAGGCTTATAATGTTCAACCTTCATATTACTCTCTTTTATTCCACTCATGCAGTAACAGCAGATATAACCCTGTTCTTGAAGTAATGCCTCTTTCAGTTCTGGAATGGCATCAAAATCGACTCCTGGAGTCTCCCTATGTGCTTTCCAAGCTGCTGGCTCCTTTCCCTTTTCAATGAACTTCATTTACTATTCACCTTTAAAAAATGCCAACATTGTCTCAGCTCTTGTCAATTCTGGATCGTCCTTATGTTTTTCCTTTAACTCCATCAGTTTTTCCTGTGCCTTATCAAAGCTTTCACTATCAATCAATTCAAACAGAATGTCAAACTCTTCTTGTACCTCTGGTACACGTTCATTACCTCCCATTATAGTGGATAAATTGAACCCATATTCTCTTCCATAATAACCCTTATCAATCTTCAGTGCCTTGCCTTCTCGCATTTTGAATAAATCTCCAGTTGAGAGATTTGATAACATAATAGTGGAATGGGATGCAATGATAAATTGTGGGGGTGGTGTGGCCATTTCATCATAGAGATTTATGATTTCGTAAACTCCCTTTAGGAAACTACTTTGCCACTGAGGATGTAAGTACGTGTCTGGTTCATCAAATAAAAGGAGTGTATTCTCTTCTATTAGCAGTTCATTGATGGCTTTAATAGTAATTAATTGCTGCTGTCCTTCACTTAGATCATGATGTGAAATTGACGTTTCTCCGAGATCCATAAAAATCTGAATCCCACCAAGCATGTCAGAAGCATGAAGTATATGAAGAAGGTAGAATAACTTCTTTTCTTCTCCATAAAACTCCCTTAATGCATACCAATCATGTGCATGGAAATTGAACAAGATTTGATCTTCATCCATGTAGTTTGCTGTTTCATTGTAAGCAAACCTCCTAACCACATCTAAGAAGCCTTTTAGGAGTCCTCTTGCTCCCCAAAATTTATCAGCTCCAACCCCTGATTTCCATTGTCTTTTTTTGACAAACAAAGCGAGTGGGTTTTGATCAGGTTTGGTAATTTTAAGATCCTCAACAAAGAAGCGATCTACACGGTCATTGAACTCAAAAGCATATAGTGAAGCAAGCAAGATTTCAAAATGATGTTTTTCTACATACATTAATGGTAGAGAGCCTATTCTTGAATATAGTTCGTCAGATGAAGTAGTAATATCTGACTCTGTTTTCACCTCTAGCAGTCTTTCCTTATAAATCTTTTCATGCTCACTACAAATAAATTCCATTGACTCAAACCAACCTGCATAGTAAATTACCAGATTAGACGGCAATAACTTTTCCATTGAATGCCTTTTGATTAGATCATCAATACTGTAAGTGTTATTATCGGTTTCGATAGACCAGTATTTTTTATCTTCTCTGCTGCCTTTCAAGGTAACACCGATGTAATCGGTAGATGTTTCGCTAAAGGTGCTGGATTCGGACAATACTTTTTCTATTCTGAGTTCGTAGGTGATTTCAAACTCAAATGGTGGATTTTCTTGTTTCTCTTCAACATAAGTGAGGTGTGCCGAGCGAAATATCCATGCTATGGCCTCCATAAGAGTGGATTTACCTGAACCGTTTTTACCTATAAATAGCGAAACAGGCTCATTAAAGTCAATGGTAAAATCCTTTAATGATTTGAAATCCTTGATATGTAAATGGTGTATCCTCATAATTGTCCATTCATAATGAGTTTGATTAGCTCAAGAATTTCATTTGCCGAAATCAGATTGAGTTGGTCTTGATTCTTTTGCCATGAACGGTGGTTGGCAGTCCAGATAATCTCATATTGGTGATTGCGGTGTAGGTCTGCTACAGCATCCCGCGTCATACCAGAAGTACGGCAAACACATATGATAATATCACAATTTGCAGCAACAAAGTCAGCCAAACTTCTGGGCTGTCGGCTATTAGGGTCACCTTGGCTTTCAATCCCAATTTTTACCCCATTGATTTCGATGATGTAGGTAATATCTCCTCCATCATTTATGATTTGGAGCGTATGATTAGGAAAGGCATTCATCAGCTGGCTAGCTACCTCTCTTATCGTTGCAGATTTACCTCGTCCTGCTTGTCCGTATATGGCAATGGCTGTTTTATTCATATTAATCTATATTGAATATTGCTGATTCAAATTGAATTTTAGTCTGTGAATTAATGCTCTCAATTTCGTTTTCCAGTTCGTTTATCTTGCTTTTGATGGAGTTTATGTCATTCAAGATTTTGACCTGTTCATCAATGCTTGGAATGGGTACCAAATAGTTAGCCACTTTAGATGCATTTAGATTTGGCTGAGCACTTCCAGATGCTAGTAATTTGAAGTTCTCAATTTGGCTGATAAGATAAATCCAAAGAAAATCTGTCAATATCATGTCGGAATTAATGTCATGCAATACTGCACATGCCTGATTCGTGGTTGCATCAATTCCTAATTTTGCACTTCTACCTGCTGTAGCCCCATACATGGCCACAATTAGGCTTCCCTTAGGGTATAATTTTGCACTAGATCTTTGAAGCCCCAGTTCTGTTATATATTCTTCTGTTTCAGTAATGATATTTTCACGAACTTCACCTGTTTTTATCCATGGTATTTTACCCCCATAGTATTTTTTATTGGATCGACTAGGTGTACCACCGCTACTAATTTTACATAAGGCATTAATGGGTAAGGTCCGGTACTTTAAGTTGGAATAAAAACTCCTCATTCTGGCCATAGGACTATTTATTCCCCACTCAGATAAACTTGAGAAGCTTACTACATTGAATCTTTTAGTTGGCTCTTGTAAAGTGTAACTCGTGATTCCAATTTTTCTATTCAGATATAAGTCTATCTCATTTCTTTGAATATTTAACTTAGAACGTAGCTGCCTTTCTTTTTCAATATTGTCTTTATACTGTTGAACAATTTTCGCTTGTAAATCAATCTTAGGCACTGGAATCCTAAACTCTAGAAAGGCTTTTTCATCTACTCTCTGGCGGCCTGTAGTACCGGAACTAGCTCGTTGGCATAGATCCGCAAAGTGTTTTGTGCCAGTGATCAGATTGAAAAACTCAGGAAGAATTTTTTCAATATTAATGTTATAGCTCAAGAAGTCCTGAGTAGTAATAGCACCTTCAAGCTCCGCTGGCACAATACCAAAAGCACCATTACGAGCATCTATTTTGCTCATAATGAATTGTCCTTCGGAAATGCGGAATTGGTTTTTTGTGCCAATGTTTTTACCTAAGATCAATTCACTGCCTCGCTGCACTACACCTTTGCCGTAAAGCTTGATGGTTACCTGCTTGTATGCCTTGTCATCTTCTAGTATTTCTTTGTCCCGATTACGGAGTATCAAACTACCAATAGATTCCAGCTTAAACCCATCTTTATAGAGTACTGTATCGCTTAGTATAGCACCAGCACTCCAATTGGATAAAGTCTTGAAGCGAACCTCATTGAGATATTTGAATGCGGTATCAGTCTGCATATGCTCCGTAGAATATTTCTGGTTCACTTACTGCCGTCCCGTCAATCAACTGTAGTCGGGAGATATTGCCTTCTTCGTCTACAGGGTATTGGGTCTCTTTCTTTGGTTCAGCCCATAGGTTGGCTTTCTTTCTATATTCTCGAAATTCAATGGCCACATCTTCCAATTCATTTTCGCAGGGAGCCCCTGTACTGGAAATACCTGCTTTTTCCACTTCGATCACTGGGATAGGATAGTCGAAACGCTCTTTAATTAATGGTTTGATTTCAGCAGTTATCAAGTCTTCTACTTGTTTTACATCCTCAGCGTATTTTTTCTTTAGTTCTCTAAGCTCTTTACTTGCCTTGCCTTCTTTAAGCTTCTTTTCTGCTTTTTTGAAGGTGGCTTTTAGTTCATCCAATTTAGGCTGGTGTTTATCCCTTATTTCTTTGGTGGTGTCTTCTGTGATTTTCAAGTAGGTAGCTTGATCTTCTTCACTGAATTTTTTAAGGAATAGTAAACTAGGCTTCACAGTAGCTCCAGACGCAATGAAAACATCTTGAGGTATGGATGTAATATTGATTAATTTAGCTTTGCCTTCAATGTATTCTCGGATCTTTTGCAGGGCACTATTATTTAATACACCCTCTGGTAATACAATTCCCATTCTACCACCTGGTTTCAAGAGATTGAGACATCTTTCCATAAATAGTACTTCTGTTAGTCCACTCCATGCCCCAACATCAAAAATATCTAACAACGCCTTTCCACGGCTTTTGCCGTGACCGTTATCGTGTGTTGCCCAATCCTGAATCTGTTTTACTACAGTTTGTCTGTAATCAGTGCCATATCGCTGTTCATAGAATTTTATTTTCTCCTCATTAGGAACATCCGAAGGAGTGACTTTTAATGTTTTATTCACTCTTGAACCGAATGGAGGATTGGTTAGTATTACGTCAAATCGACCGTCAAATATGCCATTGACATTGAGCAATCCATCATGATGATGAACGCCTCCATGACCGTCACCATGCATGATCATATTCATTTTGGCCGTTCTTGCCATTCTAGGGTTGGCATCCGTACCAAAAATGCAGTCATACGAAAGGGTTTTGAGCCTGCCTTTCGGATTGTGTATGTCCAGTTCAAAATTGAGCTTGACAAAAAGTTCATCTACTTGTTTTGCTAAAGCCTCTTGTTTCTTTTCAGATAATTTCTCGTAATCCTGCCCGAAATAAAGCTCTTTGATTTTCTCTTTTTGTTTTTGAACATCTCTTTCAATCTTGTCTCTTACATACTCAAAAGCTTTAATCAGAAACCCACCACTACCGCAGCATGGGTCACAGATTACGTCACCTTCTTCCGGGTCAATTACATCTACCATATAGTCCACTATGGTACGCGGGGTGAAAAACTGCCCTAATTCTCCTCTGAATGTCCTTCCCAAAAATTCTTCAAAGGCAATACCTTTTATATCATCAGAAGTATCGGAGAGATTGTATTTCTCTAGTTCCTTTACGATTTGCAGAAAGCTGGTCTCCCGAATCTTAATACTATCGTTTGGGTCGAAGATTTCATCAGTTCTGAAAACCTCTTTGGTCTTTTCAAAAAAGTGCTGGTAGAAGGGCAATGAATCCTTTCCTGTTATTTTTTCATAAGCTGATTTTAGATCCTCAAATTCTTTTCGGGAGAAAAGTGCTTTTGTTTTAGCTTGTTCCCTTTCATAACGAATCTTCATAAAGAGGATCTTGCTGATTTCATCAAAAGCAGCTTCTGGAGATAGTTTGTCATTATTACGGATGATGTTATGACACTTGAAAAGTAGTTTACTAAACTCATCTCTAGTAAATGCCTTTGTCTTGGTTAATAGCTCTTCGATTTTCTTCTTATCAAAGAGTTCCTTTGCATTTGGGATTTCAACAACCTCTTCGAGCTTCTTAGGCATTTTGCCTTTTACCACTCTAAAAAACTTGGTATCTTTTAGGTTAGTAGTTACAAAAAAGTCAGCACCAGCCCAAGAGGCATAGTTGTAACCTTGGTAGTAGTCTTCCTCATGTATTGTTATTTGTTCTGCCTTACACTCGATAACTATAACAGGGCTGTTATCTGTATTCCTGTCTTCTTGACTCTTCCAAATAACAATATCTGCTCTTGCTTTTCCCTGACCTCTTTTTGAGTTGTTTACTTTCACTTCCTGAGCCATCTGGTCAAGTGAAAAGCCATATTTCTCAACCAAATGAACAATGTATTCTTGCCTTACTTCTTCTTCTGGTGTACAAATCAACTCTTTGCCAAGTAGAGGGGCAAAAATCTTGTTTCCGTTTTTTTTGATTTCTAATACCATTGTCCAATTATTTCGATTTCTTTTTCAATTCCTCTTCAGCATGTTTGATAGCCGCCAATGCGGTAGATTCATTACCTACATTTTCAATTATCTTATCAGACAGCCAAATAGTCAATAATTCCTCTTCGTTTGCACCAAGCAATTGAGCCAAAGCCGTTACTTGCTCTCTCTTTGCTTTTCTGTCTCCTCTTTCAATCTTGCTATACATTGGAGTATCAATTTCAAGGCTTGCAGCTAATTGTCGCTGTAAAAGCTCTTTCTCTTCTCTCAATTGCTTGATCTTTTCACCAAATTGCATGACCTGTTATTTTATGACTTGTCAATATTTGGCTAATATAAGAAAAAATAAGGTTAGAAAAAGAAAATAAAACCATTAATCCCAACTCAGGATTTTAAGGAAATAGAGGATACCAAGGATTAACTTTCCTTAGCATCCTCAGAATCCTGACTTTCCTCAATCGAGGTATTTATGTAGTTGTCCTGAGACTCACGGTGAATCAGCCCTGATTTACAGAAGTCAGTGATATAGCCCTCTGCCGTTTTGTGAGGAATGCTCAAGCCTGCTGCCACTTCCAAGTACTTCTGACGGTTGAAGTGTTTGGGTAGCTTGTTCAAGAATTTCTCTTTCCTATTTAATCGAGTAGGTTTCTGAACATCCTCTGGGAGTTCCGCAAATACTTTACTTGAATGCTTGACCAATACTCTGACCATAGCAAGCGAAGCTTGAAAGTCTCTTTCTTCACAAATCATCTTTGATGATGTTTCGCCTGTTTCCATGATCCGCAAAGCGGAGAATATCATGCAGAAACGATATGCAATCAATCCCAATCTTCGGATGGTAGCCATATAGTCGATTCCCTGAATACTCATGTACTTTTCCTGTATCTGACCAAAGAACTGATTGAACTGGTCTTGCTGGTCAGCGGTGAGAAAGAATTGAACATCCTGTCCAGCTTTCA
The DNA here is from genome assembly GCF_030409905.1 of Echinicola jeungdonensis. Taxonomy (NCBI): domain Bacteria; kingdom Pseudomonadati; phylum Bacteroidota; class Cytophagia; order Cytophagales; family Cyclobacteriaceae; genus Echinicola; species Echinicola jeungdonensis. The sequence continues at coordinate 549,654 of NZ_JAUFQT010000002.1, forward strand.
ATGAACTGTAAAGACTAAAGAACTCATTGCCTAACGCATCAAAGTAGTCGTCTAATCCATTTGTAGTTTGCGAAGCAAATACATTCTTCCACACCGGTCGAACATTCATATAATAGAATATGAAACGGCTGAATAAGCCGTTTTCTGCATTCGGAATAAGTGCTGCTACTTGCTTGGGCGTACCTGAAAGGACAGTAGAAAGACAAGGGCTTTCTATGTCCACATATTCACGGTCTGTCCTGCGATAGTAGGAAATAGTCTCATGGTGAAAGGCTTTTCTAAAGCCGTCACTATAGTTGCCGTAATCACTCTTAAAAGCATGTGCAAGTGTGTCACCTTCTGTTTCAAATATCAGCCCTTTACCATCACTATCACCCAATAATTGATATGCTCCTGTGGAGCTGTTATTGGCAGGTATAAAGAGCATTTTTTCAGGTGGCTTGTCAGGCTTCTCTATTCCTTCAACTTTCCCTTTATTGGCATTGTATTCAGCCAATTCCAGTTCATAATGTTGCTTGTGGAGTTTTGCTTGTTCCCGAAACTCCTTGTGAACTGGATTCACTAATTGCCTACAGTGTACCAAACGTCCTTTCCCTGCGGATGCCTGGGCGGTAATGAATAGAAACAGATTGGAGTAGACACGCTTTCCATCATAGATGCCTGACACTTTGGGTAAACAGGCACTAATAGCCACTAAGGAGCCAAGGAGTAGAATATCCCTTTCTTCATTAGAGGTTGCTATCTGTATTACCCTTTGTAAGTATTCAGGAAGTTCAGGAAATAGGGAATCAGGAAAGGTTGGCATTTGCTCCGGTTCTTTCTTGATTTCTTCCTGACTTGTTAGGGTCTTACTTTGATGCTCAGACCTGCTTGCAGGGCTATAGACTTGTCTTTCCTTCTTTGGAGTATTCAATGGTATTCCTGCTTCTTTAGCGTGATAGAAGAAGGTTTTCAGGGAAACTCCCTGTCCTCTTGCTTTCATGCAATTATCAAACTGCTTGTCGCACTCCTGTATAGAATACTCAGGGTGAAATTGACTTACACGGTGGAACAGGTTTCTGCCTGTCTCACCAAACTCGTCTGCAAAGGCAAAGCCGATGTTTACCCAATCGCTGTAAGCGGAGGTAACATCTATTTGGTTGGCCTCAATTCCCTGTATGATTCGTTCAACTTCTTCGAGTTGTGTACTTGTATTGTAATCGCCTTGCTCTGTAACTTTTACTTGTTGGTCTGGCTTATCAAGCCATTCCAGCGGATTGAATGTTTTTCGCTCCATAACCTATATGTATTTAGGGTTGATGAATATATCTGTATCGTGCGGAAGGAAACATGCTCTTGAAATATCCTTTCCTGATTGGTCTACTTCTAATTGATAGGTGTGGGAAACGTAGTTTGCCACTGCCTTGAAATAGTCCTGGTGTTTTGCCTGTGTCAAGTCAATCGGTATTACCCATTTCAACCCATCACCTGAAGGAGATACAAACAGTAGCTCCGTTTCAAAATAGTGGTCGCTGAGTAATGATTCCTTGAGTGAAGGAATGTCCTCAATGTGGTCAAAATCGATTGTGAGCAAACCTGAATGTCTTTGGAGGTTAGCATCATTCCGCTTGGAGAATGAGCCTGAGAAGGTCACATAATCGAAGTTTTGAGCCTTATACTTTCGGGCATCCTTTGGCTCGGAGATATTGCGAAGTGTACTTGTACACGAAGCAAAATCATTGCCTTTGATAAGGTGGTACACCTCTATCAAGGAGACTTGGCGACTTGGGATTGTGTTGGTAACAGGCTTGTTGAAATAGCTGAAAACTGGCGGAGCTGGTTTGACTATTTCAGGAAGAGCAACCGCAGGTTGCGTTTCCTCTTGATGATAAAAACCTCTTTCCTTTCCAATTCTCAGGTATAGTTCTTCATTGATCTTGTCGAGAAGGGCTTGCCCTTCGAGGCTGAAATGCAATGAAGCAAAATCAAAGACATTGCCCTGTGCAATGGCTTCTTCTGTATCGGTATGCCTAGCAATGCCGTCAACTACTTTAACCATCAATGTGGGCTTGTCCGCATTGAATGGATTTTTAGCAGGTTTACAGTCCCTTCCCGAAAGGGATAGGACTGTTTCACCCTGATAGTAGTGGCGTAACACATGGGCATAGATATTCAGGCCGTAATGTGTTTTACTCAATATGGCTTTTCTACTTATCTCCATAATGCTTTGATTTTGAAGGTGAGTAGTTGGATTCCAGTAAAGCTTCCATGTCAGAAACTTTGTAATAGAACTTGCCATTGATTCGGCTGTAGGGAAGAACCCCACTATCCCTAAGGGATTGAAGGGTTCTTTTGCTAATGTGTAGCGTCTGCATCACTACCTGACCATCAATCCATTCGTCACTGAATTGCTCCAATCGTGACTTATGGAAGTTGAGGAGGTAAGCTTTGATCGTTTTAACGTCCTGAGTAAGTGTCAGGAGCATATCTAATACCTCTGTCATAGCTTTACCCTCCCTTTTTTGATTAGGTAATCCGCAGCTCTGCGGTCTATTTCCTCCTGGGTGGAATTGCGGTTGCGTAGCAACCAGCTTTCTAACTCCGTTCTCTTGAAATAGAGCTTTTTCCCATTGGGCTTGTAGTGTGGAATATTTCCTGCACTTGTCAACTTGTACAAGTGTGACTGTGAAAGCTCCAAGTACTGGCAAGCCTCAGTGAAGTTTAAAACTTCTTTCGTGTAAATCCCCTGGCTCTCAATTAGGCGTTGGAGATTTTCAAGACGTTCAATTATTTCGTCCATCTTAAATCGTATTAAGAATTAATGAATGGACTCTTGGCCAAAAGTCATATTCGATTGTCGAATACGATGCTAAAGTAGGAGGCTAAATGGGGCGTTTTGAGGCTCTAAAGCATGGTGCAGTGTAGAGTGCAGAGTGCAGAGTGGGCTGTAAAAAACGATAGTCCACTTTTAGGGCAAAAGAGGACTAAACAAAAACAGAAAAAAGATAAAAGGAGTATAGTGCAGAGTGGACTATATCAAGTGCGAAACTGCCTTTTCTATTTTATCTCCTGTTAGGTTTGGTCTTTTTAAAGACCTGAACTTTGACCTGTCAAAGGAACTTCCATCACTATCAACAAAGCAAAGGCAAGTCACTTCCCATTGCTTTTGCTTGAGGTCATCTACTAATTTATGTTCTGAGTATATCAGCTTAATGAAATAGAATAGTTCGCTGATATTCCCTGTCCATTCTACAGGTGTTTTAATTTCACCTCCTGAGAATACCTTTTTGAAATTGAGTAGGGTTGTAGATTTGCTAATGAAATGATTCAGCTTTAGGCTATCCCATAAATCAGTCAATTTATATGGGTTGGTGTTTAGCTGCTTGTAGGTAAATGAATGAAATGAATTTGCTGTTGCTGCGGTTTCCGTTTTGGTTGCTGGTACTGGTTTGGATTCAACTTCAATTAGTTGAACTGGCTTCAAGAAATGTTTGTCCGGGACAGGTTCTAAGAGTAGTTGGCTGTAAAAGTCTTCCAGTATGAATTGATCATCTATCCAAGTGCTGAAAGCATCTTGGATTTCCAAGTAAAGCTGCATGTATGCAAGCTTTAGAAGCTGGACGATGAATGTGTTTGCCTTATGGGTTTGGTCTAATTCAAAGGATGTTTTCTTAGGATCTATGTACGAAAGTGCATAGTCCTTTTCTTTAATCAATTTTCCAAGGTCATTTAAACGTGTTTTAATCCGCTTGTTAAGTGTGTCTTCAAGCCAATACTTGATTAAGTTTTCATTGTTATCCTCCTTGATCAGCTCCACAAGTCTGACACATTCCGCTTTGACATTATTCAATATCAGTTTGGAATAGTACTTTGTTTTGTGATCGAATGGCCTGTGAAAGCTGATTTCATATTTGAATTGAAAATCTGTGGAGGTTTCCTTTAAGCTGCTGAGTTTGGAAGCATACTTTTGATCAAGGCTATTTTTTCCTAACCAAGGGCGAAGCTCCTGATATAAGATGTCGTCAAGTATCTTGGTTTGATTGCTCATAGGTCAAGTTTGATTTTGTTGGCTGCTTCCTGTTTCTTTTCATCTATGATTTTGGCATAGACTTGGGTGGTCTTCAATTCCTTATGGCCTAAGAGCTTTGAGACTGTGTAAATATCAGTTCCTGCCGTAAGCTGTAAAGTGGCATAGGTATGACGGGCACAGTGAAAAGTGATGGTCTTGAAGATACCAGCTTTCATCATCCATTGTTGCAATTTCAGGTTATGCCAGGCAGAATATTTCAATCCCTTGAATACTCGTTCTTCCGGAGCTTGCCTTTCACCGAGCAAGCCAAAGGCTTGTTCTGAAATAGGTAGGGTTTCAGCTCCCTTGGTTTTCTTCTGTCTGAATCGGATGTAATACCCGTTATCATTTGAATGCTGCACCTCTGACCAGAGAAGCTTATTGATGTCTGACCACCTCAGACCAGTGAGGCATGAAAATATGAATGCCGTTTTCATCTGAGGGATTTCACATTCTGTATTGGCTGCTGCTTGCAGTTGCTCCAAGGTTAGAAATTCTCTTTCAGGCTCACCTTGTTTAAAGGCGTCAACTCCTTCGCTTGGGTTAGTCGGTAGAATACCGTCTTTCACTGCTTGCTTTAAAGCTGCTCTCAGCTTGTTAAAGTAGGAGTACTTTGAGTTTTGGGATAGCTTCTGACTGCCGTGTGCTATAGCTTTCTTATCAAGATAGTATTTGAAATCCTGAATAAACTGCCTGTCAATATCTGAGAAGGATACCTCATAGGAACAAAATGCCTTTAGATGTTTCAGCATACTTGTCCAGTTGCCGTAATTGCCTGGACTGTCTTGTCTCTGATTGGCAAGTAGCTCAATGTATGCAAGGAAGCTACCTTTCAATTTCTCATTGTCTCGGAACCCATAAACACCGTTTTGGATTTCAATTTGTCGCTGTGCTCTGATAGTCTCAGCTAATTGAAGAGTCTTTTTGTTGACCTCCTTTTCTTCCTTGGTCTTCGGATTAGGAGTAAGGTATAATTTGAGGTATTCGGTTTTCCTTTTTCCCTTATGGTAGTAGTCGAGGTATAGACTGGTCTTGCCACCTTGATTACGTTTTCTTAGTGTTACTTTCATGCCTGAAACAGTTTTTCGATTTCTTCTCTCTTGATGATGGTACGGCTACCAATTTTCGCAGCTTGAATTTTTCCGTTCTTGATCTGACGGTACAAGGTCATTCTACTAGCTCCAAGTAGTTTGCAGGTTTCGGCAATACTTAGAAAGTCTTTGTCTTTGACTTGCTCCTGATTGTACTCTTGTTTCTGTACCGCAGTAGGGGCAATCTCCTGTACCTTCTGATCTCTCTTGCGTTTCTTGTAGGCACGCTTGGCACAGTTATCACCACAAAATTTGGTCACAGTTGTCTTGGCGATAAACTCAGTACCGCAATGCTGACAGATTTTTGGAACTCGAATGTTGCTGCTCATGGTGTTTCCTTTTTCGGCTTGTTTCTGTATCAGAGTGTATCCCTTTGTATCAGGATGTATCTCTATGTAACATCATCTCGCCACTATCTTAAAAATCTGTTGCTAACAACAAATATTGATTGGTCAGCAACAAATTAGAAACGAAAGATAGGAAAAAATAGGAAAATTAGCAACAAGTAAAGGAAGTAAAAACAGCCTAAAAGCAAGAAAAAGAAGGCTTTAGTGTACTATCTGAAAAGTAATTACTTTCCGATACAAAACTTAGAAAAGATATTCGCTAACAAATCATCCGTTGTGATCTCACCAGTGATTTCACCCAGGAAATGTAGAGATCTGCGGATGTCCATGGCCAGGAAATCATTGGTGATTTCTTGATCCAAACCACCCAGCACGTCCAATAGGGATTCTCTGGTTTTGACCAGTGAATCGTAATGGCGGATATTGGTGACTACCGTATTGCCGGTTTTGAATTTGTCCAGGTTGACCAATTCCAAAATCTTGTCTCTGAGCTCGTCCAGGTTTTCTTTTTGGCCGGCTGAGATAAAAATAGTTTCTGGGTATTTGGCCATTAATTTTTCCATAAATAGTGGTTCTCCCTTATCCACCTTATTGGCCACCTTGACAAATGGCACCCCCAGGTTTTCAAGTTTGTTGACATCCCTATTGATTTCTACCATGTCAGTATCCGTCAGATCAAAAAGGTAGAGGATCAGGGAGGCTGATTTCATTTTTTCCTGGGTCCGGCTGACGCCCATGGCCTCAATGGTGTCTGTAGTTTCGCGCAGTCCGGCCGTATCGATAAAACGGAAAATTACCCCGCCGATATTGATTTCGTCCTCAATAAAATCCCGGGTAGTTCCGGCAATATCGGTGACAATGGCTTTTTCCTCATTCAAAAGGGCATTGAGTAAGGTGGATTTTCCCGCATTGGGTTTGCCGGCAATCACAGTAGGGACCCCGTTTTTGATTACATTGCCCAGGTCAAAACTGGAAATCAGGTTTTCAACCACCCGCATCAGTTTTTCTACCAATACTCTCAGGTCATCCCTGCTGGCAAATTCCACATCTTCCTCCACAAAATCCAATTCCAATTCAATCATGGAAGCAAAGTGGATCAATTGATCCCGTAGGGCTTTGATTTCCCCACTAAATCCACCTCTCATCTGGTGCAAGGCAGCTTGGTGGGAGGCTTCAGAGTCGGAGTGGATCAGGTCGGCCACTGCTTCTGCCTGGGCCAAATCAAACTGGCCATTGAGAAAGGCCCTTTGAGTAAATTCTCCGGGTTTGGCAGGGCGGGCACCTTTCCGTATAAAAAGTTTGATAACCTGGTTGATGATATAAGAGGAACCGTGAGTGGAAATTTCCACCACATTTTCCTTGGTAAAAGATTTAGGGGCCACAAAAAGTGATACCAACACTTCATCAATAATGCGGTCCTCATCCTTGATGGTGCCATAATGAATGGTGTGGCTGTCCTGTTTTTCAAGGTCCTTGCCCTTGAAAACTTCATTGGTCAGTTTGATGGCATCCTTTCCGGAAAGCCGGATCACTGCTATGGCTCCTACACCTTGAGGCGTTGCCAGTGCAATGATGGTGTCTTCTTTTTCACTGATTGAAAAAGCCATTGTTTATAGATTTTAGACGTTAGACCTGTGATATTTCCTTAGAAGGTCTTTATACTTGTTTCTAGCTACTTGATACTAAGCTTACTCTCCTGTTAATTGCTTTAAGGTAGCGCTCAGGTCTTTGAGGAAAACATCAGGTTCTCTGTATCCCGGGAGCTGGGTAATGTTTTCCATCGCAGCATCGATGATGACAAAGTTGGGGTAGGAGCTGACTCGCATGGCCCTGGCCATGGCTGCTTCTGAATATTCTTTTCCTTTGAATTCGAATTTTTTTTTGGTGTTTTCCGCATCCAATTTGACCGCATAAAAATTATCATTGACATAATCAATTACGTTTTCATCAGTAAAGGTATGCTTGTCCATTTTTTTACACCATCCGCACCAGTCAGTATAAACATCCACCAATACCATTTTAGGTTCTTTTTGATTGAGGGCGATGGCTTCCTCAAAGCTATACCATTCAATGGCGTTTTTTTCCTGAGCAAGAATTGGGCTTCCCAAAAGCAGAAGCAATAATATTATCGTGTATATTTTCATTGTATTTCTAATTTCAATTCATAAAACTAAGCATTGGTAAGCATAGTTCCTCACCTGGATTTGCCTTAACGTCCTTTAATTGGAAAGGCCTTTACTTTTTGGAATTTGAATTCCTTTTTGAAATAACTTGGGAATCTTTTTTTGGTGCCGGACGATGCTGACAAAAAAGATCAATCCAGCCACTGAGGCCATGGATCCGGCTATGGAACTGTTGAGCCAATAGGCTAAATAATAACCAAAAAAGGAGTTTGTAATACCCAGAATAATAGTGAGTTGTATGAGCTTTTTTAAATCTTTGGTCCAAAGGTAGGCTGTGGCAGGCGGAACTACCAAAAGGGCCACAACAAGTATTGCGCCTACTGCCTCAAATGAGCTTACGGTGGTGTAAGAAACCATGCCCATCAAACCATAATTGACACCCGCAGTGGATAGGCCTATGGTGGCAGCAAACTGGCTGTCGAAGGTGCTGATTTTTAATTCTTTGAAGAATAGGTAGATAAAGGTGGATACCAAAACAAAATTGATCCCTGCTAAATAGGTGACCCTTGGCCCCAGAATGGTGCCAGCTTTGGTGATCCAAAGATCAATGGGGACATAAGCAATTTCACCATATAAAACACAGTCCTGGTCCAGGTCAATCTGGTTGGCCAAAAAGGTGATTAAAATTATCCCAACAGCAAATAGGGAGGTAAAGGTGATGCCTATGGATGCATCTGATTGCAATTTTACTTTTGAACTTAGGTATTCAATTATAATGGTAGCAAGGATACCTACCAAGCCTGCTCCAATCACCATGGTCAGGCCATTTCTGTTTCCTGATATCAGGAAAGCCATAACTATTCCAGGCAAAATCGCATGGGAGATAGCATCTCCGGTCATTGCCATTTTTCTCAACATGAGAAAAACGCCCAGCAGTCCACAGGATATGGCGATCATGGAACCAGTTACAATGATAATAAATGCATTTGGGTCAAAACTCATGATTTGTCTCTTGGTATGATGGAATGATGTGGATCTGATTTGGGGAAGTTTAGCCTTTCGTCCAGCTTGGCTTCCAATTCAGGAGTGATGATATGCTCCATTTTTTCTGCGCTTTCATGTACATGGTCGGGAGCAATATTCATATATTCTGTCAGGTAAAGCTCCCACAAACGGTGCAGCCTTACGATCCTTTTTGCTTCTATTAATCCTTTTTCTGTAAGGTCTATAATGTATTCATTTTTAGTTACATATCCTTTTCCTTCTAATTCTTTGATTGAAGAATTGATACTGCTTTTTATCCCAGGGAAATGGTGCCGTAAAGTGTCAAGTGCAATGCCTTCCATTCCTTTTTCCCGGGAATTATAAAGGGACTTTAGGATATGGTCCGTATGAATTTTCCTTTGGTATTTTCTTTTGGCCATCCACCGGGTCAGGACTCCTTTATTAAAGGAGAAGAAGAAGGATAAAAAGGCCAATAAAGAAAGCACAATCACCACCCAGGGGCCCGTAGGCATATGAGGCAGGATAAATGAAATGTATGCTCCGGTAATGCCAGAAAACAGGGCGAACCCAACCGCTATCATTAAAGTGCGGTCCAGGCGGTCTGTCCAAAATCGGGCTGCAGCTGCAGGAGTAATTAACAAGGCCGCCATCAATACCACCCCAATGGCTTGAATGCCTGTCACCACGGCCAATACCATCAAGGAATTGAAGAGAAACTCCAGGCTTTTGATGGGAAGGCCCACCGACTGTGCAAAAGATTTATTAAAAACCATTACCTGGAATTCTTTGTAGAAAAACAGGATAGTGGTGATAACGGCAAAGGCAAGAAGGCCATACACCCAAAGATCTTCCTTGACAATGGAAATGGCATTTCCAAAGATAAAATGATCCAAGCCGGAAAGAGCCGCGTTTCCGGTTTGTTGTAATTGGGTCATCATTACAATACCTATCCCAAAGAAAATAGATAGTACCGCGGCGATTACGGTGTCTTCTTTGAGTTTGGTGGTATTGGTAATCCAGGTAATAGCATAGGTTGAAATGGCGCCGGTGACAAATGCCCCCGAGACAATCCAATAAGGATTCTTTGTACCTGCAAACATAAAAGCAAGACAGACACCTGGAAGAACAGCATGAGATATGGCATCACCCACCAGGGCTTTTTTGTCCAGGAAGGTGAAGGTCCCTACCATGGCTGAACTGATGGATAATAGGCAAATGCCTGTTACCACCATCATTACATTTGGATCCTGAAAGGAAAAGAAATAAATGAATTTATCCATATCAACTCTTTAAAGGGTTGAAACTGCTTTTCTTGATCAATTCGCCCACATCGGTTAACATGGAAAGTTTTCCTCCATAAGTTTTGGTCAATAATTCCTCTGTGAGAACTTGATTGGTAGGTCCAGAGGCAATCAGGTGCATATTGAGCATGATCAGCCAATCGAAGTATTTTCCTGCGGAGTAAATATCATGGTGAACCACAATTACTGTTTTTCCTTCTTGAGTCATTTCCTGGAATAATTGCACTAAAGCTTTTTCGGTACTCATGTCCACACCGGCAAATGGCTCATCCATAAAATAAATGTCTGCTTGCTGTGCCAATGCCCGGGCAATAAAAACCCTTTGCTGTTGGCCGCCGGAAAGTTCGCTGATCTGCCTGTTGGCAAATGCCTTCATGTTAACTTTTTCCAAACAATCAAGTGCCAGGATTTTTTCTTTTTTCCCTGGTCTTTTGAACAAGCCCAGCTTGTGGTAGGTCCCCATCATTACGATGTCCAGAGCTGAGGCGGGGAAATCCCAATCTACAGATTCTCTTTGGGGAACATAGCTGATCCTTTTTCGAACCTGATTTAAACCTTGGTCAAATATTTTAACGAAACCGCTATTGGCTTTGACCAGTCCCATAATGGCTTTGATCAGGGTGGACTTACCTGCACCATTGGGGCCCAGGATTCCTATGAGGGCTCCTTCTGGCAGGGTCAAGTCGATGTTCCACAAAACAGGATTTTGACCATAACTTACAATCAGGTCGTGGACTTCTACTACCGGTTTTTTGATATGTTCAATCATTTTTCTCTCAAATTATTAACAATGGAATTTACATTGGTGCGGACCATGCCCAGATAGGTTCCGGCCTCACCATCTGGTTCACCAAGACTATCTGTAAATAAAGGTCCTGCAATTTTAACCTGATGTCCTTTTCTTCTGCAGCCTGCTTCAACCGCTTCTATGGCTTTTGGAGATATGGACTGTTCTATAAATATGGCTTTGATGTCCTTTTCAATAATAAAGTTGACAAGGTTGGAAACATCATTAAGGCCTGGTTCACTTAGGGTGGACAAACCTTGAAGTCCTCTAACTTCTATTTGGTAAGCTTTGCCAAAATAGGAAAAAGCATCATGGGCCGTGATCAGCACCTGTCCTTGGGCGGTGATTTTGTTGACTTCATTTTTGATGTACTGGTCAAGGGATTCCAGTTCTTTTTTATAAGCCTCCCAATTGGCTTCCACATAAGATTTCCATTCCGGCTTTTTCTTTATGATTTCCCGAACCAATTTTTCCATGGCTATTTTCCATAAATTAACATCAAACCAAATATGTGGATCCACGGTGTTGGTATAATCCGGGCTCGAGATTAAAAGGTTGGAAGGGAGGTGTTCTCCAACATTGATGACCGGATGGGTTCGGGAAAATTTGTGCAATACCTCATTCATTTTTCCTTCCAAATGAAGCCCATGGTAAATGACCAGGTCTGCATCAAAAAGCAAGTCCAGGTCTTTGTGGGAGGCTTTATATAAATGGGGGTCTACACCCACAGCCATAATAGGGGTTACCTCTGCACTGTCCCTCACCAATGCTTTCACCGCATCTGCCATGATATTGGTGGTTGCTGTAATGCGGAATTTGCCATTATCAACTTCATCATCAAATCTACAAGCCCCGGCCAAAAGCAATAGGCATGGAATAAAAAGGGTGAATATGCGTTTCATATATTATTGTATAATCAGAATATTGGCTGCTACATCTTTGGACATAAATAGGGTTTTTCTATTGTCCACCAGAATTTCCAGTGAGCCATCAAATTCAACTTTGTCCAATACTTTTATCCTTGCACCGATATAGGCTCCTACTTTATCCAAGTATCTCAGGAAGGCTGCACTGCTGTCTTTGACCGCCACAATTTGTCCGGCATCATCTACCAAAAGCTCATTGAGAGGAAGTCTTGGCCGGGCTTTTACATCCCCAAATTCATCCGGAATAGGATCACCATGGGGATCGTATTTTGGATTGCCAAGGAAGTCATCAAGCCTTTGGATCAAAATAGGGGACTTGACATGCTCCAGTTCCTCTGCCACCTCATGAACTTCGTCCCAGTTGAACTTTAGTTTCTCAACTAAAAACACTTCCCAAAGTCGATGTTTCCTGATGATTTGAAGGGCCGATTTTTTGCCTTCATCCGTCATTTGGACCCCGTAATATTTTCTGTAATCAATCACCTGTTTTTCTGATAACCTCCGGAGCATATCACTGACCGAAGCAGGTTTGGTCTTCAGCTCCTTTGAAATGTCATTAGTGGAAACACTCTTTTTTCCCTCATCAGAAAGGTGGTAAATGGCTTTAAGGTAATTCTCCTCGGCGTAGGTTAATGTCGGCATTTTGTTCAAAATCATTAGACAGGGCAAATATAGTGATTTAGGTTGTGCTAAAAAAATATTTTGGACAAAGCTAAAACAGCTGTTGATAACTCATTTTTATTTGTTGATTCGGGTTTAGTGTTGGCTAAAAATAAATTTAGATTTAAACTAAAAATATTATAAATAGCTATACAACAATGGTTTATACGTTTTTAAAATGTTGCTTGGAAGATTTTTGAAGAAAGGTAAACGAGTTTCCAAAAGGGTAAAATGGGTTTCCTGATGGGGATAAGAGTGGATAACTTTTTGGGCCTGTGGAAGGAATTGTTGTTTTAAGCAATGTGGTAAAAGGGTCCAGGGGGCTGGGGAGTTGGGAGGATCGGGGGGTAGTGGGGCCTAGTTTCTAACTACGACCCTTTACTTTATTATTTATATCAAGCTTCCAAAATTTCACTTTTCAATTCTGACCAATCCATCTACTACCTGGATCAGCTTTTCTTCCTCGGATGCCCAGGTGACTTCTTTACCAGGTAAGTGGGTATAAAGTGGCTGGTTAATTAAGCGGTCCAGGTCATTTTTTGCATTTTTTGGATTGGAAAAATCAATCCCTATTCCGGCTTTGTACCGGTCCAAAAGCTTTTCCCACCTAGGATTTTTTGTGGTTAAAACAGGGATGTTTAATGCCAGTGCTTCATAAAGCTTGGTGGGAATTTTGGGCATGATGGCCGGGGATTGAAGATAAGGTAACAATAGGATATCCGCATTTAAAAGCTGTTTCTTAATATCAGGATAGGGAACAGGTCTTTGGGCCAACCGGAGGTGTATTTGATTATGGTTTTGCCCCAGTTTTTCTAGTTCGTTTTTAAAGTCCTTTAAAGGCACATGACCAATTACATGGAGTTGATAAGAAGGATTTTCTTTGGCAAGTTCCTTAAACCAATAAAAGGCATTTTCAATCCCATAGGCTGGGGTAAGGGTGCCTGAAATCAAAAATTGAAGACTTTCCTTTCTGGCCAAAGATATGGGGGCAGATTGGACTGGTTTTCCCTGATATTTATTTTCTAATAATGTCCAGTTTTTGATTTGAGGAAACTCCTTTATATAACATTCCTCGGCAAAAAAATAATGGTCCACATAGGGTTGGGAGGATTTTTCCATAATTTGTATCCCTTTTACCACCAATCGTCGGAATAAAATGGGCAAAGTTTGGTGAAAATTTACATTTTTACTGTAATTTTCCTGTAAATCATAGATCAGTTTATTACCGAACAATACTTTGGCTAGGATGGAGGGCCAAAGGAGTTCATAAGTAGTAACGATGACCAAGTCCGGTTTGTAATTTTTAAGTTTTAGAAAAAATATAAATGGGGCAAGTAATCTGAGAGGATGTAAACGATGCCGGCCAAAAATTGCAGTAAATTCAATATTTGACAGCTTGGGAGGATTTTTTCTTAAAAATCCTATGATGTTAATTTGGTATTTATTTGTTTCACGAAGTGAAATCGCCAGCTTGTAAAAAGCCCTGGTGTCAGTGACAGGTTTGAGTACGGAAGCAATGACGACTTTAGCCTTTTTCATATCGATCAACTAACAGAGCGAATCTAATATAATTTTATGGAATTACAGACTATCATTGAAAATGCCTGGGAAAACCGGGAGTTGTTAAAAGAAAAAGAAGTTCAAATAGCGGTAAAAACCGTAATAGATGACTTGGACTTGGGAAAAATCCGGGTTGCTGAACCTTTGGACAATGGAAAATGGAAGGTGAATGATTGGGTGAAAAAGGCGGTAATTCTTTATTTCCCTATCCAAAAAATGAGAACCATTGAGGTTGGACCTTTTGAATTCCATGATAAAATGGCCCTTAAAAATAACTATGCCAAGCATGGTGTAAGGGTAGTCCCTCATGCTGTGGCAAGATATGGCGCGTATCTTGCTAGGGGTGTAGTGATGATGCCTTCTTATGTCAACATTGGGGCATATGTGGATGGAGGATCTATGGTGGATACCTGGGCAACTGTAGGCTCCTGCGCCCAAATCGGCAAAGATGTTCACTTGAGTGGTGGTGTTGGAATCGGAGGGGTTTTGGAACCTGTACAGGCCGCTCCAGTGATCATCGAAGACGGGGCCTTTATCGGTTCCAGAGCCATCATCGTAGAAGGTGTACGTGTAGGTAAAGAAGCCGTAATCGGGGCTGGAGTCACCTTGACAGCAAGCTCCAAAATTATCGATGTTACCGGTGACGAACCAAAAGAATTTAAAGGTTATGTTCCGGAAAGATCGGTAGTAATCCCTGGTTCCATCACCAAAAAATTTGCAGCCGGAGAATTCCAGGTTCCATGTGCCCTGATCATCGGACAAAGAAAGGCATCGACAGATCGCAAAACTTCATTGAATGAAGCTTTGAGAGAAAATAATGTTGCCGTATAAATACAATGAAATGCTTATTAAACAATCAATTTTAGGGTTGTTATTGTCAGCAGCCCTTTTGTGGGGATGTGGAAAGTCGGGAAATTCTGCTGGGGATACTTTGTATGCAGAAGGGAATTACCAGCAGGCTGTGGAAGCTTACAGCGAACAACTTAAAAATTATCCTAAAAATGAGGAAGTCCTTTACAGGCGTGGAAGGGCCTATGAGGAACTGGGTAATCTGGAAGAAGCCATAGCTGATTTTGAAGCTGCTGTGAAGTTGGATAGCAAAAATACCAAATTCCTTTTAGGGCTTTCCAATTTGTACCAAAAGCAAGGAAAGCACGAGAGGGCTTTACTATTTGCAGATAGGGCTGTGGAAGTTCCAGGAGCTCCAGCAACGGCCTATTTTATGCGGGCCAGGGCTTTGCACCAAATAGGAAGTACTAATGAGGCCCTTAAGGAATATAATAATACCATTAAAATGGATCAGAATTATGGACAAGCCTTTTATTATAGGGGAGTATTGAAATATGCTACTAAAGATAGGAGAGGTGCTTGTGTAGATTTAAAACAGGCGGAAACTTTGGGGTATAATCCAGCCACAAAGGCAATTGAGAAATATTGTCAATAAGAATTGGATTGAAAAAATTAAAAATCCCGGTCAAAATTGGCCGGGATTTTTTTATGGCTGGTGTTTGCATAGGATATCCGTAGGAATCTTGCCCGTCCCAAGGCAGCTTTGACAGGGACGGGTTTCTACGAGACTTCCTTTACACTCAGGACAGATTAATCTGCCTTTTCCATTACAATTACGACATTCAAAATATTCGGTAATGTTGAAAATATTTTTCTTTGTAATCAAGCCAGTCCCTACACAATGGCTGCAACCGATAATGCCTTTTCCCTTACAAAGTGAGCAGGAGGATTCAATTTTTTTCTCCCCCTTACAATTGGAGCAAGTTTGGTATTGGTAGCCATGCTCATTACAAAGTGAACAATTTTTTATTGCCTCTAGTGGACTTTCCAATTGGGCTTCTAAAGTTTTGGCCATTTTATACTGTTGAGCCCCTTCACCATTAATTTCAAGATATTTTTTAAGGAATTTGGAGCTGTTATCATATTGCTTTAATTCAAATAAAGTCTTGGCAAAAAAGTATGGCATTTCAGTAGGAATGGGAACCCCACTTTCAATAATTTGTCGGAAATAATAATTAGCTTTTTCGAATTCCTCAGCTTGCATTTGAGCTTTGGCCTGCTGCAATAAATGGGAAGTGTTTCCCAAATGGGGCTTAACTTGAGCTTGTGTTTCAGCAGGCAAAACCAGGAAAATAAGAAATAATGGAAAAAGATATTTTGTAAAATTTATTAATCTTTTTTTGCAGATCAATATGCAGGTTAACATTGAGATCATAAATCGAACTGAATAAGCGAAATTTTTGAATCATAAAGAACTTAAATTACCTGCATAAGTCCTTAATTTTTCAAAAATTTTTAAGGATTATTAACGAAAAATACGGAAGAATAATAGTAGGGCTATTGAATTACCTCTGGCAAGGACTTTTCATTAAAATTAATTAATGGGCCAAAAAAGGAACCCAACCTTAAAATGTAGAAGGAGGGAAGTTTAGTTCATATTATTAATTGTCCTATTTCAGGAGAATTAGCTCAGTAATTTTTTTGAATGGGTAAGGAAGATAAATGTCAAATAATAATTGGTAATTCAATGAAAGGGTAATTTCCTAAAAGATTTTACTCATAATATTTATTTATTAATAAATTAATATGCATTTTAACATTAAGTCTTAGAAGGTTTCGTATAATCCTGGTTACCAATGGGAACCATCTTTGATTATTGGAAAATGGTAGTAGGGATTGCCCATTTGAACAATCTCTATTTTTAGCTTTAGAAAGCTTTTGGGAAGTAATTTCAATAAGAGGTAACACTGCATTTCTATTTAGTCACTCATCCTATTTGGGACAATAAAGTAGATTTTTTTTATTCCAAATAGTTTCCGGAATTTTGGATTTATAAGTAATTACCCAATAGTACCTTGACAAGGCAAATTGAATGTGCTGTTTTTAGGCCTTTAAAGGAAAAGAATTCCATTTTCTTTTAAAGCGTGAAAAATCTGAAAAACCTTAATAAGTTGTTTTATTGGAAAAAATTTATTCTACAATTTTACTTTTTATAATTCCTAATTAAAAAAGTATGTTAAAAATTGCCATTGTAGGAGGGGGAGCTGCAGGATTTTTTTCCGCCATTCATGCAGCAGCCTCAGGGGCCCAAGTTGTGATATTTGAAAAAGGGTCAAAAGTATTGACCAAGGTTAAAATATCAGGAGGTGGTCGTTGTAATGTAACTCATGCAGCATTTGAAAATTCCCATTTGGTAAAACAATATCCCCGTGGAGGGAGATTTTTAAAAAAATCATTCCAACAATTTTCTGTAAAAGACACAATTGCTTGGTATGAAGACCGTGGGGTTCAGCTTAAAACCGAGGAAGATGGTAGAATATTTCCAACTTCAGACCTATCCCAATCCATAATTGATGCCTTAAGAAGGGAAGTTAACAAGCAGGGAGTGGAAGTGAAATTATCCTCACCGGTCACTAATATAGAGCGAATGGAAGGTGGTTTTTGTATAAAGACCAAAAATGAACATTTTTTGGCGGATAGGGTTATCATTACCACAGGTGGTCATCCTAAAAAAGAGGGTTTTCGAATGTTAGAAAATTTAAATCATCCAATTGTTTCCCCTATTCCCTCCCTATTTACCTTTAACTCACCAAAGTCAGATTTAAGAAAGTTGGCAGGAATATCTCTTCCCAATGCCCATTTAAAATTGGAAGGGAGTAAGTTGGCTTATCAGGGACCCCTCCTTATTACCCATTGGGGAGTTAGTGGTCCCGCAGTTTTAAAATTATCCGCATTTGGAGCCAGATGGCTTAATGAAAAAGAATATAAGGCCAATGTCCAAATTAGGTGGGTGGCTGATTTAACCGAAAATGAAATTCGCCAACATTTGCTGGAGTATAAAAATGGCCATCCCAAAAAGAAAATTAAGACCAATCCTTTATTCGAATTACCCAAAAGACTTTGGGAACATCTGGTGGATTCCGCTGAAATTACTGCAGAAAAAATGTGGATGGATATTAATAAAAAGCAAATAAATAAATTGGAACAGCAAATTTTTTGCTATATATTGCATGTAGATGGGAAAACTACTTTCAAAGAAGAGTTTGTAACCGCAGGAGGGGTGGATTTAAAATCCGTTAATCCCCAAACCATGGAAAGCAAATTGGTTCCTCACATTTATTTTGCTGGGGAAGTATTAGATATAGATGGAATTACAGGTGGATTTAATTTCCAAGCGGCTTGGACCACAGGATATATAGCAGGGGTATCAGCTAGTAAAAAGGAGTTTAAATGAAAGAATATATGATCAAGAGCCAAAATATTAATATGCAGAAAGTGCATGAAATGTCGGAGGGTGATATGTCTTTTGAAAAAGAATTATTAACTGCAATTTATAGCTCTGTTGTTGATTTGCGAAGCAAATACTTGGAGGGGATAGGACAAAAGGATGAGAAAACAATTCATCAGGCAAGACATAAAATCAAACCGACTTTAGCCATTTTTGAATTGAAAAGCCTGATGGCTGTATTGCAAAAAGGAAAAGAAATAATATCCACCGAGGGCTTGGAAGGGAATTTAAAGCAGCATCAGGAAGAGTTTGTCAGGGTGGTAGATGAAGTCCTAAGAGATTTAGAGGAGATAATCGAATAATTTATTTTTTGATAACCATTTTTACAAGGGCCTGAATATTTGGAGCTGTGGAATTTGTCCTTTAGGTTTAAAAATGCCCATTATTCAAAACTCAACATATCAAGGTCCTCCTCCTTATTACTTCAATGGACATTTTGAAACTGTTATCCCAAGTCTATTTAGAAAAATCCAGGGGGTAAGTTACCTGAGGGAGCGTATTGAAACTCCCAATAATGATTTTTTGGATTTGGATTGGAGCAAAGTAGAAAGTCCCAGATTATGGTTGGTTTCTCATGGTTTGGAAGGAAACTCCACCCGTCACTATTCAATGGCTATAGGAAAACTTTTTAATGCTCATCATTTCGATGTATAGTTTGGAATAACCGCTTCTGTAGCGGTGAAATGAATCTTAATAAAAGACTTTACCATCTCGGAAGTTCAGAGGACCTAAAGGCTGTTATTGACCATATTGAAAATTAGGGTTTTATGATCAGTTAGTCTTAGCGGGAATCAGCATGGGATGGGCCCAAACCCTTAAATATTTGGGGGAAGAAAGCCGTTCCCTTTCAGATTTTATTTGTGCAGCAGTGGTTTATAGTATCCCTTGCAATTTGCCTTCCAGTGCAGCAACCTTAAGGTTAAAAGGAAACCGCTTTTACAGAAATAAATTTCTTTCTAAACTTAAAATGAAGTTTCATGCGAAAGGTCAACAATTTCCAGGCTTATTGGATTTGGAACTTTTGGATAAAGTAAAAGATTTTGATGTATTTGATGACCACTTTACAGCTCCCTTACATGGATTTAAAGATGGCAATGATTTTTATTCAAGTGTTAGCCCTGACAATTGGATGGAGGATATTGGAGTACCCACCTTGGTTGTCAATGCTTTAAATGACCCTTTATTGGGAGAAGTTTGTTTTCCGCGAAAATTGGCCCATTCCCATTCACGTATTTTCTTGGAAACACCTTCTAGGGGTGGTCACACAGGTTTTTCATTGAAGGATGAGGAAATTGCCTGGGTGGAACGTCGGATGTTGGAATTGTTTAATCCAAAGCTGGATCCAACTATCTAATTTCACCATAAGTATTGTTTTCTTTTTTTTCGCCAAAAGATGGAAATACTTGATCAATAATCATTCAACTTTTTGCCGCTTGGACTCATTTGAATGTGTGATTAAAGCAATTTTTGGAAAATGGTCAATTTTTTTTTCTTTGATTTACTTAATATTTTCTCAATATAGGATTAGTTATCCCGGTTTGCCCTATTGATCTCCTATTTAAGCCTCAAATTTTTTTGACGGATTTAAAAGCTTATATTTATTCAACCCAATTAAAATTATTATGCGTTACCTCTTTTATAATATAACCATCGTATTAATTGTCCTGGTCTCCATTCTTACTTACTACTATGAAGAATGGATTTGGGCATTTATCATTATCATCCCCATGGCCCTGATGGGGATTTATAACCGTTTCCAGAAAAAGCATACCATTTTAAGGAATTTCCCTATTTTGGGTTATTTCCGCTATATTTTTGAAATGATTGCCCCGGAAATTCAGCAGTATTTTATTGAAAGAACAACAGATGGGAAACCTTTCAGTCGGAATCATAGAGCCTTGGTTTACAGGAGGGCAAAAAATATCAATGATACCCACCCTTTTGGAACCCAAATGGAAATTACCGGCGAAAACTACCAAGCCATCAGGCACTCCATGTATGCCACAGCGCCGGTGGAAAAATTCCCAAGGGTTATTGTTGGGAGTAGCCAATGTAAACAACCCTATAGTTCCTCCGTTTTGAATGTTTCCGCCATGAGTTTTGGCTCTCTGAGTAAAAATGCCATTATGGCGCTAAATTTGGGGGCAAAAAAAGGCCATTATTACCATAATACAGGTGAAGGAGGAATTTCATCCTACCACCTTAAGGGAGGGGGCGATTTAGTCTGGCAAATCGGGACAGGATATTTTGGTTGCAGAACTGAAGATGGAGATTTTGATCCTGAAAAGTTCAAAGAAAAAGCTTCCTATGAACAGGTGAAAATGATTGAAATCAAAATATCACAAGGTGCCAAACCCGGTCATGGTGGAGTGTTGCCCGGAATCAAAAATACAAAGGAAATAGCCCAGATCAGAGGATTAAAACCACACACTACGGTGATTTCTCCTCCAAGCCATAGGAGGTTTTCAAATTCGGAGGGACTGGTAAAATTTATCGCGGAACTGAGGGAGCTTTCAGATGGAAAACCAATTGGTTTTAAGATATGTATTGGCAGGACGGAAGAATTTTTGGAACTGTGTAAAGCCATAAAGGATGCGGAAATTTACCCGGATTTTATCACGGTGGATGGGGCAGAAGGGGGGACCGGTGCTGCCCCGTTAGAGTTTTCGGATTCGGTAGGGATTCCGCTGGAGCCTGCATTGATTTTTGTAAATCGGACATTGGAAAAATTTGATCTTAGAAAAGAAATTAAAGTAATTGCCGGAGGAAAAGTATTGACGGCTTTTTCAATTCTAAGGATGAGAGCATTGGGGGCCGATATGTGTAATTCCGCGCGGGCTTTTATGTTTAGCGTTGGGTGTATACAAGCACTGAGGTGCAATACCAATGAATGTCCAACTGGAGTGGCCACCCAAGATAAAATGCTGGTCAAAGGCCTGGTAGTCGAGGAAAAAGCTGAAAGAGCCTATCAATTCCACAGGAATACCATGAAAGCCGTATTGGAGCTTTTGGGGGCTTGTGGTGTCAATCATACTAATGAAATTGACATCAGCATGTTTGTCAAAGGAGATGAAATGGTTGCACTGTCCAATAAGTTTTTCCCAGATTCTGTGTTGAATAGGGTGGATTAGTGAGAAATGAGATTTGGCATTCCCTGAAATAAGTTGACCGTTTTTAACATTATTTTTCTTTGTTAAAAACGGTCAATAGAAATTTGGTTAGCTAAGGTCATTAATCTTTTTTCTTAGATCAATCCTCTCCAAAATTTACATTCTTTTCAAAGCCAATTCGGCAACGGTTCCTCCGATAGCTAAGGAGCTGGTAGCTGCAGGGCTAGGGGCGTTGATAACATTGATAGCATGCTCATTTTCTGTAATTGCAAAATCATCCAATAAGCCTCCTGTCCTATCACAAGCCTGCGCCCTGACACCTGCTCCTCCATCAACTAAGTCATCTTCTTTAATGTCCGGAATCAGTTCTTGTAAGGCTGCTGTAAAGGCGGCTTTTGAAAAGGAACGATGGTATTCTCCAATACCTGTTTTCCAATATTTAGCCGCTACCTTTTGCAAGCCAGGCCAGGAAATAGATTCTTTAAAGTCCCAAAAGTTAAAATCAGATCGCTTGTAGCCTTCCCGCTTAAAAGCCATCACAGCATTAGGACCTGCTTCTACTCCGCCTTTCATCATCCGGGTAAAGTGTACTCCCAAAAAAGGGAAGTTGGGATCAGGTACCGGGTAAATCAGGTTTTTGACCAGGTATTCCCGCTCTTTTTTCAATTTATAATATTCTCCCCTGAAAGGAATGATTTTGACATCCAAATTGACCTCGCTGTTCATATTGGCCACCTTATCTGAAAATAAACCTGCACAATTAATAATCAATTTGGTGTCCAAATCCTTTATTGAAGTGTTAATTCTAGTGGTGTTATTTTTAGTTTTGATTTTCAGTACCTTATGGCTAAGAAAGATCTCACCTCCCAAAGCTTTGAATTTTTCGCCATAAGCCAAGGCTACCTTTTGGTAATCTACAATCCCAGTCTGAGGAACATGGAGGGCTGCCACCCCTGCACAATAAGGCTCATAATGTTTTAATTCATCCAAGGTGATTTGTCGGGTGCCGGTCAGGCCATTTTGAAGGCCTCTTTCCAAAAGTTTTTGTAACTGTGGAAGTTGTTCATTTTTTGTGGCTACCACCACTTTTCCAGTTATTTCAAACGGGATATTTTCTTCTTCACAAAATTGGATTAACTCGTGATAACCTTTTATGCAATTGGTGGCTTTTAGTGACCCTGGCTTATAGTATAAACCGGAATGAATTACACCACTATTGTTACCTGTTTGGTGTTTTGCCAGCTCCTTTTCCTTTTCCAGGATTGCTATTTTTAGGTTAGGATTTTGTTTTTTTATTTTCAAGCCAGTGGCCAAGCCCACTATTCCTCCTCCTATTATAGTTATATCGTATGTCATATTCAGAATCTTTGAAAAATAGAAGTAAGCAAAATGTTCGTTTTATTGATGCTACAAATATACATTTTGAAATGAAGTTGTGAGGAAGGAATGCTTTAATTAATGACTTTTTCATAATTAAATTCAACTTTTTCCAACTATTATTGTTCTCATTTAGTTATTATACCTGGACAAACTAACGAATAAAAACCACTAGTTTTTTTGTTTTATTTTCTGAAATTTAACCCTGATCTCCGTTATGAAAGGATTTGATTATATTAAGGGTTGGATCAAAATTTGGTTATTCAAAAGGAATGTAACCGATGGAAAAGTTTTCAAAAGGGGGGTATCATTAATTTAAACAATACTGGCATTAATGGATTTCGATATGACAGATTCCAAAAAAGAAAAAGAAATACAAAAAAATATTGATACAGAATTAAGGAAGTCAAAATCCAGCTCAAAAGACGGAACAAAATCCCATGGGGAAATCCTGAAACAGCAGATCATTGAGGGCCTGGAAACTTATGACCGTCGGTCAAGCAGTATTTTGTTAAGTTCCATCACTGCGGGCCTTGAAATTGGTTTTAGTTATTTATTGATCTGTGCCGTATTTTCATTTTTTGGTGGAATGGTTTCGGAAAATGTTTTATATAAACTGATTTCCTTGGTGTACCCCATAGGTTTTATCATGGTCATTTTGGGCCAGTCCATCTTATTTACTGAACAAACTTCATTATTAACCTTGCCTGTTCTTAACAAAAAAAGAAGCTTGGGAAGTTTGCTTAAAATTTGGGGATTGGTAATTACCGGAAATATTTTGGGTGGCTATATGATTGCCTTTGTTTTGATTTGGATCGGTCCCAAGTTGGGTGCTTTCGATTTGATAACCATAGAAAAAATTGGTGTTCATGTGACCAGTTTTAGTGCCGGGGTAATTTTTGCCAGTGCAATATTGGCGGGTTGGCTTATGGGCTTATTATCTTGGTTGATAACCTCCTCCAGGGATACCTTTAGCCGGATATGCATCATTTTTATCATTACTGCCACGATGTCCTTTACTGGATTGCATCATAGCATCATTGGAAACATAGAAGCTTTCTCAGCATTGATCAGCTCAACGAAAATAAGTGTAAGTAATTATCTGAACTTTCAGTTTTTCGCACTATTTGGCAATGCTATTGGTGGGGCGGTGTTTGTGGCCTTATTGAAATACAGGGCTTTTGTTTACAATGTTGCCATGAAATGATAATCACTAAAAAATCCCAGGAATTTTATTTCCTGGGATTAATTTTACTCTGGCTTATCATCTTTCTTTTCAAAATCCATGGAAACGGAGTTAATACAATACCGTATTCCTCCTTTATCCTCAGGGCCATCAGGGAACCTATGGCCTAGGTGTCCGCCACAATTGGCACATAAGACCTCCTCCCGGATCATTCCCAGGGATTTGTCTATTTCAACTACAATAGCACTGTCATTATAAGGTTCGGTGAAACTTGGCCATCCGGAACCACTGTCATATTTGTCAGTTGATTTGAAAATTGGATGCCCACAGGCAGCGCAAGTATAAATACCATTTTCCTTATTTACATTATACTTTCCAGTAAATGCCCTCTCGGTACCTTTTTCGATCAGTACATGGTATTCCTGAGGATCCAATTCGGATTTCCACTCTTCATCTGACTTTTGAATATTAAAGGTATGATCTGATTTTTTCATGTATTTTTCTTTTTGTGCATTGCCCTCACAGGAAATCAAGGTCATCAATATTGTTATTAGCAATATACTCAATGTATTTTTTGAAGGAAATCGCATCACTAGATTTCTTTGGTCCAATACCATATACGTAATAAACTGGAAATTGGTAACAGTTTGATAGGAGATGTTAAACCTGAATTTAAAGATTAAAGCCTTTGGGCCATAAATTCCCAATAAGGTCCCAAGCCCCAAAATTTTTTGGTTCTATTAATATATACCATCCTATGGGAAATACAGGAGGGGAATTTCTGTGCAGTTGAAGCGAGTTGTTTGAATGGATTCTTTTAACGGATTCAGCCAATAAGTTTCTTAGGTAACCTGCTCAAATAAACGAATGACAAGGGTTGAATGCCAGGTTTTTACCATTGAAAGGTTCCTTAAGTATGTGGGTAGGGTATATTAAAGTGAGTTAATTTAAGTACTTAACTACTAAATAGTTAAATCATTAATAACCTAATTAAGCCTTTCCACGACAAAGCATATAAAACCATAAATTATTCTTAGTGACCTCGAGCCTTTGTGGGCAAAAAATTATTCCACATAGAGCACCAAACCTTTTAGATATTCTGTTTCCGGATGGTAAATATTAACAGGATGATCTGCAGGTTGGGAGAGATAATGCAGGATTTTTATATTCCTTCCCGACTCTAGGGCTGCAGCGGTGATAGTATTTGCAAAAAGCCGCTTATCCACCACTTGGGAGCAGGAAAAGGTAAATAACAATCCACCGGGTTTAATTTGTTTGAAAGCAGCTGCATTGAGTCTTTTATAAGCCTGTACCGCATTATGCCTTGCTTTAATATTTTTGGCAAAAGCAGGAGGATCCAATACAATTATATCATAATCAGTCTTAATTTCCCGGATATACTTAATAACATCCGCCGTTTTAGCTTCATGGTGACCTAAATGATCAGGGTTTAAGGCTACATTTTGATGAGTCAGTTCAATGGCTTTGGCAGAAATATCTACTGAATGAACTTCCTTTGCACCAGCTTTGAGAGCTGAAACGGAAAATCCGCCTGAATAACAAAAAGTATTCAAAACCTTTTTACCCAAGCTATAATCTCCCAGCAATTTTCTGTTTTCCCTTTGGTCAATGAAAAAGCCAGTTTTTTGCCCCTTTTCCCAATCAATCTCATATTGGCAATCATTTTCCAATACCATATTGGTTTTGGGATGGCCAAATAAGAAACGATTTTCTGTTTCTATTTGGTTTTTGGGAAGGGTTTCGGCGCTTTTATCATAAACAGCTTGAAGATCAGTTCCATATATTTCTTGTAAGGCATTGGATACTTCATCTAAATGTTGATGTATTCCAATATTATGGGCCTGGATTACTGTTGTACCATTGTAAAAATCAATAATTAAACCCGGCAGTAAATCCCCTTCACCATGGACTAAACGGTAAACATTTGAACTTTTATTATTGGTCAAACCAAGGGACTGTCGCATATTAAATGCATTTTGTATTTTTTCTTTCCAAAATGCCTGGTCTATTTCTCTATTTTCAAAAGAAATAATTCTGACAGCAATAGACCCATTTTGATAATGTCCGATACCCAAAAATCCCTTCTGCTGACTCCAAACTGTCACCAATTGTCCATTTGGGATGTTGCCATCTTTTTCGGCAATAGCACCGGAAAATACCCAGTGGTGGTGCCGTTTGAGGGAAATTTCTTTTCCTTTTTTAAGAATGATATTCGGGTGATTGGACATGTTGTTTTGGATAAAAAAATCCCTTTTTGACATGTTGCGAACCGCTGGCATGCAAAAAGGGATGATAATTATTTATTTTTGGTGCAAATGGAATTCATGATAAACCCCATAAAGATTAAATAAAAGGCAAATTCTATTGATACATCTTTTCCCTTAGAGCTTTTATTTCCTCACTTTCCAAATAATCATCGTAAGGCATTCTTCTGTCAATGGTGCCGTTTGGAGTGAATTCCACAATTCTATTGGCTGTGGACTGAACAAAAGCATGGTCAAAGGAGGAGAGGAGCACTGTGCCATTGAATTCTATGATGGCATTGTTAAATGCGGTAATTGACTCCAAATCAAGGTGGTTGGTAGGTTCATCCATCACCAAAAGGTTGGGGTTTTGCAGCATCATTTTAGAAATCATGCATCTGACTTTTTCACCCCCGGATAGGACAGAAGCCTTTTTCAAAGTTTCCTCCCCTGTAAACAGCATCCTACCTAGGAATGTCCTCACATAGGCCTCCTCTTGATTGGAGGAATATTGTCGCAACCAGTCGATCAGGTTGAGATCGGTTTCAAAATATTTTGAATTATCATTGGGAAGATAGGCCTTATTGATGGTAACTCCCCATTTGTAATCTCCCTTTTGAACGGGTATTTCATTCATTATGGTCTGAAAGAATTTATTGACAGCCTGCTTGGTTTTGGAGATAAAAGCTATTTTGTCCCCTTTGTCCACCATCAAATTGACATCGGTAAAATAGGTGGTACCATCTTCCTTCAACTCCAATTCTTCTGTCATAAAAATTTGGTCACCGGCTTCCCTTTCTGGTTTGAAAATGATGCCAGGATATTTTCTTGTGGAAGGTTGGATATCATCTACATTCAACTTTTCCAGCATTTTCTTTCGGGCAGTGGCTTGTTTGGATTTGGCCACATTGGCAGAAAACCGCTCGATAAATTGCTGTAATTCTTTTCGTTTTTCCTCTACCTTTTTATTTTGATCTGCCTTTTGTTTGGCTGCAAGTTGGGAAGATTCATACCAGAAGGTATAGTTACCAGAGTATATTTTGATTTTACCAAAATCAATATCCACAATATGCGTTGAAACAGCATCCAGGAAGTGACGGTCGTGGGAAACAACAATGACCAAGTTTTTGAAATTGACCAGGAAATCTTCAAGCCAGCTGATAGTTTCAGCATCCAGGTCGTTGGTAGGCTCATCCAGAATCAGGATATCCGGATTTCCAAAAAGGGCTTGGGCCAATAATACCCTTACTTTTTGGTTACCTGCCAAGTCTTTCATCAATTTATGATGCAAGTCCTCGGTGATGCCCAAACCAGAAAGCAAGGCAGCAGCATCAGACTCTGCATTCCAGCCATCCATTTCAGCAAATTCAGCTTCAAGTTCGGACGCTTTGATACCATCTTCTTCAGAAAAATCTGCCTTCATGTAGATGGCATCTTTTTCCTGCATGATGGCATAAAGTTTTTTATGGCCCATTATTACCGTGTTGAGCACTTCTTCCTTATCAAATTCAAAGTGGTCCTGTTTAAGGACTGCCATCCTTTGACCGGGAGTAATATTGATCCCTCCAGTAGTGCTATCCTGTTCTCCAGAAAGGATTTTCAAAAAAGTGGATTTTCCGGCACCATTGGCGCCAATAACACCATAGCAGTTGCCGGGGGTGAATTTTAAATTAACGTCTTCAAAAAGGGTTCGTTTTCCGAACTTTAAAGAAAGATTATCGACTGAAATCATGAATTATTCCGATTCGTTTTTAACAAGTGGCAAAGATACAAATTTCTTTTGGGGTACAGTACCAAATACCTACCCTAATTCCTGTTTTTTATTAAAAGATCTATGGGTTATTTAGGCCTATATTCCAATTGGTGGAATCAAGCATAAAATAGCCCTACATAAGCGTTAATGCTTTTTGTAGGGCTATTGTTTATACGGCAGTTAATCAATGAAATACTAATTATACTGCCATGGATGGTTCTTTTGGTTGGCCATTTTTGACCAGGTTTCTTTTCTTGACCGATTTATCAATAATAATGGTCAGCAATCCTCCTACAGAACAAAAGGTCATCATGATCACCATGGGACTTGCTGTTCCATTATGGAAAACACTAACTGCTGCGGAAACTACTCCTCCCATGGCCATTCTCATACTTCCCATCATTGCGGCTGCACTACCCGCATTTCTGGAGAATGGGGCCAAAGTCAGGGCAGCTGCATTCGGGTTACATAAGCCATGTCCTGAAAGAAAGACAAACATTAATGCAATCAGGGTAATTACATTGAACCAGTTGTTCCAAACCCCAAGGATCAGGATAAAACCGACCAGGGTTTGATAGGTCAGGGATACTCTAATAATCTGTTGGCTGGTAAATCGCTTCAGTAACAAGTGGTTAAGCTGGGTCGAACCGATCATGGCAGTAGCCAAGCTGGCAAATATCCAACCATATTGCTGTTCAGTAACCCCATAAATATTCATAAATACATCTGCAGAGCCAGCTATATAGGCAAATGGAGTAGCCCCGGCAATCCCGCCCACTAACATGTATGTTAGAAATTGGGGATTTTTAGAAACTTCCAAATAATTCTTCAATACCTTATGAGGCCTTAGTGAAACTGCAGGATCAGGTTTGGCCCCTTCAGGTAAGACAAAATAAGAGGCTATTAATATCACCAAGGTGATAGCTGCCAAAGTCAAGAAAACCATATGCCAATGGAAATGGGCAGTAATATGACCACCCAATGTGGGTGCGATCATAGGGGAAACCGCTATTACCAACATCAACATGGCCAAGGCTTGGGCAGTTTTGGTTACCGGGAAGATATCCCTTACCAAAGCCTGAGCGGCTACCATTCCGGCACAGCCTCCAATTGCCTGGATAAAACGCATCAATATCAAGTTATCGACGTTCTGGGTAAACACACATCCCACTGAGGCCAAAACATAAATGAACAGCCCAATATATAAAGGCTTTTTCCTGCCAAACCTATCCAAAAGTGGACCATAAAAAAGCTGTCCAATGGCAATACCCACAAGGTAACTGGTCAGGGAAAGTTGCACATTGGCGATGCTTGTATTGAGGTTTTTGGCAATGGCCGGAAAACCTGGCAAATACATGTCAATAGAAAAAGGGCTGATTGTACTCAATGCCCCTAAAATTAAGATGATAATAAAATACTGCTTTTTGCTCATAGGCCTACTTTAAAATTAAAAGGGTCAAGGCTTCCGATTTCTATTTTTAGCCAACACGAATTGGCCTTTCATAGTTCGAATTTATACATTCGATTATTATTTTTTTGTCCCAAAAACAGTTTTAATATTTTGATTTGTGCTGTTTTATTATTTTTTATTGAAATTATGTTTTGATTTTATAGCAAGGTATTTTGGTAAATGGGGTGTTTTTGTCGGGGTGGAAAATATATGTTGGAACTTTATTTTTATTCAAAATACATTTTAAGTTTTCCTACTTTTTCTCCAAAAATCAAGGGATGAGGCTTTTACATTATCTGCAAAAGAAAAAAAGGTGATCTCCAGGGAAACCACCTTTTTTAATTAGGTTTTATTAGATATAGGATTAAATGGAATTCTTAACTATTCCCATTCTTTTCCTCCATTTGTTCTGCGATTTCAGGAGCTTTGTTATGGATAATTTTTTGAACCACTTTTTGTAGCCAGAAGAAACAAGTCGCGGAAATCAACAACACTAACATCCAACTACTGGTCCACAAACCAGTCCAATCCAAAAGGTAACCAAATAGGATGGGGCAAATAAAGCCTCCAAGGCCTCCCATTACGCCTACCATACCTCCGACTATACCCACTTCATTGGGGAAATAATCCGGGATAAAGCGGTAAACCCCCGCTTTTCCAATTCCCCAGGAAATGCCGATGGCACACATAAAGACAATATAAATCCACATATTGGCTTGGAAGGAAATTAAAGTTGTTCCTTTAGCTAACAATTCTTTTTTCTTGACCTGGTCGCCTTCTTCAACAACTGGTTCCTGCCAATTGTATTTAATAGGGAATATGGAAGCCAACCCTCCCGGGTCGTCACTTTTTTCTTCAATATTTCCTTTTGGTTTATAAGGGTATTCATTTCCATTGACTTTGATGGAGTTATTGCCAACCTCAGTCACTTCTCCATTAACTTTAGAGATTACCCCCTTACCAGGAGTAAAGATGTCCATCTTGGGTATCATTAGAAGAACGGATAATAAAATAGACCATTTAAAAACACCGAACATTACCCTTCTGGCGCCAATTTTATCACTCATCCAACCTCCTAAGGCCCGGATGACACCAGAAGGAAGGCTAAATATGGAAGCAAATAAACCGGCAACGACCAAACTGGTGCCATAGACATTCATAAAATAAGGCACCAACCATTGGGAGAAGGCAACAAAACAGCCAAAAACTAAGAAGTAGTAGTAGCCAAATCTCCAAACTCTTACATTGCCAAGTGGCTTCATGACCATTTTAAGGGTTCTTGGTGGGGTATCGGGCTTTTTATTGACTGAAAATATTATGAAAATAACAGCCATCACAATCAATACTCCTGCGTATACCTGGGGTAAATAAACCCAATTTTCAATATTTTCACCGTTGTTGGTAAATGAATTCAAAAGGGTAGGGGCAAATAAGGTGGTCAAAGCAGCACCAGCATTTCCGGCACCAAAAATCCCTAATGCCCTTCCTTGCCAATGTTTTGGGTACCAAACGGATGTAAAACCAATTCCTACAGCAAACGAAGCTCCTGCCAAACCAAAGATAAAACTAAGCAAAGCAAAAACTATAAAACTGGATGCATAGGGTAGTAGCAGCATCGGGATGGCACATGCCAACAATATGCCTACAAAAACCCACTTTCCTCCATATTTATCAGTTAAAATTCCAAGGGGTAGTCGAAGGATAGAGCCGGTTAATATAGGAATTCCCAAAAGCCAGCCCACCTCAACTGGGCCCCAGTCAAATACACCTGCGTTAACTAAATATGTTACCATGACACCGTTAAAGGTCCAAACGGCAAAGCAAATGGTAAATGCAAGGGTGTTTAGAAACAAGATTCTGTGTGATACAGGACTAATATCGTTTTGCATTTTCTTTTATGGTTATTTTAATTATGCCACCCATAGGATGACAAAGAATAAGTTTTCCGACTTTGATTAAATGCGTAAATGAAGAAAAAAACATCAAATCCTAACCTTCCTTATTGGAAGGTATAGGGTCTGGCAGGAACCGCAAAAGCCAAAAAGATAGGCAAGAGAGGGAGAGAGAGCCTATAAAAGTAGCCACTGCGATGCCAAATTTTGCATTTAGCGCATTATTGAGTGCCGAATATAACAACCATATTTGAATACTAATAAATAAAATGAGAAGAAATATTATTCCGGTCATCAAAGTGTTGATCTTATTGGGGTGGGCTTTGTTCTGGGAAGTTCTAAAATCGCTCATGATTTTTTAGTTTTTTTGGGTTTAGCCTGCACGAAAACTTGGTCTTCTTTAATGACCACATCTAATTGAGGCAGAGGCCTTGGCGGAGGACCTTGCAAAACTCTACCCGTCTTTGGATCAAAGTAACCTTTATGGCAGGGGCATTCAATTTGGTTGATATCTGCCCGGTATCTTACCGCGCAAGCCAGGTGAGTACATTTTTGTTCAAAAGCCCTCCATTCTCCTTCCTCCAAATGGATTAGGATATATGGAATTACTTCTTTCCCGGTAATTTCAAATTGTTTCATTTCACCCACTGGAACTTCCGATGCTTGACAAATAAAGTGCTGGCCTTCCAGTTCTTTTTCTGGAAAGGCCAGGCTTTTGATGACAATGGCTGCATTCCCTAAAGCCAAGGCACCAGAAAATAATCCTAAAAACTTGGCAAACTCCCTGCGGGAAACATGTGTGGCTTCTCCAAAATCAATTGGGAAATCTTTTTTCCAGCTAGGTGTTTTTTCCGAATTGTTTTTTTTCATGTTTTAAATCAAGGTTAATGAACTTTTAAATGGGTACTGCCTTTTGGCATCATGATATTGACTTTGGTGTTGACTTCTTCCTGGCCAAAATTAAATTTGTTGACCGGAGTACTGTCGGGGCGCATTTTTTGGATTTCTTCCCGGGTACCATAAAACAATGCCTGGCTGGGGCAAACAGTAGCACACATGGGCTTTTTGCCAGCACTGGTCCGGTCATAACAAAGGTTGCATTTCATCATCAATTCTGCCTGTTCCTGCTTTTGGGGAACCCCAAATGGGCAAGCCAGTACACAATTGGAGCAGCCAATGCAACGGGATGTATTGGCAGTGTGAACCACTCCAAATTCATCTTTGGTGATGGCGTCTGCTGGGCAGACATTGGCACAGGCTGGATCTTCACAATGCATGCAAACCTGGACTGTCGTTTGAACTGAAACCGGCCTTTCCACATAATGGATATGGATCATGCTTTCTTGTCCATTTGTTTCGCACTCTGCACAAGCCATTTCACATGCATGGCAACCAATGCACCGCTGCATGTCGATAAAAAATTCCATGTTTTCGTTATAACTCGTCTTAGGCATAATAATAGTATTTTGGGTTATAAACTTTGATAGGCTTTCGATAATTTGATATCAGGGGCTTTTTTTCCAGATGGAATTAACTGGCAGGCACAAACTTTGAATTCAGGGATCTTGGAAACCGGATCCAATGTGCCAATAGTCAATTGATTAGCAGACTGCTTTCCTCCCCAATGATAGGGGATAAAGACCGTGTCTTCCCTGATAGTTTCCACAATTTGGGCAGGAAATTCACCTTCTCCTCTCCGGGTTTTGACCTTAACCAATTCCCTTTCCTGAATACCATATTGGTAGGCTAATTTGGGATGGATTTCCAATAAAGGCTCTGGGTATTGGTCCACCAACTTTCCAATCCTCCGGGTTTGGGTACCGCTGAGGTATTGGGAAACCACCCTTCCTGTTGTTAATACTACTGGGAATTCTTTGTCTACCACTTCGGAAGGTTCCCGGTAAGAAACCGGGTTGAAATGAGCTTTTCCGTCCGGCGTTTTGAATTTCCGGTCTTCCCATAGTCTGGGTGTTCCTGGATGGTCCTCTGAAGGACAGGGCCAAAAAACACCCATGTTTTTTTCTATTTTTTCATAGGTAATGCCAAAGTAATCCGCAGTTCCTCCTTTGGAGGCCACCCGTAATTCATTAAAAATGGCCTCACTATTTTTATAATTAAATTTATCCCCTGCGCCTAATCTTTGGGCAAGTTCAATGAGGATATCACTGTCTTTTCTGGCTTCTCCCGGTGGGGTGATTGCCTGGTTGATTTTTACGACCCTTCCTTCTGCTGTGGTAACGGTGCCTTCCTCTTCTTCATGAAGAGAACCAGGAAAAATAATGTCCGCATGCCTGGCAGTTTCATTTAAAAAGAAATCTATGCATACATAATATTCCAGTTTTTCTAAAGCTTCCCTGACAAAGTTGTTGTTGGGAAGAGATACTAATGGATTAAAACAAATAGATATTAACCCTTTGACCTCACCTCTATGGATGGCTTCAATCAGTTCATAGGCAGTCAAACCTTTTCCAGGCATGTCCTTTTCATCAATGCCCCAAACTTCAGAAATGTATTTCCGGTGTTCGGGATTGGTAATGTCACGGTTTCCGGGAAGTTGGTCACATTTGTGCCCGTGTTCCCTTCCTCCTTGGCCATTTCCCTGCCCGGTGATGGTCCCATAGCCGCAATAGGGTTTTCCAATTCTACCCGTAGCCAAGACAAGGTTAATACAGCTTAATACATTTTCCACCCCTTTGCTGTGGTGTTCAATACCCCTGGCATGTAATAGAAAACTGGTTTTGGCTTTTCCCCACCATGAGGCAGCTTGCTGGATTTTTTCTTTTGGAATGCCGGTTGTTTCTTCGGCCCAATCCAAATCATAATCCTTTACCGCATCAATGGTTTCTTGAAATCCACTGGTGTAATTGTCGATAAATTCATGATCCAGCCAATCATTATCAACCAAGATTTTGAGCATGGCCCCGAAAAGTGCAGAGTCCCTTCCAGGCCTGACAGGTAAATGTAGGTCAGCTGTTCTGGCAATTGGGGTAACCCTGGGGTCTACTACAATAAGTTTGGCCCCATGATCCCTGGCTTCCCAAATGTAATGAGTCAGGGTGGGGAAGGTTTCGCTAATATTGGTTCCGGCAATGATGATGACCTCGGCATGTTTCAGGTCACTCCAGTTATTGGAAATCCGGTCGAGGCCGAAGGCTTTTTTATTGCCTGCTCCTGCACTTACCATGCATAAACGGCCATTGTAATCCAAATTGGCTGTTTTAAGTGCTACTCGGGCAAATTTGCCCACCATATAACTTTTTTCATTGGTCAGCGAAACTCCGGAAAGCATGGCAAATGCATCATTCCCATATTCCTTTTGAATGCGTTGGATTTCATGAACAGTCCTGGTCATTGCTTTTTCCCAGGAAGTAGGTTCAAACCCTTTCCCTTCCACTCTTTTCAATGGGCTTAAGATCCGGTCAGGGTGATTGTTTTGTAAATACCGCTGAACCCCTTTGGGACAAAGACGGCCCTCATTAAAGGGAAATTCCATCCAAGGTTCAAATCCAGCAATTTTATTGTCCTTTACCTTTAACTGGATGCCGCATTGCATACCACAGAAACAGCAATGGGTTTTCACCAATTTGTCCGGTTCACTGGACCCCTCAAAACCGCCTTTTGGCGTATAAGCCTTGTGAGGACCGTATTTTTCAATGAGTTTTTGGTGCGGTACAGGGATTTTAGACATATTTTATTGAGTTTATTTTGAGTTTATCCAAAAAACTTTCCTGATTCTTTTCGAGCTTGGAAGTGGGCTTTGGCCAGGGCAGACCTTTTTCCTTCTGGTGAATAATCCAGGTGGTTTTGCCCATTTTCCAAAGAAAAATCAAAACCCAACTCTTTGGTTACCTTTTTTAAGTCCTCCACATGGGTTTTAGAAGCAAATTCCTCCCCTGTATGGGGACATTTTGCCATCCCCCTTCTTTTTCCTTCCACTATATAAATATTGGCTCCCACCTGGGCTAATCTTTGGAAAATATGAAAAAACTTTCCAAATGGCATCCAAATCAAAAACAGGATAACCGTAACCGCATGGATGACGGACATAAACTGGTTGGTTCTGCCCTCCAGAAATGTATAATCATATGTAATTC
The DNA here is from genome assembly GCF_030409905.1 of Echinicola jeungdonensis. Lineage (NCBI taxonomy): Bacteria > Pseudomonadati > Bacteroidota > Cytophagia > Cytophagales > Cyclobacteriaceae > Echinicola > Echinicola jeungdonensis. The sequence goes on from NZ_JAUFQT010000002.1 coordinate 584,925, forward strand.
CCAAACCTGTCAAAGAAATAGCTATCAGCAATATTAATGGAAGCCAATCCCCTTCAAAGGTTTGGGTAGCTATCAGGCCGCCATTAGTCAATCTTCTTTTTAGCATGATGGCAGCCCCAATGGTGACTAAAACCGAACACCATACCAATGCATGGAAAGTCATAAAAGCTATAGGGGAGCCCAGGTCAAACTGACCTACAGGAAAACCAAAGAAATTAGCTGTATATACCGTAGCCCCTGGTTGCAGGGTAAAATGTATCCAACCAAAAGTAAGTGGGATTGTCACTGCAAATGCAATAAGACAACCGGTGGCCAGCATAAAATGGCCCCACCAACGGGCTTTTCCCCTAGGGTAAATAAATCGTTGGAAAAGGATATTTTTAAAAAAAAGACCTATTGATCTTGTGGCATATTTGACAAAATCCTTGCTTAAAAGAAATTGCCAGCTCCTTCTCCAATAAAGTCTTGTGGGAGGCCTTTGCAGCCAAACAGAATACCGGTAGGCTATTCCAAAGACTGCAAAAATGGTTCCCATCAAATAGCCAATCAAAGCAGGGTCAAAATTTTGTAGGTCCCTGGACCCAATGAATACCAAAATGATGGCTAAAATTGCTGCAACCGAGGCTTTGATGAATGCGGTTTTGTTTAATGTATTCAAAAATTTAAACATCCTTTCAAGTTATTTTAGGTTTAACTAGGTCTTTCAGCATTCTTTCTGTGGTAAAAATACCAGTTGACGCCAGTGGCCAGAATCAAAAAAGCTCCTAACAACCAAAAGAATCCATCTGCGCTGCCGGTATGACTAATAAAAGCACCTATAGCAAGGGAAAAAACAAATGGGCCATAGGCCGCGATGGCAGCTGTCCATCCAATAACTCCTGCCGCTTGACGACTACTATGCTTGAATATAATAGGAAATTGTCGGAATGTCGATGCATTTCCTATTCCAGTAAAGAAAAATAATACCATCATTACCCCAATAAATAATGGGAACTGCTCCATTCCGGATGGGTTTACCAAACCAAAGGAAAGAAGAGTAATTACACCTGATAATAATCCAATTCCTGTTAGGGTGGTCAATACAGCACCACCTACTTTGTCAGCAATAAATCCAAATAGCACCCTTGATGCAGATCCAATCAATGGACCATAGAAGGCGTATTTTAAGGGATCCGGAGCAGCTTCAAACTTTCCATAAAGGCTTTGAATCATCATCGGAAAGGCTGCAGAAAGCCCTGCAAATGTTCCAAAGGTCATAAAATAGGTAATGGTGCAATTCCATGTATGCTTGTCCTTGAATATGTCCAATTGTTCCTTAAAACTCGCTTTCACCGGAACACTTTTTAAGAAATACCAACAAAGGATCCCAATTATTATTAATAGGGGAGCATACCAAAATGCCGCACTTTGAAGGAAGAATTCCTCGTAAACCATATTTCCAGTTGCTCCATCCAATTTTTGGATCACCTGGGGAGCACCATAAAGGGCAATGCCAATCATGACCGGAGTCATAAACTGGGCCAGGCTTACCCCAAAATTCCCAATGCCTGCCTGAATTCCCAGAGCCGTTCCTTTTAACCTGGAGGGAAAAAACAAACTGGTGGAAGGCATGTATGAAGAAAAGTCTCCTCCGCCAAACCCAGCGGTAAAGGCCAATATCATAAATACCCAAAATGGGGTTCCAGGATTCATTACGGCCAGTCCAATACCAATTACTGGGATTAATTTAATTAAGGTGGAAATGGTAATAGTGTGCCGTGTCCCATAGATGGGGATAAGGAATGTATGTAAAATCCGAAGGGTCCCAGCCGCCAAACCGGGCATAGCAGCCAACCAAAACAACTGGGTTTGTGTAAAGGCAAATCCAACTGAATTAAGTTTGGTCACAATGGCACTTATCATAAACCATGAAGCAAACGAAAGGGTGAGGGCTATTGTAGTTATGGACAAGGTGGTCCAGGCAAGTTTTTTGCCTTTAGTATTCCATAGTTCAACATCCTCCGGATTCCAGTATTTTAACCATGTTTTATTCCTTTTTGAAGTCTTTGATTTTGTGGTTTTTTGGGTAGGGATAGTAATCGAAGCCATGACAAAGTATCATTTGGTTAATGCGGTTGTAAAGGTAGGTGAGGAGAATATCAGGAAAGCTGACAAATGTCAATTTGAAACATGATAGATTTTACCCTGATAAAATTGATTAAATGAAGGAAAGGATTTTGTCTTATAAGGGGTTTTAGGGTTTTAACTTTTGATCTAGTTTTTGAACAATTACTATTTGAAAATTTACCATAATCTAATTTCCAGTTCTTTACTTGGGGAGTTTGACAATTAATAAAAATGGTACATAAACCATAAAAAGTTTTTATATTTATATATAGAAGATTACCCAAAAACGCAAAGAAATCATGAGTGCTGTTACTTTCGAGGGAATAGTTCAGGCGGGCCACTTATTGGCCAATGTGGTTACCTCCACACCATTACAATACAATTACCAATTGAGTGAGGAGTATGGATGTAACCTTTACCTCAAAAGAGAGGATCTTCAAGTAGTCAGGTCCTATAAATTGAGGGGGGCTTATAATATGATTTCAAATTTAAGTGAAGAGGAACAATCAAGAGGGGTTGTTTGTGCCAGTGCAGGAAACCATGCCCAAGGAGTTGCCTTTGCTTGTAAAAATTTGGGCATCAAAGGAACGATTTTTATTCCCTCTACCACTCCTCCCCAAAAAATTAAAAGGATGCAATTATTTGGAAAGGATATGGTCAAAATAGTTTTGACTGGAGACACTTATGATGATGCTTTTCAGACTGCTTCCAGTTTTTGTCAGGATAGGGGGGCAGTATTTGTTCATCCCTTTGATGATGTCAAAGTAATAGAGGGGCAGGGGACAGTAGGTAAAGAAATTCTTGATGAAGCTAAATTCCCAATTGATTATCTGTTTTTACCCATTGGCGGCGGAGGATTGGCAGCAGGAATTTCGACCTATTTTTCAAAAATAAGTCCCCAAACCCATATTATCGGTACTGAACCGGAAGGAGCCCCTTCCATGTTGACCGCTATTCAAAAATCCTCTACCGTTCCACTGAAGGATATTGATGGTTTTGTTGATGGAGCGGCAGTAAAAAGGGTAGGGGAAATTCCGTTCCAAATTTGTAAGGAGAGTATCAAGGAAATGCATTTGGTTCCTGAAGGGAGAATTTGTACAACCATTTTAGATTTGTATAATAATGAAGGTATTGTGGTTGAACCAGCTGGAGCCATGACATTAGCTGCTTTATCCTTGTATGATAGAGAAAAAATTAAAGGGAAAAACGTGATTTGTGTGGTCAGCGGTGGAAACAATGATATAATGAGGACGGCTGAGATCAAAGAGCGTTCTTTATTGTATGAAGGCTTGAAGCATTACTTTATGGTTCAATTTCCGCAAAGGCCTGGCGCCTTAAAGGATTTTGTCAGTAAAATCCTTGGTCCCAATGATGATATAGCCTATTTCCAGTTTACCAAAAAGAACAATAGGGAAAATGGGCCGGCAGTAGTAGGTGTAGAATTGAAAGACCCAAATGATGTGCATGGCCTTTTCAAAAGAATGGATGAAAAAAGGATCAAATACAATTACCTTAATGATAACCTGGAATTGTTGACACTGTTGATGTGATCGGGCAATGTTATCGAGCTTAGTAATTTTAATTTTCTCGCTGAGGCACAAAGATTGCTAAGGTTAATAAATATAGAAACTTTTCACTCTTTTACATCTTGGTGAGCAACCAAATAGTCCTAATTTGTTATAAAGGCTTTGAGAAGTTGGCATTTTTTATTCCATTAATAAGGAAAGGTGATTCCAAAACCCAGGTTTTGCAATTGGGTTTCTCCAAGAGTGAGTAAGGTTTTCATTTGAGGGAAGAAGGCTCACAAGGCAATAATAATCAAAAAGGGCCCGGGCTTTATTTCCATTAACCCTGAGTTCCGTATTAGGGGTAATAATCATTGACCGGAAGTTGAAATCACTAATTAATTCCATCATCTAGGTTTTAAAATACTGATTATCAAAGATTCGAAATTGAAAATGTCGAATAGTATTCCTTACTGCAATTTATTATTCCAATGTAGATTAAAATTTTATTGAGATATAATTTTTTAGCTTTTTCGTGGAACTGACAGCCTGTCCCGAAGGAGATCGGGAGGACTCGAACCCGCGACCTTCCCGTTTGGGCGGGACATTCTAACCAACTGAATTTATTAGTGGGAAAAGAAGGGTGGATAAAATGGGACCTTGAAATCCAATCCTAACCAATTCAAACTTTTGGAAAAGGACATAAAAAAAAGCCTAACAAAACTGTTAGGCTTTAAGCGGAATGGACGGGACTCGAACCCGCGACCTCCTGCGTGACAGGCAGGCATTCTAACCAGCTGAACTACCACTCCTTTGGTTCATTTTGAGTCTATTTAAAACTCTTTTTTATAATAAAAGCGGAATGGACGGGACTCGAACCCGCGACCTCCTGCGTGACAGGCAGGCATTCTAACCAGCTGAACTACCACTCCGTTTTTTCAATTTGCAGCATTTTATGGCTTGTTAACCTCTTTTTGCTGTTTTCTTCTCGTTTGAAGTGATGCAAAGGTAGTAGTTCTTAATTTTATTGCAAAGCCTTGTCCTTAAAAAAAATCACCCTTAGGATTATTACTCTCAATATCAGGGTAATAAATTTTAAATTATTTTCGGCCTTATAAGTTTTTCTAAGAAGTTGGGCAGAGATATAAGGAAAGCTGCTATTAATGATATTTCTTCAGGAATATCTTTTTATCTTTGTAATGGTTAAAAATTGTAAATATGGTATTAGAATTTGAAAAGCCAATTGCTGATTTAGAACTTAAACTTCAGGAAATGAAGGATTTGGCAAAGGGCAGAGATGTAGATTTATCTGCTGATATTCAGTCATTGGAAGAAAAGATACAAATTTTGAAAAAAGAAACATTCCAAAATTTAACCAGATGGCAGAGAGTACAACTCTCCAGACATGCTGACCGACCTTATGCCTTGGATTATATCTATGAAATCAGCAATGATTTTGTGGAATTGCATGGCGATAGAAATGTAAAAGATGATAAAGCGATGATCGGAGGACTGGGTGATGTGGATGGTCGGACCGTAATGTTTATTGGCCAACAAAAGGGCAGAAATACCAAACAGAGACAGGAAAGGAACTTTGGTATGGCCAATCCTGAAGGTTACAGAAAAGCCCTTCGTTTGATGAAAATGGCCGAAAAGTTTGGTAAACCCATTGTTACACTCATCGATACTCCGGGTGCTTTCCCTGGGTTAGAAGCTGAGGAAAGAGGTCAGGGGGAGGCAATCGCCAAAAACCTTAAAGAAATGTTTAAGTTAAAAGTTCCGGTCATTTGCATCATTATTGGTGAAGGTGCATCGGGTGGAGCATTAGGTATTGCGATTGGAGATAAGGTATATATGTTGGAAAACACCTGGTACTCAGTAATTTCTCCAGAATCCTGCTCTTCTATTTTGTGGAGAAGCTGGGATTACAAAGAGCAAGCAGCAGAGGCGCTGAAGTTAACTGCATCTGATATGCTGGAAAATAAACTGATTGATGGTATTATCCCTGAACCATTGGGAGGAGCCCATAAAAACCTTAAGGATATGTCCCAGACGATCAAGGAAAAAATAATTGAAGCCCTCGGAGAGTTGGATAAATTGAAACCCGAAAAAAGAATTGATGCCCGTATCGATAAATTTTGTAGTATGGGAGTGGTCAATGAAAATAAATAATCATTACTTTAATTTTGACCTCTGTTTTTACAGAGGTCTTTTTATTTAGGCCAGCAAAATTAATCCCTTATTAGGGTACTTTCTGGAAATAAATATTAAAATCAATCAATGTAATTTATGAAATTACATATCATTCATACAGGTTTTTTTAAACTTGATGGTGGAGCCATGTTTGGAGTGGTCCCCAAAACTTTATGGCAACGTACCAATCCTGCAGATGAAAAAAATATGTGTACCTGGGCCATGCGTTGTTTATTAGTTGAAATGGATAATCGCTTGATACTAATAGATAATGGCATTGGGAACAAACAGGATGAAAAGTTTTTTTCCCATTATTATCTTCATGGCAAGGAAAATTTAATGGGGTCGCTAAAAAAAGCAGGTTTTTCCCCTGATGACCTTACTGACAATTTTTTGACCCATTTGCATTTTGACCATTGTGGGGGAGGGGTAAAGTACAAAGAAAATGGTAAGCAGGGGTTGGAATTAGTTTTTAAAAATGCAAAATATTGGATCCACAAAGACCATTGGGATTGGGCGATACAGCCTAATGCCAGGGAAAAGGCTTCTTTTTTAAAGGAAAATATCCTTCCATTGGAAGAAAGTGGTCATTTGAATTTTTTGGAAGAGGAAAAGGGTACTTTTCTTCCTAATTTTGATTATTTCACGGTCAATGGACATACTGACAAGCAAATGATTCCCAAATTAAATTATTATGGGAAAACAATTGTATTTGCTGCCGATTTGCTGCCCTCGGTGGGACATATTCCACTACCTTATGTAATGGGGTATGACACCCGCCCCTTGATTACACTGGAGGAAAAGAAAATATTTCTGGAAGAAGCTGCCGAAAAGGGCTACATTATATTTCTAGAGCATGATCCAAAAAATGAATGCTGTACTCTCAAAAAAACAGAAAAAGGGGTTAGGTTGGATCAAACATTTCCGCTAAGTGAAATCTTATAAAAAAATAGGAATAGCCCTATCCGGAGGTGGAGTTAGAGGTATTGCCCATTTGGGAGTTATTAAAGCTTTGCAAGAAGCAAATATTCCAATAGAAATGGTTTCTGGTACTAGTGCCGGAGCTATTGTGGGAGCGCTTTTTTGTCAAGGGTTTTCTCCCGATGAAATATTGGAAATAATTCTCCGGACCAACTATTTCAGGTTTATCAGGCCTGCAATTAGTTGGAAAGGAATATTAAAAATGGATATGCTGGAAACCCTTTACCGGAAATATTTGGTTGATAATAGCTTTGAAAGCCTAAAAATTCCCTTAAGCATTACTGCTACTGATTTTAAAAAAGGAAAATCGGTTTATTTTTACCAAGGTGAACTGATTCGGCCACTTTTGGCTTCCGCTTGTATTCCAGGGATATTTGAGCCGATTAAGATTGGAAACAGGCATTATGTAGATGGTGGAGTGTTAAATAATTTGCCTGTGGAAGCCTTGGAAAAGGAATGTGAGTACATTATTGGGGTAAATTGTAATCATCTGCCTGAGAGTGACAATGTCCATAATATGAAGAGGATGATAGAAAGGACAGTAATTATGTCGATTAATTATAATGTTTACAGCAGAAAAAATAAATGTGATTATTTTATAGAACCAAAAGGCTTGGCAGAGTTTGGGGTTTTTGATATTAAAAGTGCCCAAGCTATTTTTGATACCGGTTATAAGTCAACACAGGAATTTATTCGATCAAATAATGCCATAACGGAATTGGGAAAAGAAAATTAAAAAAGAATGATGAAATTAATTTCTAGGTTTATTTTTTGGATAACTGGTTGGAAAGTGATGGGAGGCTGGCCTAAGGGATTGAAAAAAGCAGTCCTGATTGCTATTCCACATACCAGTAATTGGGACCTTTTGTATGCCAGAGCGGCATTTTTTCTGATGGATATACCGGTTAAGTTTACTATTAAAAAAGAGGTAATGGTAGGGCCCCTTGGTTGGTTGATCAAAGTGTTAGGAGGAATTTCAATTGATCGAAAGCGGATATCTGGGAAGAAGAGACAGACCTATACAGAAGCTATGATCAATATGTTAAAGGAAAAGGATCAATTGGTAATAATGGTTACCCCTGAAGGGACAAGGAGTTTTGCACCAAAGTGGAAAACTGGCTTTTACCGTGTGGCTCAGGGGGCAGAAGTTCCGATTGTGATAGGTTATTTGGACTATAAGAAGAAACATGCCGGAATCGGACCTGTTTTTATGCCCGATGGTAATATGGATGGTCAGATTGGTGAAATGAAAGAATTTGGTAGGAAAATAACGGGAAGACATCCAGAAAAAGGTATAAGGTAAGTAACATATACCATCGAATATTTTTTAATTTATCAAAACTTTTCTTAGTTTCCTTAACTATCTTAAGATAAGATAGTTGTAATAAAGTTGGTATTTTTAAGGCTAAAGAAATGATCGATAAAATAAAGGAGATGACCGTCTTTCAAATACTGAAAGATAGCGTCATTGCTTTTGGGAAAAGTGACTCCATGAGTTATGCTGCGGGTACGGCATTTTATACCATTTTTAGTATGCCAGCCCTCCTTATTATTGTTTTAAATATTGGATCTACCTTTTACCAAAAAGGTACCGTAAAGGAAGAACTGCTTAACCAAGTGGAGCAACTTAGCGGCCCGGAAAGTGCCGAAACCTTGGATTCGATAATATATAATGCCTCCTTGGAAACAGAAGGATTTGTCCCAAAAATGGTCGCCATAGGAGTAATCCTATTCAGTGCCACCACGGTATTTGTAAGCTTGCAAACCAGCATTAATCATATTTGGCATATTAAACCGATGCCGGAAAAGGGGCTGCTTAAATTTGTCATAAACAGGCTTTTAAGCTTTTCATTGGTAGCCTCTATTGGTTTTGTGCTATTAGTATCCCTGATTATTGATGCCTTGATAGTGATATTTTTCAATTATGTGGAGCTTTTGATTAAAGGGGTATCCATTTATTTGGCTACTCTCACTAGTTTTGTGTTTACCCAAGGGCTTATGGTTGTGATTTTTGGTTTGATGTACAAAATTTTACCCGATGCAAAGGTCCGATGGCGTTCGGTTTGGTTAGGGGCAATTGTTACCATGGTATTGTTTGCCTTGGGAAAATACCTTATAGGTTTTTATCTGGGGAATAGTGATGTGGGCAGTGCTTATGGAACTGCAGGATCACTGGTAATAGTTTTGGTTTGGGTTTATTATTCGGTAATTATTTTCCTGTTTGGGGCACAGATAACCTATTTTATAGCTGAAAACATTGGAAAAGGTATTCAACCCATTAAACAAGCCATTAAAGTCAAGATTGTAGAACTTGAGGAGGTGGATGAACCTGAAGATGATAAAATTGAACAAGAAAAAACCTAATTTACTGTTCAGGCATTATAGCCACCATCAGCCCAATAAACTGACCCGGTAGAATAAGATGCTGCAGGGGAAGCCAAAAATAAAGCCAAAGCCCCGATTTCATCACTTTCCCCCATTCTTTTGATAGCAAGCCTTTTGATCATAGGTTCCAAAACGGCTTCATTTGACCATATGGCTTCACTGAATTTTGTTTTAATAAGCCCAGGGCAAATGGCATTGACCCTTATTTTCTGTTGGCCCCATTCTTTTGCCATCACTTTGGTGAGGGATATCAAAGCCGACTTGCTGACACTATAAATTCCTAATCCAGGTTCCGGAGAAATGGCTCCAATGGAGGTGATGTTGATTATGGAAGCACTGCTTGATTCCCTCAGATAGGGTAAGCAAAGCTTTGCCAACTGAAATGGAGCTTTAAGGTTCACATCAATAATTTTGTCAAATGCCTTGATACTGGTTTCATGAACAGGCCCGTAAACAGGACTGGCTCCAGCATTATTGACCAAAATATCCAATTGACCGTAGGTTTCTATTGTTTTATTTACCAAGGCGTCCAAATCACTCATTTTACCGACATTGCAGGCAATTCCTGTCACATCATAGCCTTTTTTGTTTAGAATATCAGCCAATTCGTCCAATGCTTCTTGTTTTCTACTGCTGATAACTACTTTGGCGCCTGCTGCGGCAAAAAACTCCGCTATACTGAAACCAATTCCTTTACTGGCCCCGGTAATGATTGCCACCTTGTTGTCTAGGGAAAATAGGCTTGATAAATCCATGTGTTTCAAAAGTTTATAGTGTCACAAAAGTTGACTTAATATAAAAAATTTCCTAATTATTCGACTTAGTGCCCCTGAAATTTTTTGATGATTATTTACAGGAAATACTGGAGTTTTAATATCGCTAAACCAAATTTTTAATGAAAGATTTATTCCTTTTAAGCTTATATGATTTAACCGATGCCTATAAAAACAAAAAGCCCACTTTAAAAAAGTGAGCCTTTCGATGGGATATATGTCAGATTTAGAAATTCAGCATTAAAATAGGCTACCCTGTACTGCTTTGGGCTTTTGAGCCTGGATGGTGCCTTTCAGCATATCATGAAGCAATTTGATAAATCCATTCTTCCAGTTTTCCTGGCTTATTTTTACTTCTTTATGTTCATATTCTATCGGTCCACGTAACCTTTCATAGCCGATCAACATGGTCCATATGGTATAAAAGGTAATTTCCGGTTGGAGGTCCGGACGCATGCTTCCATCTCTTACCCCTAAAGAAATAATTTGAATCCCAATCTTGGCTGGCTCATGATGGATTTCGAGCAAATGGCTAAAATGGGGGCTTTCCAATATTAAAGGGTCAATCTGTTTTCTCTTAGAATTATCATTATAAAGGGCCATTATTCCCATAAAATTCAGAATAGCTTCATGATACATCCTGTTGCCCTTTGAAAAACTTAAAAAATTATTGACTAAATCTGTAATGAGGGAAATTCCATTTTTCCCTTTGGCTTTTTGAGTTTCCTTAAAGATATTCTTTAGCTCCTCAAAGGCCTTTTTAGTAACAGCCATATAAAGGTCTTCCTTATTCTTATAATAAAAATAAATAAGTCCTTTACTCATTTTGGCCTGCTTGGCAACTTCATCCATTTTGGTAGTATGATACCCTTTGGAAGAAAAAAGCTTAATGGCTGCTTCTAATATATCTTTTTCTTTTTGCTGTCTTTCTAATTTTCCCATGAACTTTAAAATCCATTTTTCCTTAACAGGTTTTAAAAATATTGAACTTTATTTAAAAGCTGTAGTTAAACCTGAAATATTTTTAAAGTTTTCTAATTTTTAAGATTGAAGTGGGAGAGTAAAAGTACCTGTTTTTTAGAGCAATACGGAATTTTGACTAAAGTTTATTTGATTTGAATTTTGTTTAAAAGTAAAGAGTGGAGAATTATTTATTAAAACCAAATTAATCTAAAAAAGAAACCACTTTCTAAAAAGCAAAATAAAAGGGGCGGGGAGCCCCTTAGGTATTAGTTTAGTACTTTGATGATAAAGTAATTTTTTTTGCCTTTTTGAACCAGCAAATATTTATCCTGAAGCAATTCGGTACCTTCCAAGCTGCCTTGGGGATCGGTCAATTTGCTTTTATTGATACTGACTCCTCCACCTTGAATCATTTTCCTGGCTTCCCCTTTTGATTTGAAAATGACTCCCTGGCCTTTGTCACCCAAAAGGTCAAGTACTCCATTGACATCTTGATATTCCCCCTGTGAAATTTCTACCTGCGGAACTCCATCAAAAACTTGAAGGAAAGTCCGTTCATCCAGAGAGGCCAAATCCTCAGTGGATGATTTTCCAAACAGAATAGAGGAAGCTTTAACAGCCATTTCATAATCAGCCTCTGAATGGACCAAAATGGTGATGTTCTTCGCAATTTCTTTTTGCAATATCCTTAGATGAGGAGCTTCTGCATGCTCTTTTTCCAGGTTCTCAATCGTGTCCTTATCCAAGGTGGTAAATATCCTAATATATTTGGATGCATCTTCATCGGATACATTAAGCCAAAATTGATAAAAAGCATAGGGGGAAGTTTTTTCAGGATCCAACCAAACACTACCCCCTTCAGTTTTACCGAACTTAGAACCATCTGCCTTGGTAATTAAAGGAACAGTAAGCGCAAAGGCATTGCCTCCGCCCATTCTTCTGATCATTTCAGTTCCGGTCACAATATTACCCCATTGGTCAGATCCACCAAGCTGGACCGTGCAATTATTATTTTTCCATAAATGGTAAAAGTCATAGCCTTGGATCAACTGATAGGAAAATTCAGTGAAAGAAAGGCCATTTCCATCTTCCAAGCGCCTTTTTACACTGTCTTTGGCCATCATATAGTTAACTGTAATGTGCTTTCCAACATCCCGTATAAATTCTAAAAAGGAAAATTGGGAAATCCAATCATAGTTATTGACCAATTCGGCTTTATTGGATTTATCATCTTCAAAATTCAGGAATTTAGCCAATTGCTTTTGGATGCCGGAAATGTTTTTATCCAAGGTAGCCTTGTCCAGCAGGTTCCTTTCGGCAGATTTAAATGAAGGATCTCCAATCATTCCTGTAGCACCTCCCACCAAAGCAAAAGGTTTATGCCCTGCTCTTTGAAAATGAAGGAGGGTCATTACTCCAACTAAATGGCCGATATGTAAAGAATCTGCTGTAGGGTCAAATCCAAGATATGCAGAGGTAATCCCTTTATTTAGATGTTCTTCTATTTCCGGTGTCATATCCTGGAGCATTCCTCTCCAGCGCAATTCTTCTATAAAGCTGTTCATAGAAATTCTTAGCTGCTTTTTAATTATTTAAAGCTGCAAATATAGGGTTTGTGGTCTTAGAAATAAAGCATCACAAAAATTATAAGTTAATCCACTAGAAATCAGAAGGCGGGAGGACTTACTTTATTGAGTTAGTTAATCCATTAAAAAAAATGATCTAATGAGGAAAAAAGATTATTTGTTCCCGATATGGTCAAAATCTTTTTTTTCCTATCTTAAAGAGAACAATCTTAAAATGTATTTTCGTTGATAAAGTTTTTTACCAATGGAATAGGAGGAGCATGCCCTTCAAAATTTTCGATATAAATTTAACTATAGACAATATGCCCATGAGTACATTTAGAAGTGAACTAAAGATTTCCAAGAATCCTACTAAAATTGAAAAGGGATCCAAAATCCTCTCAATGGGGTCGGGGTTTTCATCCATGATGGCAGAAAATCTGATGAGATATGGTTTAAATATTTCCAACAATCCGTTTGGCCGGGTGTACAACCCCATATCAATATTTAACCTGCTGGAAATAGCCGGTAATCACGTTCAGGTAGATGAAAAACAAATAACCGAATACGATGGGAACTGGAATCATTTTCAGTTTAATTTTTTAAGAAGGAGAAAATCTCCAGAGGATTTGCTCAACAATATTAATATAAAGGTCGAGCAGGTCCGGAAAGAATTTTTTAAAAATGAGTTTTTGATATTGAGCTTTGGGTCAGCTTTTGTTTTTAGGCATAAGGAAACCAAACAAGTAGTGGCCAATTGTCATAAAGCCCCTCAACACCTTTTTGAAAAGGAGTTATTATCAACCGAACAAATCCTAAAAGCATTTCGGCATATTTATCCTCAGCTCAATCATTTTAAGGATATTATATTGGTGCTCAGTCCCGTGATGCACACTAAGGATAGTATTACCCTTAATCAGGTCAGCAAATCCGTATTAAGGGTGGCAATGCATCAGATTGTATCAGAGTTTCCGGAAGTAAAATATTTCCCTGCTTATGAATTTTTGATCAGTGATTTGAGGGATTACCGTTTTTATGAGCGGGATTTCTTGCAGCCCAATCAAATGGCCTCAGATTACATCACTTCCAAATTCAATGAGGCTTATTTTGACCCTCAACTTTATGAAATCTCCAAGGAAATGGATGATATATTGCATGGAGTGGAGAGCATTCCCTATAACCCTCAAAGCAGGGATTTTGTTTTTGAAGTTAATAGTGCAATTAAATCCCTACAAGAGCTTGATTCCAAGATTGATACCCGATTGGCCATCAATTTATTGGAGGCCAAAATAAATCAGGATTAAGATCTAAAAAAAAGCCTTCCAGGCTTAATGACCCTGGAAGGCTTTTTGGGCCTTGGTTAATGGCTATTGAGTTGTTAAAAGGTTAAGTGGTACATTTGCTGAAAACAATTTATGCAGAATTTAATGTTTAACCCCTGAAAATCAAATAGTCCATTTTTTATCTTAATCTATTCCTTTTCATTCCTTTCCATCACCAAAACCAGGCGGTTTGATTTGGGACTAATGGCCATTCTGCTTATGGCACCATAACCAGGCATCGTTACCTTTGCAATTTTGACCCAGTCTTGGCTTTTCTTAATTTTTTTGATAAACAGTTCTTGGTCCCTGGCCATCAAAAGGGTGTTTTTATCCAACCATATAAAATCAACAGCACCACTTAAGGCCACCCCAAAATTGGACTGCACATTTTCTTCCAGGTCGTAAGCTTTGATTTCATAGGTGTCCTTTCCGTTGATTACCACATTGGCTCCTTTATCCAAAAATGTCACTTGGCTGGTTTTAGGTCTTTTTTGGATACTTCTTCCAACGTTTTCTGCCAAGGTGACCACATTTTCCCTGCTACGTGGATAAATCAACTTATTGGGTTCCCCTTCTATATTCATCGCAGCTATATTATTGTACCAATCATAATAATTGACAGGCTCAATGTCATCATAAAGCAATTCGGGTTCCCCAAAATTGATGGGGTATAACCATAATCTTTTACTGTTGTCTTCTTCTACGGTGACAGCAGAAATGTATTTGCCACAATCTGTCAATAGGGGGGAATATTCATTTTTTGTTGAAGTCCTGGTCATATTGGTGAACTTCCCTGACTCAAAACTATACAGAAAAATATCAAAATTCCCTTTTTCATCCGAGGAGGAAAACACCATTTGATCATCGTTGATGAAAAATGGTTGATTGTCATAACCCTGCCTATCTGTGATTTTTTTTGCACTTCCAGGAATAATACTGAATTGACCGAGAAATTTTTTGGTCTCTAATGAAATAAGGTCATAGGAGCCTTGAGCATATAGGTTTTGAGAACCTAAAACCAAACTAATAAGAAATATAAATAGGAAATGTTTTTTCATGTCTAACTAATATTTAGCTACAAATCTCTAAATTAAAAAAGTAAATCAAAAACTTTAAAGATACACCTATTTCTTCGATGGTTTCCAATTGGTAGCCAATGGGTCAAAATTTGTTTTAAATCCCAAATTATATGTATTTAATAGTTCGAATTCGGACATTTTTTTGTTCGGTTTTGATACAAAGAAATTTTAGGATATGACTTGGGAAGGCCAAAACTGGTATTTTTAACATATGGCATTCTTTTAGTAATTTGAAAACCGATAGATAAGTAGACAGGCCTTGAAAAAATCATTTCCTACAGAATTAATTTTATGGTCCATTGCCCTCCTTGGTATTCTATGGATTGACCCAATGGCTACCCATTCTTTTTCCCTCTGTCCAATTCATGGGTTGGGGGGAGACTGGTGTCCTGGTTGTGGATTGGGAAGGGCTATGAAATTGATGATTATGGGGAAATGGGGGACTTCCTGGGAAATGCACCCCCTTGCAGGTTTCGCATGGTCAGTTCTTCTTATCCGTATTTTTCAACTAATAAAACAATTAAAAACAAAGCAATATTATGGCTAATGTATTAAAACACCTCCCGGAACTGGAGGGTATGGAGCTTGGATATGTACAAGGTATCCTTAAAAACATGGATGACGAACAGGCAAATCTTTTTGCTCAAGTGTACCGGGCAAGAAGGAAAGATAACCAAATGATACTTATCCTGGCAATTTTGGGTTTTTTTGGATTTGCGGGTTTGCACCGGTTTATTTTAGGGCAAATAGGCCTTGGCATCCTTTACCTCCTTACAGTAGGGTTATGTTGGATAGGTACCATTGTGGATTTGGTAAATTATAAAAGTCTCGCCTACGAATATAATATCAAAATTGCCCATGAAACTTTGAATATGATGTCCAACGGGGGTATGACAGGTAATGGAGGTACTACTCCAAATGGAAATGAATCTGATGAGGCATCCAAAGGCCATGCATAACAGGTGTTTTTCTTCCCTTTATTGGCTATTGCTAATTCCCCTATGGAGTCTAATTAACTCCTGCAACAATGGACCCAAACATGCAATCACAAATATCCAAAAGGAATTGGATGGAATAAGCAAAGTGGAAATAAATGGTGGGCCCTTGGAAGTAAGCTATGAAGGAGATGCCAATCGGTCAAATTTTTTCCTAAACGCATATTTTGAATCTGCTAATAAAGAAGTCCCAGGAATAGAATATTCTATAGTAGATGATTTACTAATTATCAGTTTCGATATAAGTGGTAATTTCCCAGGTTGGCTCAGCAACAATAAGGGGTTTATTAGTCTAGCGGGCCCTAAAAATGTTAAGCTTGTTATCAAAAATGGCTCAGGGCCTGTTTTTGTAAAAAATGTGGACCATAAGGAAATCATTATTAATACGGGATCTGGAAAAATGGAAGTGTCCAACTTATCGGGGAATAAAATCCATTTGAGTGCTGGTTCAGGAAAAATAAATGGGGAGAATGTAGCCGCAGATATGGAGATTACCGTTAGATCTGGTCATGGAAAACTCGAAAATTTGAAAGGATCGATAAAAGGGGAGGTCAGCAGTGGTTACTTGGAACTAAACCAAGTGGATGGAAAGGTAGATGGAAAAGTCAGTTCCGGAAAAATGAAACTTCAGAATGTAAGCTCCCTGGGAAATTTAAAGGTAAGCTCAGGTTCCATTCAGGTGGAAAATGGAGGATTAGGTTCCAGTACTTTTTTGGAATGTTCTTCCGGCTCCATTCATATTCAGACAGATGATGATTTGAGTAATTTTAATTTTTATTTAAAAGCTTCCAGTGGAAGTGTCAAGGTTGGAAATCAAAAGGATGGGGATAAATTGGAAATAGATAATGGAGCCCCGGAAACTGTTAATGGTAATGTAAGTTCCGGTAGTATTCGTATTTTAAATTGACAAGGATGGTTTGAAGAAAGAGGAAGTATGTTTCAAAAATTATTTCCTTGTCAGGAAAAAAATAATAATGGATAATGATTATATTCCATAAATAATAGAGCAAAATTATGGAGATCATTTGGTGGCTTATATTTGGGTTAATTGCAGGGGCTTTGGCCAAATGGATTATGCCCGGCAGGGATCCGGGAGGGATATTTATAACTATCCTGATTGGAATTGGAGGCGCTTTTGTCGGGGGAATAATAGGAAGAGCTCTTGGATTTGAAAGTGCGGGAGGAAGTAGTCTGGGCTGGGGTTTGGTCTGGGCAGTTATTGGCGCATTGATTATCCTTTATATTTGGAAAAAATGGCTTGGACCCAGATTTTCCAAATAAAAATCACCAAATAATATTCACGCAAATTCGCAAAGAATAAAATAAGGTGTAATTTTTCTTAATTACACCTTATTTTATTTCATTTTTATTCATTTCTCTTCACTCTTTGTTCTTAAGGAAATGGGTAAATGAACATTGAAGATCTCAATAGCAGTAAACTTCAAAAAAATCCATTAGTATCCATAAAGTGATTTTCCTGCAGCTTCATATTTATCCCCCGGTAACCAAAAAGGTTGCTCCTTCATATTGGCGATTTTTTGGGCTGTCAATAGATAGGATTTCCAATATTTCATAACATATTCCAGGTCCATGCTATCAACTTCATCTGCTGGTTGATGATAATATTTCATGATTTCCTCATCAAAAGCTGTAAAGCCTAAACTAAATGTTGGAGCTGGTATCCCCTTTTTAGCAAAATTGACATTATCTGACCTGTCATATAGCCCTTGTTCAGGAGAAGGATCCGGGATAGTTTTTAATCCATAATGATTTATGGCTTCCTTGATAAGAGGATCAGCTGTGGACCTTCCCAAACCAACTACGGTAATGATTTCTGTATTATTATATCCACCATTATCGATATTGAGATTATAAATAATTTGGTCAAGGGGAATTAATGGATTTTCTGCAAAATAGGCAGAACCCAACAAGCCCTTTTCTTCGGCCGTCCAGGCGCAAAGCAGAACAGACCTTTTGGGTGGATTTTGAGCAAAATATTGAGCAGCATTGATAAGGGCTACAGTTCCTACCGCATTGTCTCTGGCACCATTATAAATGGAATCACCTTCTGCATCAACTCTTCCTACCCCTAAGTGGTCAAAATGGGCAGAAAGCATTACAAATTCATTTTTGAGTTGGGCGTCCGTCCCTTCAATTTTGGCAATTACATTACGTCCTTTGATCAATTGGTTGCCTTTGCTTTCTATGGAAATTTTGGCTTTTACAGATTTATTCTGATCTATGAAATGCATCAATTTACCATCTAGGTCCTTGACCCAGAAATAAGGAATGCTGGAGGGCTGATCAAAACTTTCGGCAATGGTCAGCCTGGGCTTATTAAGGTAATTGGTAAGCAAACCCCAAGGGGTATTGGGCAAATGGTACATTTCTATCAAACCAATGGCCCCTTTTCCTTTTGCCCATTGCTGCTTTTTTCTTCCAAGTTCCAGGATTTCCGCAGGATTGGTCTTTCCAGGTGCCCCCACACGGGTCACCAGGATTTTCCCATTAAGATCAATATTTTTAAGGTTTTCCTCCAAGCCATAACCTGCAATTTTCAATTCAAATTTCCCTTTCAAACTTCCCCCATCCATCATCAACAAATTATCACCATGTTTTAAAAGGCTGGTGTCCAATTGGATCAGGGCAGATTGCGGAGGTTGGGATAAGCGAAAGGGGATAGGCTGGAAATATCCATTAGCATTGGAAAGTTCCTTTGCCCCATATTTCCAAAATTGGTTAGCGATGTATTTTGCGGCAATATCTATTTCAGACCGGAGGGCATCTCTTCCTTTGAGTTCATCTGATGCTAAAAAACGGAAATGAGCCAGTGATTCCTTTGGTTTAATAACCTGGTCAATGGTTTGCCCTTGGGCATTGGTGAAAAATGAAATGGAAGTAATAAATATTAAAAGGAGGGAGGAAGTAGGTTTTTTCATATTTTTCTGAAGGTTTCCAAGTAAAGATATTCATTTAAAGGTATATCAGCAATTGGGCCAGTGGTCTAAAATCAACCATCCAAATGGCTCTTCATGTAATTTAACCTTAAAACAAGAAAGAATAAAATTCAATTGCTGGTTGCCTGAAAGCAAGATTAAATGGCCAAGGGCATTAGCGGAAATTTTTTCTCTCCATTGAAAGTGCCAGCGGCTAATGCAGGAAACTTCATTTGCTTATTTAACCCAGGGCAAGCAATAGCTTGGCCCTGGGCTAAATTTATTATTCCCTTTCAGGGAATTTTCCTTTATTCCATGAATCCATCGTTATTGTTTTCATACTGGAAGTTAAGTGAATAATTAGTCTAGGTTAATTCAAAAATCAGTTTTCAAAGCCTGTTCCTTCGAGGGAAGGGAAATTTAAAATTTGAAGCCTGTTAAAGCTTCAACAATAATAACCTCGGGTGTAAACCCGGGGAGGGCTAAAATGAATATTACAGCCAACCCCATTAGGGGTTGAACTAATTTGCAAGTACTTGCAGAAAAGCGGATAATCAAATCATTGAAATAATTATTTCAATCCTTTTAAAAAGTTGAAATTGCTCAAAGCAGTCGTCAGTCGACCTTCGACTGTCAACTGTCATATTTGACCTCATGGACCAGTGATTCCCAATTAAATTCCTTGAGAATTTTATTAAAATAGGAGGGAACAGGGGCTTCTACATGGATTTCCTTTCCTGTGACTGGGTGGTTCATTTGGGTTTTCCAGGCATGGAGCAACATGTTGGGCATTTGAAAATGCATTCTAAAAAAGCGGTTTTGTTTGTTGTCTCCATGAGTCTTATCACCAATGATATAATTCCGCTCATGAGCAAAATGCCTGCGGATCTGATGCATTCTACCGGTATGAGGAAAAGCCCTAACCAAAGAATAACGACTGGTGGAATGCCTGGGAGAGGAAGCTTCCGGAATTTCTATTTGACCTAACCGCAGGTACTCGGTCTGTGCTTCCTGAAGATCCTTATTTAAGTTTTTCTTTAAGGGTTGATTTATAAGACCCTGTTCCTCTTTAGTATATCCTCTTACAATTGCCAGGTAATATTTTTTGATTTCCTTGTCCAAGAATAATTCCTGGAAAACCCTTACCACATCAGGAGATTTGGCAAACCACAAAATTCCTGAAGTAGGGCGGTCAATCCGATGAATGGGATAAACCCTCTGTCCAATTTGATCCCTTAAGAGCTGCATGGCATATACCGGCTCGGCATCCATAGCCAGACTGGTCTTATGAACCAAAAGCCCTGCCGGCTTATTAATGGCAATGTAAAAATCATCTTCAAAAAGGATAGGTAATTCCATGTTGTTATTAAAGGTTTATTTAAATTGTTTTCACAAATGGCTTTAGGAATAAATATAAGCAAGCAATATAAAGTGCCTGATTGTTTTTATCCAATAATAGTGATGGTCTTTTATTTTAGGAGATACAAATGGAAGGAATAAAACCAGGGAATTTTATAGCACCAAGTTGTAAATCAACTGATAATGGTCACATTTGTAAACACAATCCATTTTAATGTCCAAATCAAGGGATTAAGTTAGGATTATTTAAAACCTGTTTTCTGCAAACTTCCCATGAAACTCCCCAGTCTTTCTGCTATAAAAAAAGAAGTTTCTTTTTTATCCAAAGAGGAGCTTATTGCCTTGTTGATGGAAACGGCAAAGTTCACCACGGATAATAAGCAATTTCTGTTTTTTAAGGTCTTTGGCCGGGAAAACCCAGGGTTTTTTCAGGAAATGGTGGAAGCAGAGTTACAGGCTGCATTTGAAAATGCCAATATGGACCGTGCCCATTTTGCAAAAAAATCTGCACAATCCATCCGGCGGAAACTCAATAAATACCTAAAATTCACCAAGGACAAAACGGTCCAGCTTGAGTTGATTGCATTTTTCTGTAAGGGACTTGCTCAGCATGGATATCTGGATTATGCACATCCTGTCATTGAAAACTTGTACCAAATGCAATTAAACAAGATTCAAAAAATAAAAAACAACCTCCATGAGGACCTTCAGTATGATTATCAAGGGATAATAGAAGGACTTGAGGAAGTTTTAAAATAGGTGGTCAGAGCAAACCGTTTAAATTCTAATCTAAATATCATCCATTCCTCTTTCAGGAACATAAGGACTGATTAAGGTGATTTGATTTTTTTCAGGATCGACCGTAAATGATAATGTTAATTTATCCTTTTCTTTTTCATGGATATTTAAACAGGCATTATAAAAAATCAGTCGGAATTTAACTTTAAAGTTTCCACTGGTGGGCGTTTCAAAATGGATATTACCTGCCAACTCAACTTCTTCCACCACAGCACCATCTGGCCGGAAAAAGTAGGACAAAAAAATACCCAGCTCTTTTTGCTCCTCCTTAAGAGATTGACAAATGGCTGATTTCCATTCTTTTTTGCTAGCCTCAGGGCCTAATTTTTTAATATGGAATTTCCAGGTTTCCTGCATATTCTATTAGACGAAATTTAGGATAGTAAAGATACATGGGGATTTTTATCAGGAAAAATCAATTGCATACCATCATTTTATTAACCTTTGACAGTCGGTCCAAGTCTCCTGTTTTCTGGTATACCATGTGGGAAACCGTCAGATAATTATGCTTTTTTGACAAATTCCGACTTTAATGCCATAGACCCAAAACCCTCAATTTTGCAATCAATATTATGGTCTCCTTCGGTCAGCCGGATATTTTTGACTTTTGTTCCTGCTTTAATAGGTTGGGGATAACCCTTTACGGGCAGATTTTTCACTACAATCACGCTATCGCCATCTTGAAGTGCTGTCCCATTGGCATCTTTAACCACCAGTCCAGTTTCTTCTTCCTCGGCAATCTCATCAGGATTCCATTCATAACCACATTCTGGGCAAACCAGTAACAAGTCCATGGGGTAGGTAAATTCAGAGCCACATTTTGGGCAGGGAGGAAATTCGGTCATATCTTTTTCGTTTATAAAAGGGCAGTAAAGTTAGGGAAATACTTCTAATCCTCCTGTAGAAGCTATTTATTTATTCTTTTTCTACCCTGAGGTGCCAAGTGAGGATAGGTAACCCCTTTAAATAATTGATATTTCCTTGGAAATTGAATGAAAGACTTTCTTGGCTCAAGAGGAAGAGATGACTAAATTTCCGGAATTATCCTTAATGCTATATCTCTTTAATATGTTCGAAAGTCCGGATTACCCCAAACCTCTTGATGAAGCACTTTTTGAAAACTGGCTGGAACAAGGCCACGATAAAAAGATTTGTTATAACTATTTATTGATTATTTGGGATGTTTTGGATCAAGAATATAAGCCAGCATATATTGAAGAACTTCAGGAACTAGAGAGTTATGAACGATATCCCAACAACTATGGGCAGGAAGGACTGGTGGCCGTTTTTGATTTGTATTCTGCATCCAGATTGGTTTTGGACGCTAGAGATTAGATTTTAGCTATTTGAAATAGGATTTGAGAGGTAAAAAAATACCCTAATTGCGGTATTGACATAAACAATTGATAATATTGGGTTTAAGAATAAATGATTTTTTAACTAAACCTAATTTTGTTATGTCTAAGGAAAACTATGAATCATGCCTTGAGGACCTCAATGACATTCCCAATGAAGAAGTAAGAGAACCAGCTATCCCAGTGGATATTTATGTCCAGGAAGCTGCCGACCTTGCGGTATGGGTTGAAGATGAAAAAGAGGCCATGAAGAAAGCCGGAATGGATTGGAAACTGGCCGTCAGGCTTCCGGAACTGGCCGGAACCCTACGTTATGCACAGTCCCTGTGGATGAAGGAATTTAACACTCAGGAAGAAGCCCGCCGAAAATGGGAATTAAAATCTCCTGAAGCCTTTGAGTTGAAAAATGACCTGGAAGCTGATTGCCGTTTTGCTTTCCGAAAACGCCCCGATCTTCTGGCCAAAGTCCAGCAGGTAGAGGATGGAACAAGCCATGCCGATATGGTGCAGGACCTGAGTGATTTGGCTGCCCTGGGCAATGCCAACTTGTCCTTGCTTCAAGCCATAGGGGTAAGTGTAGAGAAACTGCAGATGGCCGAGGCTTCAGCCTCCGAAATGTCCAAGTTCCTGGCCCAAATGAATGGTGAAAGCGCCACTAACAATGAGGCCAAAATCATTCGGGACAAAGCTTATACCCTTCTGAAAAGAGCTGTGGATGAAGTTCGGGACACGGGCAAATATGTATTCCGTAAAAATCCCGAAAAACTGAAAGGCTTTACCAGTGCCTACTATCGTAAGCTTAATAGAAGCCGTACAGAAAAAAGCACAGAGGATATCATTTCAGATTAAGTCAGTCTTTTTTCCAAAGATCAAAAAGCCCTTTTCAATCGGAAGGGCTTTTTTAATTCCATTACCAAGGGGAATTTTAAATCATTGCATTTTCAATGCTATATCAATAGCTTCCTGTAAGTGAATTACCCTCCCTGTAGCAATATGAGGGTTCCCTGTAGGGTGAGTTGTGCTCCCTGTAGATCAAAATTGTCTCCCTGTATAACAGGAAGCATGTAATGAGCTACAGGAAGAAAGAATGATGTAACAGGGGAGGGGAGTTGATGGTCTTTGCCCATGAAAAGAACAACAATCAGTTGGTAAAACATCTTTTGAATGATTGGTATTACAGGCACGCCAAGAGAAAATTTAACACCTGCATCGCCGAATCGGTCAAAAAATTCAGCAATTACAGTATTCCGCAAGATCCGCCTTTAGTGGTAAAGCGGATGAACAAACGTTGGGGGAGTTGCACCCCAAAAGGAAGGATAATACTGAATCCGGAGGTCATCAAGACCCCATCAAAATGCATTGAGTATGTGGTCATACACGAGCTATGCCACTTGATCCATCCCAACCACAGCAAAGCCTTTTATAAGCTTCAATCCGAAATAATGCCCGATTGGGAAAAGTGGAAGTTAAGGTTGGAGAAGGCTTTGGTTTGATGTTGTGTTTTAGTCCTATTTGACAAATTTCCTGAATGCAGAAACGATTTGGAATATAAAGAAAGCCAGTACGATACGTTGGAGACCATCAAGGAAATAAACCCAAAATGGATGTTCGATTGCTCCAAAGAGAAAGGAAACTCTTCGGGTAGGGTTAAATAGCTGAGGCCAGACAGATCCGTGTTCTGAGACCTTAGCCCAAAAAAAGTTCCAACCATCATATGAGAAGTCAGGCCAAAAATTAATTTCAGGATCAGCCATAATAAAAAGTAGAGGGAATATTCCAGTAGAAATCAATGTAATACAAAGGAGAGGCTTTATCCAGTTTTGACCATGATCGTTGGTTTCTCCCAAGAGTATGCTGATTTTGTCAGATTGGTATTTAATGTAATTACTAAATCGACTAATAGTACTAGCAAGCTTGGCCTTTTTTATCCGATTAATAAAAGGTTGTTTTTCAGGGCTATCAAGTTTATGCCTTTTTTCCTTTTCGATCTTAAATACTTATCATGAATCTGAATTTCTCTTCCCTTAAAAAGTAATGTAGTTATTCTGTCGGACTGTTTTTCGGCTGCAAGTTTTAGCTGTCTATATATTTCCCTTTTTTGAGAAAGAATTTTTGTATTATCTTTTTCGTTTTCATCCACTTCTAAATTTTGAGGTTCAAACCATTCTACTCCGTTGATAAAAATGGTATCAAATCTAGAATCAATAACTCTAACAACTGGATAGATTGAAAAATCAAAATCATAAAACTCTGTATTACCTAGATTAGAGTTTTGAATGAGAAATTCTTTGGGTATCCCATCATTTAATTCTGGGTTATTATTATTAAATGAAATTAGAGACTTATTAAATAAATGAGTCAATATTAGTTTATCATAGGAGCAATCCCGAAGAAAAAGGGAATTGTTAAAGTTATTGCCTTTTAAAGTTACTTGTTTGAAAAATGTATTTCGAAAATCAATAACGCCAGAAGATTTTTCGGAAAAGACAATGTTAAGATTATTAGTTTTGATATTATCACCATGAAATTCAATCCCATTTTTAAATTGTGAATCTTGAATCCATATTTCCTCAGGTAATTTAAAGTTAACGGTTTGTAAACCTGGATCTTTTCTTTGAAATTGAAATTTATCATTAAAGTTTGATCCAATTATAGAAAGTGACTTTTCAAGTTTAATTGCGGAAACATTGATTTCTCCATTGTAATCTCCATCATTCCAAATCAAAGCATTAAGATCACCATTCCAGATTCTAATATCCTTTTCAAAAATTGAATGAGTACCAACAAATGCAATTGTGGGAGAACTCACAGAAGAAATTCTTGTTTGGCATTTCGAAATACAATTTCTGAAATCAACCCCAATATTTTTAATGGTATCTCCAGTAATATCCAGCTTACTTTTAAATGTTACATTTTCAAAATTATATCCTGCTTTAGAAAAATTGTTTGAATGACTTTCAAACCAATCTATTTCTAGTTTTTCTCCTTCCTCAGCATAAATATCTACACCGAAAGGGAAAACACATTTTGAAATGCGAAGGAGAATATATGATCCATTGATAATCTCTATTGCGCCAGATTTTTGGCTAAAATCTTCAGGTTTAGTGTCGTCAGATACACAATTATTGAATATTAATGGTTTAAATAATTTACAGTCCTTTAGAATGATTTTCTCCCCAAGATTAAATTTCTTTTTATGATCTCCAGAAAAAGATACACCTCCTGTGAATTCAAAATTTATTAGGGTAAGTGATTTTCTATTATACTTATTTAAATCAAATTCAACATTGCCCGAGACTCTTGTTGTTTTTTTTGGGCTACCTAGAGTTAGAGGAGACGGATCGCTATATACTTTTTCTAAAAAATTTAATGAAGAAATCTCCTTTACTTCTACCATTACTCCATCTTCCCATTCCATTTGTGGGGGGGTAAAATTATTCATGATTTGAGTGGGCATTTGTGTTTTGGAGATTAATCTCGAAAAGTCTGGTATATTGAATTTGGGTATCTCCATAACTAGTTTTAATTTATTTAGTCTTGTTAGGTAATAATGAACTATTTTCCTGAAATCAGCCTCTCCAACCTCGCCACCATCTCATCCTTCTCCTTCAGCATCCTTTCATACAATGCCATCTTTTCTTCATGTAGCTGCACCAGTTTATCAATAGGATGGAATGTAGGATGGTTGTTATAAATGAATCCGGTGGCACTATCATTGGCATGAAAAGTATTAGCAATAATATTCATCGCCTGCTCTTCATCAAAATTCCGGAAGGGTTCCTCTGGGATATGGAGAATCTCAGATACCTGACGGAGGATATACTCTTCTACGGGTTCTTTTTATTCTAGGAAGGAGATTTTCTTTTGGGACCAGTCGGCACCCTGTTCATGTTGATGGCCGGCATCTTGGGGAAACGCTTGATATTTCGTCTTTGATGGATATTACGGGAAGTTGAATTTGTCATAAGGCTTGGTGCTAAAAAACTTAAAAACTAAAAAACAAATTAAGGAAAATGTCGGGATTTGGAAAGGGGAGGGGGATGGAAGGTTTGAAGCTGGGAAAGTTTTAATGTTAAGGGTCAAGTGTTAAGCGATGGAAATCCAGTTGTATTGCGGGATCTCGTTTATTTTTTCTAGAAGTAAGGTTGCTTAGCTGGTGAACCTTTGATTATTTTAATACTTCACCATCTTCGAATATTAAGGAGGTTACCTTATACTTTATCTTTATATCATCAAAATTTCCATTACTAATTTTTCTTTCTCTTAATTTTCTCAATTTCTCAAAATCCTTATACTTTTCATGTGTTTTATTAAAATCCATAAATATCGTATATCCACCTGATTTTGTAAAAATCAACCCATCAATTGGAGATTTCAAAGGAGAGTCAGGGTCAAAATCTATATCATTAATTTTTAAGATCAAATCCCCATATTCATCTTCAAACATTACATCAAATTTAAATTTACGAATATTTCTTGACTCTTCTGGAAGATTATGCCTTAAACTATAAATGTATAAATTTAATCTATCTGTAAAAGGGGGTTGTCCTTGTGTAAACGTATTTAGATTTAAGTTCATATAGATATAATCATTTAAAGAGGCATTCGCTCTTATATCTTCCTTTTTCTGATCAATTATTTTATCATAATTTAATGCTTCATATTTAATGAATCCGTTATTGAAGCTACTATCAGCAAAATTACTCCTGTATGAAATCATTACATTATACATTTCCAATTCCCAAATAATAAAATAATTTTTACCGCTCCTGGCACTAATAGAATTAGCAAGTTTTCCCTTTAATGACTTCTGTTGACTTTTTTCATACAATGCTATTACTTTAGATATTTCAGAATGGTGCATAGAATTTAAAAATGAAAGGTTTGGTTCTCCATACCACTTTTTGTAGAGGTTTATTATTCTGTTAAGTTTAAATTCGGATATTTCACCTTTACCAGGACGAAATATCTTTTTATCAAAGAACATTATAGAGTCTGATCCAAAATTCAACTTAGCTGAATAAAAATTATCAAACTCATAACCATCTGGATTTTCCCACAAAGTAGTTTTTAAATTAGGGTCACCATCCAGGTAGAAATAAGTAATTGAATCATAATCTTCATCTTGGATATTTACAGCTTCTAGTAGACCCTCTTCTTTAAACTTTGATTTAAAACCATTTACTGATACATCTCCAAATTTAACATAGGATATTGGGTCTCCTTCTTTTGAGCATGAAATAATAAATATAAAAAATAGAGGAATCACTGCACTAAATATGTAATTATGTACTTTCATAAAATAATAAAGTATCTTAGTTTTTTTTGAACAAAAAAAGGGATAATAAACCAAGTTAGAATTTTTTTTGACAAAATCTTATATGATTTTGGGGTAAGGCATTTGTATTAGTTAATATTAAATGCTTTTTGTATTGTTAATTGATAATATCTGTCATAGATCAAAAATACACATTTTATGGATTTGAACTAAACAGCAAGGAGATTAATTTCAGTAATTTATCCCTTTTCTATTATTTTAGGGGCTACATTGGGTATAATGACCTGGTAATGATTATCTGGAAAGTTTTGGATGAAAAATACCTGTTTAGTTATATTGAGGACCTTGAAACCCCAATAACTTTGGGTAAGAAGGATTGGTAGCAGTTTTGATTTGTATTCAGCTTCAGATTAGATGTTAGAAATGAGATTTTAGATAAAAATTAAACTATGGAAATAATCAGAAATGGAACCCAGGGATCAAAGCAAGGGCCAGTGGAATGGTTTACCGGAAATGTGCGTATAGATCCATTATTTGCTAAAAAAGAAGCCACGAAAGCTGCCGGTGCGTTGGTGACATTTGAGCCGGGTGCCAGGACTGCCTGGCATACGCATCCTGCAGGACAAACATTGATTGTGCAATCAGGTTTGGGCTGGATCCAGCGGGAAGGCGGACCTGTAGAAGAAATCCTGCCCGGAGATGTGATTTGGTTTGAACCTGGGGAAAAACATTGGCATGGAGCAAGTCCAAATAACGCCATGAGTCATATTGCCATCCATGAAGAAATAAATGGAGAAGTGGTCAATTGGCTGGAAAAAGTCAGTGATGGAGAGTATTTTGGATGATGATTGCGATACCATTAACATAAAGCCAAACGCTATCACACTAATGTGATGATAACTGGTTTTATGTTAAAAGCTCTCGTATTGCGGGAACCCCTTCAAATGTTATATAATGGCCTGCGTTATGTTAATATAGCTTTGGTTCAGGGGCGGGATTAATGCTTTCAGGAAGGGAGGGAAAATTATACGCATTAGGAGGGAAGGGGCTGGAACACTCTTTTACTTAAACGCACAGGCTGCTGCACAACCCCTCGTGAATCTCTCCACTTGAAAGCTGAATCGATTTGCCATACCTTCGTTAGGATACACCTTGTCTATGCGGCTCGTTCTGAGGAATCACCATGCCGCAGTGAGGGCGACCGGCTGGGGGATGAAGGACAGGCGGGAAGGTCCTGTGCTGACCATTAGCGTCAAGAGTGGTGAATGTGTGCGGAATAAGGGTAGGTAATGTGTTAGGGATAGAGAGGCAAAGGATAGTGTATTACCGAAAGACCTACCCAAAAGGTAATGTCCAAAAAAGGATAAAAAAAGGTCTGGATTTAACTACCCAGACCCTCTTTATTAAAATCAAATATAGAAAACTATAATGTTATTTCGACCTCTGTAGCTAAATCTAGTCCATCAACAACAATGTCAAAGATCTCTGCATTACTGGTTTCGCTGATTACGATTACTCCATCATTGTTCTTGGTTGCTGCTGAAAGCTCCTCTCTGGTCACTCCTGCAAACCATACGCCTGGATCAAAAGTAACCTCAGCTAAAACACTGGCTCCTTCGCCAAAAACAATCCTTCCTTCTTTCTCTACTTCGAATGTCTCTCCGGAATTGAATTCAAAGCGGATTGGATGTGTTTCATTTTCAGCGTCGGTAAATGTTCCTTCAATTACCACTGACGGATTACTGTTCTCATCCAGAATCTCCAATTCAACTCGTGCCTCAGTATAGGTACCCATAGCAAAAACCAAATTATCCAGGTTCGGAGAGGTCTCACCAGTTGCGAAATCAATTTCTATGGTACGCTCAATTTCTACTTCTACAGAGTCAGCCTCATCCGTCTCTGCTTCAAATTCAATTCGAGAGAGTCGGATAGTCCCAGATGTAAATTCCAAGGTATTAGCCTGAACTCTACCTGCAGGAACGTTTATCGAAGATGTATTAGTTTTAAAACTAAATGCGACTGTTGGGCTGTTTGTTCCATCCTTATCATCGCTGCATGACACCAATGCAAAAGCAAGTAATGCAATTACCGTGTACTTCATTGTTTGTTTCATTTTAATTGTCCTTTTTGTTTAAAATTTAAATCGATGAAAGCTGTAGTCGTTTCGTGCCTTCCTCAATGTCTTGGTATTCCAGAGTGATTTGTGTCTGATTATGATCTGTTATTGTCCAGTTCTCGTTTAATAGAAATAGTGGCTCCTCTTCCGTATCGAATTCAATGGAAACTGATTCTCCGGTATCCAATAACTCGATATCCCACTCGCCTTCTAAGCCCTCTTCACCTTGTGATTGGAGTGTCATGTCTTCATTGAATCGCAGGGTATAGCCAGAGAAAAGTGAGGTGTTCTCAACACCATCTGATTCATAGAAACTTACTTCCCAATCGGTCGATGTGAAAAGCATTTTTAACTCATCTTCAAAAATTTCTTCAAACTCTATAATGTCCTGCTCATCACATGAATTAGCCGCATTAATTATAATGTTGGTCAACTCTTCATTCGAGAAAGCTTCCAGCGTATTTTCCATTGCATCAATCATCCTGACGGGAAATTCAATGGTAGTAATTAAGTCAGGTGATATAAAGGTGTTATATGCTTCTCGATCACTATATATTTGCCGAGAGGCTACATTTTCTGTGCGTGTGTCAAAAACCTGAATGGTGAAAGGATAAATGAAATCAATGCATTCATTATCTGCATCACTTCCTCCCTCAATACAGCTATCTTGTATAGCTTCAAGCTCATCTTCAGAATTCAAGGTTATTTCTGAATGGTCAAATATGATGACATTGAAAGGATATATCCAATCTACTTCTAATGCTCCTGCTCCAAGAACTTCTACTTCTTCCAAAGCCTCGAACACCTGCTCTTCATCTTCGAAAATTCCTGTGATTGGGAATATGACCGTTGTACAGCTTGATCTATCAATGATGTTGTCTGCAGAGCCATCTTTCGTCGAAACAGCTACAATTGATTGCGCCACGGGATCATCTGAAATGATCCCATCCATATCTATTTCTATTTCAGGTTCAATTTCATCCTGACAACTAGCCAAAGCCATTAAGCTGATACCTAAAATCAAGAGCTTTACCAATATGGATAGTGTATGCTTCATTTCAATTAAAAAACAGAAAACCTAAAAAAATCCCTACCGAACCGACCGAAAATATTTTTTTTATTTTACTTTCGAGTCTGGGTTATGAAACTGTAATTATAATAGGTTTGAAAACAATATCATACTGATGCTGATTCAGTAGCGAGAAATGGAAAAAAGTGATAACGTATGTAAAGAGAAGGTATTCAATCAGGTCTTTGGGGATAATGCCAAGGACCTGTTTAATTTCCTGCATTTCAAATATCAGGATGAGGACGAAGCAAAGGACCTTGTTCAAGAGGTCTTTGGAAAACTGTGGGATAATTGTAAGAAAGTAACTATTGAAAAGGCGAGAGGATTTCTTTTCGTGTCTGCCAATAATTTGATGAAAAACATTTTGTCAAAGAAAAATACGGCACGAAAGCATCAGCCCTATCTGAAAGTAGATGAGATTAGCGTGGAGAACCCACTGTATTTAATGGAGGAATCTGAATTTGAGGACAAGTTGAATCGGGCCCTTCAGGAACTTCCGGAGGAACAACGGGTGACCTTATTATTGAAACGGATAGAAGGCAAGAAACAGAAAGAAATTGCTGAAATGCTGGGCATCTCAGAGAAGGCTGTAGAGAAAAGACTATATAAAGCAATGAACACTTTGCGGGAGAAACTTGGAAACGTTTTGTAAATAAATAATAATGAGCGGTAGGGAAATAGGGGACATTTCGGTTTTTTGAAAAGAAGGAGCATGAAAAACGAAGAACTCATAAGGAAATGGCTGACTGATCAGCTTACAGAAGCGGATGAAAAGCTTCTCAGGAAGACTGATGAGTTTGCCCAACTGGAAAAAATATGGGCTGGTCTGAGTGTCGCAACGCCACCAGACTATTCTGTTGAAGGGGAATTGGAGCGCTTTCATTCATCACACAACAAACAAACCAAAGTGATTAAGGTGTCTTGGCATCAACGTTGGGTCGGGATTGCAGCCTCTGTCATTCTTATCTCTGTCATTGGTTTTTTGCTTCTTGGACCATCATCAGACACTCAGCCCGTCAAGCTATCTGAAGGTTTAAAAGCTTATTATTTGCCGGACTCTTCAATAGTTACCCTAAATAAAGGATCTGAGTTGGTCTACGAAACAGAAGAATGGGCTACTTCCCGTCAAGTGATGCTAAAAGGTGAAGGTTTTTTTCAGGTTAAAAAGGGTTCTCCGTTTGAAGTGGCTACTTCAAATGGAACAGTAAGCGTATTGGGTACTTCATTTAATGTGAAACAACGTGGTGATTACTACGAAGTAATATGTTATGAAGGGAAAGTCGGAGTGGAAACTTCAAGACAAAACCTGACACTTATTGCCGGTGACGGCTACCGTGAGGCTTCTAGTGGCGAAGAGAAATTTGATCTTAATATAGACTATAAACCTGATTGGTTAAACGGTCAAAGTTCCTTTTTCAGAACCCAATATTATGTAGTGCTGGAGGAGCTAGAAAATCAATATGAGATTGTTATTGAAACAAAAGACATTGATCTAAAAGCTACCTTTACAGGTAGCTTTCCAAACGATGACCTTGACGTAGCACTTGACGCTGTTACTATACCTTCCGGTTATCTTTATCAACAAAAGGATGGTAAAGTACTAATCACGGGTGGGAAGGAATAATCCAAAAATATGGTTGATTCTATTTTTTGCTTTTTTCCTGTTAGAGGAAAGTAATGCTCAGGGTATTGGTAAAAAACCTCTGCGTGATGTACTGGATCAACTAGAAGAACAGTTCCCTGTATGTTTTTCTTACATGGATCAGACTATTGATAGCATACGGGTCCAGCTGCCTAGAAATAACCTAGACCTGGAACAAGCTCTTGA
This sequence comes from Echinicola jeungdonensis, assembly GCF_030409905.1. Lineage (NCBI taxonomy): Bacteria > Pseudomonadati > Bacteroidota > Cytophagia > Cytophagales > Cyclobacteriaceae > Echinicola > Echinicola jeungdonensis. The sequence continues at coordinate 617,531 of NZ_JAUFQT010000002.1, forward strand.
TAATCTGGAGGGTCAGATTGCAATTGATTTCATTAAGCTTGATAAGAATTTTATTTCCATCAGAAGACGAAAAACAGTAGTACAAATTTGTGGATATCTATTGGATAAAGATGATGGAAACCCTGTGTCCGATGCGTTAATTTTCAGTCAAAAAAATTCAACAACCTCAGATCAAAATGGGTATTTCGAATTACCAAATGAAGTAATACGCTCTGCTATTCAGATAAGTCATGTGAGTTATGAAGATCAGGTTTTAAGTTTTGATAACTTGTCAAATGAGTGCATGAAATTTTACCTCATCCCATCAATTGAACGGTTAGAAGAAGTTATCATTAAGAACTATATCACCAGGGGAATTGATAAGAGAGACAATGGAGAAACTGTAGTGGACGTTCAAAACACCCACATGCTTCCGGGCTTGACTGAGCCGGATATCTTTTTCACTTTGCAAAATCTTCCTGGAATTCAAAGTATCAATGAAACAGTCACAGATATTAATATAAGAGGGGGATCAAACGATCAAAACCTTATTTTATGGGATGGGCTAAGACTTTACCAAACAGGTCATTTTTTTGGGTTGATATCAGCGATCAACCCTCATATCATTGGAAAAACCACCCTTACAAAGAATGGTACACCTACACGACTTGGAGAAGGGGTGTCCGGTACCATACAAGTAGAGACAAAAAAGAAAAGTGCTAGCGAGATCACAGCACATGCTGGCAGTAACCTGATCAATAGTGATGTACTTCTCGAAGTACCAATAGATAAGCTTCATTTATTAATCGCATCGAGGCAATCGATTGGAGGTATATTTAATACACCTACCTATGATCAATACTTTGATCGGGCGTTTCGATTTTCTGATGTCATTAATAACCCCAACTCTCAGGTGATCAACTCAGATGAAAAATTCAGCTTTTATGATTTTTCATTCAATGCAAACTACAAACCATCCTCGACTGCAGATATCAAGGGCGGTATTATGGCCCTTGAAAATGGCATTAGCTATGAAGAAAGTAGTTTGGTAGCCAAAATAGGGTAGAATCTAAAGTTAGCAATCTCGATCAGGGTACAATAGCTGGCTTTCTATCTTACGAACAACGGTGGTCAGATAGATTCAAATCCACGCTGTATTCATCGATCATGAACTACAAACAAGAATCTGTAAACTTTGACGTACTGACCGGACAAGAACATATCCTTGATAACGAAGTGCTGGAAACAGCGATAAGAGCAGAAGGCTCGTACTTTTTAAATGACACGTGGGATGTGGAAGCTGGGGTTCAACTAGTAGAGACAGGGATTCGTAATTTCAGGGGCATCAATCTACCCGCATTTCGTTCTTTGAGCAAAGAAGTACTTCGAACTACAAGCTTATATGTGGAAGGCAATGCACATCTACAAACATACACAACTATAGCTGCAGGAATCCGTGCCAATTATTTTGATAAGCTCAACAAGTACAGAATTGAGCCGCGACTTACAATATTAAAAAAACTTGGAGGACCTTTTTCTTTGGAAGTTTTAGTGGAAACAAAAAGTCAAACGACTGTACAAGTAGTGGATTTTCAAACTGATTTTTTGGGTGTTGAGAATCGTAAATGGGAACTTGTTAATGGTGAGAATATTCCACTTTTGACCAGTAGACAGGCTTCTGTTGGGGTAAATTATCAAAAGAAATCTTTGTTGGTCTCTTTGGAGGGTTTTATAAAGGGTGTAGATGGTGTAGTAACAGCAAGTCAGGGATTCTTGAATCAGTTCCAATTTGAGCGGACTTTTGGTAGCTACGTGTCACATGGGATAGAGCTATTAGTCAATCCAAGTTTTGGGGATTTAGATAGCTGGCTTACTTATTCATTCCTAAATAGTGACTATACTTTTTCTGATCTTGTCCCCCAGGAGTTTAGAAATAACTTTGATATTTCCCATGCATTGTCGGTTGGCTTGACCTACCAATTAAACAATCTGGAGCTTTCCTCTGGCGTGAATTACCGAAGTGGTGTGCCCTTTACTGAGCCGCAAGGAATTGACAAAACCAATGATGAGATTGTCTATGACTTTCCTAATGCAATGACGCTTGATAACTATTTCCGAATGGATTTTTCGGCTAAGTATAGATTTGATATATCTGATAAATGGAGTGGTAACTGCGGGATTGCCGTTTGGAATCTTACCAACCGTGAAAACATCATTAACACTTTGTCGAGCATCACAGAGGATGGAGAATTGTCGCAGGTAAATCAAAAAGCACTTGGTATTACCCCCAATGTGAGTGTTCGAATCTCATATAAGTTTTAAACGCTGTATAAAAGAAAAGAGCCCGAAGGCCCAAATCACCACCAAATATTTATGTAGTCCTAATTATTTGGAGTTAGATGTATCGTAAAAGGTCTTTATTAATCGTCATCACTTTCTTCCTCGTCCTCATCATCTTCATCTTCAGCCTCTAGTGCGACTTCAAGCTTTTCTACAATTTCCTGCATAAGGTCACTATTAGAATTTTCATTGATTCTGATCACGCCATCTTCATCAGCAACTAGCGAACTAAAATCAATAGAAGAAAAGAGTACATCAAGGTCTAGCGTAACAAGTATCGCGTTTACTGTGCCTCCGTCTAAAACAAATCCGGCTTCATTTTCAATTTCAAGCTCAAATTCTTCTGCTGTAGAGAACTCAACAAAAGTTGGTTCCGTAGCACCTTCAGGAGTGAAGTTGAAATTCACAATTAGGGTTTTATCACCTTCAAGTATGTTATCAAATTCTACTTCCACTTCCTGGTAAACACCTGCATGAAGCTCGGAAAGTCCAAAATCAGGATCGCTGGTTCCGGTAAGAAGGTTGATGACAAAATTCCCTTCAAATTCCACCTCTTCATTTTCATCCTCACCATTTTCCTCTTCTTCCAAGTCTTCCTCAAGGGTTTCCAATTCGATTTCGGTAACTCCAGCAAATACTTCAGTAAAAGTGTATCCGGTATTAGCCACTCGTCCACTAGTTGACCCTGTTGTACCGGTCACTGCTTTCATTTCAAAACTTGCTTGAGCATCAGTAGGAATGGTTTCATCTTCTCCACAGCTTTGAATTAGTACAGCTGAAAAAGCTATTAAAGCAATTAAAATTGTTCTTTTCATGATTTTCATATTTTGTGTTCAATCAGAAAACCATAAAGTCCTAAAAATCCCTACCGCAGATTTCAATTTTTTTTTACCAAAAATGAAAAGGTGGGGGATGACCAAAAAAGTCCCTTTTCATAAGGGACTGAACAAACACCGAACCGATAGCGACCAATGCGGATGCTGTATGAAAACAGGCCATGATGCCGCCAAAACTTGATAGCAAAAGAGCGATGTGGGTAAAGAACAAAAAAAACCCATCCAGAATGAAAAAAACCGGACCAATATGGGAAGAAGTAAAATCGAACTTCACTTAATATTATGTTAAGTAGAATCTATATTCTGTCTAGATTATTTCATACTTTTCATCAATGGAAAAGTATGAGCCTAGTGGCTTGAGCGATTTAGCGAACACAGATAAAAGACATTCGACCAATTGTCCATGAAACTTTCATATATGCAAATCTCAGGGCTTAGGGTCGGGATCTCTTGCTAAGGGTTTGACCGATTCCGCCAGAGCGGAAAAGCCGGTGGGCTGAAAACTATTAATAGTTGCTCGGCTTAGGGCAAGGTGTACGATTGGATCGTGCACTGGCAGAATATAATCGAAATAGACAGATATCAGAGCCAGCAGCAATAAAACCTATATTGTTATATAATTTACATTATGTTAAATAGAGTTTTCTGATACCTATCCCATTTCCGACCCCTTTCCTCTTTTGCCAAAAAACCAACATTGCTTATACCCCTAGTTTCAGCTTCAACTGATGCCAGATATTGGAGATTTGAAATTTCTTCTGATGCCCGTTTTTGCGGAACTTCCAGGAAATGTTATGGCCACGGGTTCGCTTCATATATTTAAAAGTTTCTGTCCTGGGGATTACATCTATTTTGACGCCGGTCAAAAAACTGGCTATCGGCAATGAAAGCTGATCCCGGTGTGAATAGTTTTCCAAAATATGGCTCCATTGTTTTTCGAGCTTTGCTACTTCGGTGGATTTATCCCTGACGATAATCATGGTTTCAAACAGTCCCTGTTCATCTTTAAACCCAATTTCTTCTGCGTAACCCAAAGTTTTGCTAATGGATGATGGCAAATCTTTATTCTTTCTGAGTATTTCTTCGCTTTCTTCCTGGACTGAAAAACGTTTTGGATGCTTTGTGGTCAAAAAACCTCCCTTATAATGTTTTGCTAAAAATTCTGCAGGATCTTTGATGATTTCAATATTGGCATCCATGTAAATTGTTACCTTATAATCTGCTGTATGCAAACAACTATTGATTTTGATTCCTCTTTGCTGTCGAATGGGATTTTCAGCTTTTGGTAAGGGCTTGGTTTCCCAACCAGGTACTTTTAAATCTTCATTGTCCGTAAAAAGCCAAAAATCAAAATCAGGGTGTTTTATTGCCGGTTTTACAGTATCATAATTATTCGTAACAATGGAATAGATTAATTTATTATTCATGGATGAGCTGGCGTTATAAAACAATCTAATTTCAAAGATAATCATCTTTTTGAGATTTCTTCCCCCCATCTCCCCTATCGATTTGGCTATTTTTCCTGATAATTTCGGCTCATTTAATGCATACAAGCACATTTGATGGAAATTAATTGAAACAAAAGCCATAATGCGGTTAATAAAAAATCATTACATTTAAGGTTTGCTAATATTAGCGGAAAATAAAAAAGGTTAATAAGGCTTCCTTTGGGAGTGGATTACCTTTGTGGAAAAGAATTTAATGGCTGGTATAAGATGAAAAAGATAATTAAATCCCAATTCAAAAGTTTTTGGAAATCATTTCGATTTAAACTGAGTGCCTCTGATAATCCCCTGTTTATTGGATTTTATAAATATTTTTACCAGCCCAAGAAAGGAAGTTTATCCGATTTTCTTTCTCAATATTCCAATTCAAAAAAAGGAGATTTTTTTGTTGTTCAGATTGGTGCCAATGATGGCATTACCCATGATCCTATCCATAAATTTATCAAAAGGGACAGGTGGTCTGGAGTATTGATGGAACCACAGCCTACAGTTTACCGGGAATCCTTAAGTAAAATTTATCAGAACCATGAAGGACTACATCCACTTTGTGCCGCTATTGGGGAAGAAGATGGCTCCCAGAAACTGTATAAGATAGGTTTTAGTGAAATGCGTTGGGCCACTGGCTTGGCTTCCTTTTCTCTTGAGAAAGTGCAGGAACATTATAAGGAAGGGATTGTTCAAAAAAACTGTAAAAAATATGGCCTTAATATGCCTATGGATCCCTCTCAGCAGATAAGCTTTGAAAATGTTAAAGTCATCAGTCCAGAGACTTTAATGGAATCCTATTCCATTTCCAAAATAGATTTGTTGCAAATTGATGCCGAGGGTTTTGACCTGGAAGTCATCAGGATATTTGATATTGAAAAAACGCAACCCCAGGCCATTATTTTCGAAAATGAAAACCTGAATAAAGAAGACCTCCAAAATTGTTATGAACTTCTTGAGAAAAATGGATATAAAACCCAAAAATTCGGAAAAGATACCCTGGCCCTGAAAACGCCTTTGGGTGAATTTGAGTCTTTTTTTAAAGAATGAAGAAATTATTATTTATGATAATTTGAAACTTTAAACATAATGTTTTCTTTATGGTTTTTCTTTATTTATAAGGTTTCGACACTTTCCCTTGATGAAAAAGTGTCCAACCCCGAAAGCTTTCGGGGCAAGGCCTGTGAAACATCTTTCAAATTGGGTCATAATCGTTTTCGATAACAAGTTCGTTGGCCCAATTTAATTTTTGGCCAATTGCTCCGGGCTAAAAATGAATGGATCTCGCTCACCCACTTCACGAGCTAATTCATTTTTATTACGCCCTCCGCTATCGCCCAAAAACCAGATGCTTCAAGGGCCATCCACGGTTCTTTCTTAATAATTTACCTTCCAGTAATTACCTTAAAGAAAATGGATAGTCAGATTTTAATTTTTAATAAATGAGCAAAAACGTCCCCCGCATTGTTTTTTTCCTTGGGCCAATATCCTTTTTGGCCATTAATTTTTTATGGGAACCTTCAGGGTTGGAGTCAAAAGCCTTGGCTGTAATGGCTCTGGCAATTTGGATGGCAGTATGGTGGATTTCAGAAGCCATTCCTATTTCTGCAACTGCTTTATTGCCATTACTGGTTTTGCCTTTAACAGGTTCTCTCAACATGGATCAGGCGGCAGCACCCTATGCTGACCCAATGGTATTACTTTATATGGGTGGTTTTATGATTGCGGTGACCATAGAAAAATGGCACCTCCATAAGCGTATTGCCCTTTCTATCATTGCATATATCGGGACAGATATGCGATTTATTGTGTTGGGTTTTATGGTGGCCACTGCATTTTTGTCAATGTGGATTTCCAATACAGCTACCAGCTTGATGATGCTTCCTATTGGTGTGGCTGTAGTGCATCAGTTGGGGGAAGGAAATTCGAAACAATCTATTTCTGAAACCTCCATGGGAAGGGCCTTGATGTTGGCCATTGCCTATAGTGCTTCCATTGGAGGGGTGGCCACTATCATTGGAACTCCTACCAATATTGTTTTTGCCGGTATTGTTAAGGAATTATATGGGGTGGACATTAGCTTTGCCAAATGGATGTTGATAGGCTTGCCTATTTCTATATGTCTTTTGGGCTTATGCTGGTGGTATTTGGTCAATAGGGCTTATCATTTTCCCAAAGGTCAAAAATATTCTGGCGGCCATAAAGAAATCCTTCGCCAGCTCCATGAATTAGGAAAAATGACGGTACCTGAAAAAAGGGTGCTGTTGGTATTTGCTTTGGTTAGTTTTTGCTGGATTTCCAGGGTGTTTTTGCTTCAAGGGTTCCTCCCCTTTTTGAATGACACCATCATTGCCCTGGGGGGAGTTGTGTTGTTATTTGTGCTTCCAGCCAATAAAACAAAAGCCAGATTATTGGACTGGAAAACAGCAGAAAATATCCCTTGGGGTATTCTGATACTTTTTGGAGGTGGACTTTCTCTTGCGGCTGGATTTAAAGAAACTGGACTGGCTTCCTGGTTGGGTAGTCATTTTGAAGCACTTATATCCATTCCTTTTTTATTGTTTTTATTGGTGATTGTAGCATCTGTCAATTTTCTAACTGAAATCACCTCCAATGTGGCCACCGCCTCCATGCTTTTACCGATACTGGGCTCAGTAGCAGCAGCTTTGGGAATCCATCCTTATGGCTTGATGGTTGGAGCTACTCTAGCCGCCAGCTGTGCCTTTATGCTTCCTGTTGCCACCCCCCCTAATGCTGTGGTTTTCGGATCAGGTTATCTTACCATTCCAGCCATGGCCAAGGCCGGTTTTTGGATGAATATTCTTTCAATAATATTAATTACCCTGTTTGTGTATTTTTTATTGCCCTTGGTATGGGGAATTGATTTGAATAGTAGTTTCGAGTAGTGTGTATGAATCCCGAGTCTTCTTACTACTCAATACTCATTACTTCTATCTATTATTGGTCGCGGGATTCATAAATCCGCAAATACAAAATGCTGGCCATATTGCGGGCATGTTCTTTGGCGTGGTCGGCAACTCTGCCATAAAATAAATTGTCCAGGGTGGTAAACCATAGTTCCAGCCAATTCCCAAAATGAACCTGGGTAAGCCGCTGTCCTATTTTCATATCCACCTCTTTGTGGGCTTTGAGGGGATTGAATTTGTTTTTTCCAGGCCCAGTCTGGAAGAGGATCATCTCCCAAAAGTCAGATAAGCGTTCCAGGTGTTCTGGCCAATTGGTAACAATTCCATTAAAAATTGGCCCTAAGGCAGGATGTTGCCTAATTTGACCATAAAAGGTATGAACCAATTTTTCTATGTCTTCTCTATTCCTGATATCATGCTTAGCCATATTACAAATGTAAGCAATTTTTATAAGGGGAATTAATACATTGTACAAGCCTATCTCATCGATTGATATTCAATAAATCGATTGGAAGTCTCTAAATGTTAAACTGAATTTTAATATTTTCTCTTGATTTCTAAATTCTTTGATAAAAAAAGTCCTGAGTGAAAAGCTCTATACTCTCTACTCAGGACTCTTGATTAATTCTTAGAATATGAATTTCGTGCTCAAGAAGTTGGATTCTTCATCGCTGACTATATCATTGAGCAGCTTTTTGTTTTCATCGTTCAATTTGGTAGCTACCAAAGAGCGAATGGAGAAAGAACGCAAAGCATCAGATACAGAAAGTGTACCCTCGGCACTGTCTTTCCTCCCGGTGAATGGGAACACATCAGGCCCTCTTTGACACTGGGAATTGATATTTACCCGACTCACCTGATTGACCAATGGATCGATCAATCTAGCCAATTCATGGCTATCATCACTGAACAAGCTCACCTGTTGCCCGTGTGGGGAATCAATCAGATAATCAATAGGTTCCTCAATATCGCTAAAAGAAATCACAGGGATAATAGGTCCAAACTGTTCATCCCTATACAACTTCATTTTCTCATTTACCGGAAATACGATGGCCGGGTAGAAGAAAGATTCGTTGATTTCCCCTGCATTTTCATTAATGATCCTGGCACCGTGTTTCACTGCATCATCCAGGCAATCTTTGAGATATTGTGGTTTGTCAGGTTCAGGTAATGGAGTGATATTAACCCCTTTTTCCCAAGGCATCCCTATTTTCAATTCGCTGATAGCCTTACTCAGTTTTTCCAAATATTGGTCTTTTAGGCTATCATGGACGAATACGATTTTGATGGCTGTACAACGTTGGCCATTGAAAGAAAGAGCTCCGGCCAAAGATTCCTTTACTGCTTGATCCAAATCTGCATTAGCAGTGATGATGGCGGCATTTTTGGCATCCAATCCCAAAATAGCCCTCAATCGGTTCACTTTTGGGTGTTGCTTTTTCAGCTTGTCGGCCACTTTACTGGATCCGATCAAGGTCAATACATTGATTCTTCCGGATTCCATTAGAGGCGGGATAATATTGGCACCCCTTCCATATACGGAGTTAACCACCCCTTTAGGGAAGCATTTTCCGAAAGCCTCCAAAAGCGGGTAATGCAACAATGAACCATGCTTTGGTGGTTTGAACAATACCGTATTTCCCATGATCAAAGCTGGGATCAAAGTGGTGTAGGTTTCATTCAAAGGATAATTGAAAGGGCCCATACAAAGTACCACACCCAACGGAGACCTTCTCACCTGGGCCGCAATTCCATCTACAAGGTGGAAACCGGAAGATTGTCTATCCAAATCCTTCAAAGCATCCACAGTAGCATTGATATACTGGACGGTACGGTCAAATTCTTTTAGAGAATCAGTATAGGATTTGCCAATTTCCCACATGATCAACTTGGCAACCAAATCTCTTTTTTCCATCATTTCATGGACAAACTTCTCTATGCACTTGATCCGTGCCCCCACAGTCAAGGTAGGCCACTCTCCCCTTCCATTGCCATATGCCGCCTCAGCTGCATCCAAAGCTTCCATGGCCTCTTTGGCAGTACAAATGGGATAAGCACCAATCAATTGGCGTTTAAGCCCTTCTTCAGTTTCAATACAAATTGGGGAATATACCTCATGAACATCCCCATTCCATGGCTTCATCTGTCCATTGCAGAGGTATTCATTTTGATGGATTTCTTCGGTCAATCTAAATTCCTCAGGGACTTCCTGTGCTTTTGGGAATTTTAACAGACCATTAGCTAATTGAGTCATTGCGTGTAATTAATTGGTTAATAGGATTTTAAAACAATTATTAATAGCTAGTAAAATATATTATTTTATTTCAATATCAAATGTAAGAAATTAATAGGTTTGACTGTTAATAAAATAAAATAATGGTGAATAACCCCATGGGAATAATTGGGAAAATGCGATTTTATTTTGAAATTATATGGGCATTCGATGCATAATTAGTTTTTAGTATTTTAAATCTTTTAATTAAAAAATAACTTATGAAATTTAACAGAAGAGCATCCGCAAATTGGAAAGGTGGTGGAAAAGATGGTAAAGGTACCCTCACCACTCAAAGTAAAGTTTTAGACAAGGCAAAATATTCGGCCAATTCCCGGTTTGAAGATGAAAAAGGAACTAATCCTGAAGAGTTGGTTGGAGCTGCCCATGCAGGATGTTTTAGTATGAAGCTGGCCTTTGTAATCAATGAAATGGGACACGATCCGCAAAATATTGATACCGATGCCAAAGTGACTTTTGAAGATGGAGAAGTAAAGGCCATTCATTTGGACCTAAAAGCCAAAGTGGAGGGCATGAACGATGATGAATTCCAAAAGGCCGCCAAGGAAGCCAAGGAAACCTGTCCAATTTCCATGTTGCTAAAAAAAACGGCTGAAATTACCATGGATGCCAAATTGGTTTAAATGGTTTTGCAAGAAAAACAGGAGCAAATTTCAAAAAAGAGGTTTGTTCCTGTTTTTTTAAAGAAATGGATCCCTGATTTTCCCTACATGGTTTAGCTATCAGATAATGTCTTTATGATGGCATTTTAAATGCCTGTTTTCTAGGATCCTTTGCAAATGAGGACCATGTTAATATTGGTGTGTATTCCTAAAATTAAGGCTATATCTGCTCCTTTAAAACTTTGGATGTGTTCATTAAAGGGGAAAAGGTAATTTCCCCGGTATCCCGGTCAAAAAATGCGGTGCATATCCCAATCTTTCCTTGTAAAACTTGGCTTTTGATGTATTCATTTTCATTTAATAACCTGTTACAGGATTCGTTTAAATTCCATTTAATTATTTGATCGGCCAGTTCCTTTGTGGATAATTCCTGAGCCATTTGTTTTATTTTTACATCGCTTAGCGCAGGCTCAATCAAGCGGTTCAAATAAGAATTCTCTTTTCCATTATGGTGATGTTCCAAGGCTTCTTTAATAAAAGCGTTGTTGGAATTTCCCATTATTAAGATAAGTTTACAACCTTGGTACCTACAGGCAACTTCCGCACTGTGAATGATACTTTCCCCCACCAAATTTCCAGCTGCACGCATAGGAATAAGGTCACCAATTTCTGTATCCAACAAAATATTCAAGGGTTCCCTCATGTCTATACAATTGATGACTGCGGAAAGCGGTGGCGATTCGAAAAAATCCATTAGGTCTTTATTTCTAAACCTTTTGGAAACCAATTCCCCATTGACATAGCGGGTATTTCCATCTTTAAAATAATCCAAAATATCCTGAGGGGTATTTAGCTTTTTATCGGCTTCTATTTCCCTTTTTTCCAAGTTTAGATTTTTATCATGTTCATAACTGCTTTTGAGGCCAATAATTTTTAGGTTGATATTATTTTCCTTGGCGTAGGTATTTTGAAAATCCCTAAGCATTTCAATAATATCTGGCTCAACATAGGTTGAAAATGAGGCATCAATTACCATCTTGGATTTCTCGGGAAGTTTGTATAAAAACCTCTTGATGGCTGCTTTATTCAGAAATGAAACTTCATTGGATAATTCCAAATGCGCGATTTCTCCTTGCGGAGAGGGAGTAAACTTAATATTGAATGGATTGAAGTAGTTACTCCTAAGCAAAAAGAAAATACTGAATGCGGAACCTATCAATACCCCTAATAAAACGTCCGTAAAAATAATGGCAACTGTTGTGACAATGTAGGGAATAAACTGGGACCAGCCCTTCCGGTACATTTGTTTAAATAAGGCTATTGATGCCAATTTATATCCCACTACCAATAGAATGGCAGCAAGGGAGGCTAGTGGGATTAAATTGATTACCCCACTGAAAAACAATACACTGACCAATAACAAGGCTCCATGGACCAGCGTAGATAATTTAGTCTCTGACCCCGAAGCTATATTTACGGAACTTCTAACAATTACCGAAGTAATGGGGATCCCCCCGATTAGGCCCGCTATGGTATTTCCTACCCCTTGGGCAACCAGTTCCCTGTTGGGTGGACTCCTTCTTTTGTGAGGGTCCAAATTATCCGTTGCTTCCAGATTGATCAGGGTGGCAATAGAAGCAATAATTGCTATGGTAAACCCAGAAACCCATATATTAGGATCGGAAATGACAGAAAAATCAGGAAAAGTCAATATGGAAGACAACCCTTCAGTTTTTGGGATGTGGACCAAATGTTGGCCTTCCAAATAAAGGCTTGGAATTATCCATTTAAAAAGTTGATTAAGGATAACACATAAAATTACTACAAATAGTGATGGAGGAAGGAGTTTAAACTTTTTTAGAAATGTCTTGTCCCAAAAGATTAGAAAGCCTAAGGAAATCAAAGAAAGGATAATGGCTCCAGGAGCAAAAGATTCTAAAATGGTAGTAATTCTTTCTGGTGCATCATCAACCATATTTTGAGAATAGTCGGATAGCCTTGTTTTCATTTCCACACCCAAAGCATAAGGCAACTGGGAAATGATCAAAATAATCCCGATAGCCGAAAGCAAACCTTTAATAATGCTGGTGGGCATATATTCTGCAATGACCCCTGCTTTTAGGATTCCTATAAGAAATTGGAATACCCCAGCAATAACTAAGGCAGTTAAAAAGACATCAAAACTTCCTAATTGTTGGATCATAACAAGGACCACTGCAGATAAACTTGCAGCAGGCCCACTTACACTGGTTCCTGAACCACTGATGGCTCCTATGACCAGCCCTCCAATTATTCCTGAAATTAATCCGGTAATTAAAGGGGCCCCACTGGCCAAAGCAATTCCTAAACACAAAGGAAGTGCCACCAAAAAAACTACAATACCTGATGGAATATCCTTTCCAGGTTTATAAAATAACGGTCTGTGATGGTCACTATGTGTTAGTTCGCTAAAAAATTGTTTTATGGTTGATGTCTTTTTCAAATTCCCGGAGTTATTGGTGGATGATAAGAATGTTCTGAAAATAAATAAAACAAAATAAATAATAAAACTATTAACAGATTTATGTTATTCAATATTGTGTTTTATGTAATATATAAAAATAAAATATTGTAAAATGATTGAAAAATATATAAAGAAATATCGGTTTTATTGAAGGGTTTACTACAGGAAAGGAACCTATGTAAAAAATTGAAAAAGTAAAGAATTCCAAAATCCAGTTCAGAAATTGATTATTTGAAAGATAAAATTTGACTTTAAATGATTATCTCCCCTGAAATTTTCCTGATGGCATTCTGAATTTTGAATTTAATTTGAAAAAGTAGCATGAATTCCAATTCTCAATTCTTAATTCAAAATTAAAAAACTGGTTTCCGTCCCTTCAGCATTAATTAACCATTTTCCCTTCTTTGGCCAATTCTTTTTTAATTCCTGCAAGAAGGTCTTCTGACTCAAGTTCCTGTTTATTTTTTGAAAGTGCCTTTAAGCTGGCAAATTGGATGATGTTTACAATATTGGCTCCTGATAATTCATATTTTTTGGCCAATGTGTTAAGGTCCAAACCTTTCTCCAGTCCTGCTTTTGGGGGTATATTGCTTTCCCATAAGGTTAATCTTTCTGAAGCCACCGGCATGGGGAATTCGATAATGCTTTGAAATCTCCTGGTGAAAGCTGTGTCAATGTTGCTTTTAAAATTAGAGGCAAGAATTACCAATCCAGGATGGTTTTCGATTCGCTGTAACAAGTAGGAAACTTCCTGATTGGCATATTTGTCATGGGCATCCCTCACATTGGTCCTTTTTCCAAAAATGGCATCAGCCTCATCAAAAAATAAGATCCAATTCTTATGGGCAGCTTTATCAAAAAGAGAAGAAAGGTTCTTTTCCGTTTCTCCAATGTATTTGGAAGTTAAAAGTGAAAGATCAATTCTATAGACATCTTTTTGGGTGTATTTGCCCAGCAAACAGGCGGTTAAAGTTTTTCCAGTACCAGGAGGACCATAAAACATAACTCTATAACCAGGCTTGATCCGCTTTTTCATGTCCCAGTCCTCCATCAATACTTTTTCGAATTTTAACCATTCCTCAATTTCTTGAATGTGAATCAAGGTCTTGGAGTTTAGGACAAGGTCTTTCCAGTCTAATTGCGTTTCAATCAATTGAGCAGGGAAATTAGTGCTCAATTTAGGTTTACTGACTTTTTCGGTGGAAAACCATTCTGCATATTCTGATTCCATCAATAAAGCCCCTGCCCAGAAAGGTTCTCCATTTTGGGTTTGGTCCAAAAAAAGAACCTCTTTTTGAAATAGAATGGAATTTTGAAAAATTGGCAAGTATTTTTTCCTGGTTTTTGGATCATTACCGGCGAGGATATAAAGGGCTGTTTCACCGGTTGGGATAATACCCCGGTGATTTTTCATTTTTATCCCTCCAAATTCTGGAAATTCACCTCCATTGGGAAAATATTCATGAATGATTTTATGGATAAAACCGGGATGGATGTATGGAACCCAGGCCAAGACCAATAATAGGAGGTCTTGGTTTTTGATTTGATATTCCCTGATAAATTGACCCAATGCCTCTTGCTTTGGAATATGGATATCCATTTTGGGCTGTTCAAGCTGTTGTGTTTTGCCTAATTCAAAATCCAACCGGGCTTTAATGGCAACTTTTAAAAAATGTAATAGTTGGTCCATAATATTTTATGAATATTTCTCGTATGCTTTTTTAAGCTTGGTGTCGTACTTATTTTGGGCATAAGCTGGGCCATTGTATCCCTTGGCAAATTTTGCCCAATTTTTGGATTTAAGATGGCCAATCAAATGGTTTACTTCTAAAAATTTTCCAAAAGCATTTAAATGCTCTCTTTCATGTTTTTGCATTTTATTGACAAAGTCATCTATAGATTTAAAACCCAAACTATCAGCATTGAACCCCATGATCTGGAAACTACCCCAGGATGCAGAACGGTAGGCGGCCTCTTTAAAAACTGGATCTTTGGATAGTAGGGTGGCCTTATTCAAACGGGTGTATTCCCCTGCCCCTCCTTGATAATGGGTTTTGGTCCATCGGGGGTAAAGAATATCCTTGGATTGTTCACTAACAAATTCCTGAGGGTTTTGTCCCCTTTTTTTAAGCTCCCGCCAAAAAATATGACCCTCAAACAAAATTTTTGCCCGGCCATCGGCCAAGAATCCCCTACCATTGCTCTCCACCTCATTTACTGCTTTTACTACAGCCAGTTCCAGGTCATAATTTTTTGCAAAATCCTCTAAATCACGTTCGGAAAGTAATTTTGAATTTTGGTCAAATACCTGACGGTTTTTTCCGAGAAGTTTGCTCCAGGTTTTTACTCCCACTAAGCCATCAATGACCAGGTCATTTTCTTTTTGAAATTGCTTTACAGCAAGGTGGGTATCCCAAGCAAAATAATTGGAGACAAATACATCATATCCCAAATCAGTGAGTAATTCCTCCAAAAAATGAACTTCAGGACCCCTGGATCTAAATTTTAACAATTTCATAAGTTATGAGGTTTGGTTGCTAATTAACTTTTTATAATGGATGGCCTTATCATATTCAGGTTGAATTGAAAGTGCTTTTTCAAATAGCTTCAATGCATTATCGTATTCATGGAGCCCACATAGGATGATCCCTTTTTCGGTTAAAATTTGATAATTATCAGGCTGAAGTTTAAGTATCATATTAATGTGGTACAAACCACCTTCTATTTGTCCCATCGACAGGTAATTGATGGCCAGATAATATCTATATTCCACTTGGTCAGGACATTCTGCCAACGCTTTTTTAAGGGCATCTTCAGCCATTCCATGGTTTTTTAATAAAAATTCCCCCCGACCAATTTGAAACCAGATTTCTGGGTTATTGGGGTTAGGAATACGTTCATAAAGAAGGCTTACTGCCACATTGAACTGTTTCTTTAACATATAAACCTTGGCCAGTTCCAATATATATTCCTCCTTGGCCGTGTATCTCATAAGTTTTTTCCAAAAAAGGACTGCATCCTCCAGCTCACCCAAATGAGTACAAAGTTTGGCCAAACTTACCCAAGCCCCTATATGTCGAGGGTCCAATTTGGTAGCCTTTAAATATTGTTCCTTGGCTTTATCAGGCTTATTCAACATGACCAGGGAATTTCCTGCATTTACCCTGAAATTGGGTTTCTCTTCATGGGAAATAGCGAGGTCAAAATAAGAAAGGGCTTTTTCATAATCCTTTTGCTGATGATAAAAAAGACCAAGGTTATTGAGCACAGATACATTTTTTGGATTGATCTCAAAAGCCTCTAAATAACATTGTTCCGCTTTTTCATACTCTTTTTCCAAAAAATGCTTAGCCCCTTGGTTGTTAAGTGTAATGGCTTTGTTCAATTCCATAGTATCAATTTAATCAAATAAATCATTTTTTATATCTCCTGCGAGGTCTTTTGCCATATCAACAACATCCAGATCCGGATAAATCACCTCAATATCATCAAATGACATGTCAAATGGTTCGCCCTCTTGATAATGGATAGGAAATACCACCCCAAATTCGATTCCAGGCCCCCACTCATAAGAAGCAAGGTTATGCCTCCAGGTTTCTGAAATGGAAAACCAGCCAATACCCAGACTTGCCCTAGCAAAAGCATTGATATCAAAGGTAAATTGTGGGTTGACGGTTACCCTGCCCTCTGCATCCAAGGTAATTCCAGTTTGAGGACTCCAGTTGACATCCACTTCCGCAGCAGCTTCCCCTTCCAGCCCTAAGGTTCCAGCCAATTCTATTCCCCCCGTAAGGCTGGCAATGGTTACACTAACTCCCAAGCTTAGGTCACCTCTGAGGGTAAGGCCTGCATCGGCAGGAATTACAAATTCCCCGTGACCACTTAAAGTGGTTTCTTCTTCCCTTTCCGGATTATAGGTGATTTCAGCAGAAAGGTTCCTTAGTTCCCCTGGGCCAAAGCCAGCTGTAAAATCTAATCCCCCACCAATTTGGGCCACTAATCCTATACTTCTTGGTCCCAATGGAATGGCGAATAGAGGGATTTCGATGGTAGGAACCGTAAAGAGGTTTTTATTTATTTCCTTTCTGGGGAAAACTTCATAACTATCCGATTCCAACCTGGCAGTAACTTCAATTTCTCCATTGGGTAAGAAATTCACTCCTGCAGTGGCAGCCAACCATGGCGTGAGCTGTAATGTCAAACTACCTCCCCCATAAACCCGGACGGTATCATCAGGTTCTCCTTCAGGTTCCCCATCATCTCCAATGGGTCTGTTGGTAGCTCCCACATTTACAGTTCCACTAAGCATTCCCCTTTTATAGGAGGCCGACCCTTCTATGGTCAAAGCGCCATTGTCATAAGTGACCGTCAGAGAGGTGTCAATTCCAGGAATGTCTGGTTGGGCGGTTCCGGAGACGAAAACGTCATATTCTTCCTCCCCTGCCGGTTTGGCAACCCTTGCTTCTACATTCCCTCCTGAGATGCCGGGAACATCACTACTGATATCAAAATCCCCGCTAATGGCAAATCCTTCTTCTCCATATTCCACGGTCATATTGCCACGTTCAATTCCGGGGACATCTAATTCTGCTTCACCAGTGGCCGTAAAATTATTTTCGCTGTAGCTGGCATTGATAGTGGCACTTTTTACTCCCCGGACCTTTCCTTCGGGAATGCCGATTTCCCCGCCTATGGTCCAGATATTGTCCTTGTATTCCACATTGATTTCTGCAGGATCAAAAAGATCAGAATCAAAATTAAAGGCACCCTCCAGCTCAAAGCCTCTGGAAGTGGAAGCAGCCGCTCCAATGTGACCTTCCCCTACCTGATCGATGCCGAAGTTGACTTGGCCAGAAATGCCAATCCCTGACCGGGTACCAACAGATAAAATCAAGGTGACTTCATCTATTTCAAATGGTGAAGGGAAGTTAAAATCTCCTTTTGTAAAAACCCTATAAATTTTAAAATCCCCTTCTTCCATGGAGTATTGTAAATCCAGCTGATCAAAAATTGGGAGATTGGATGCTATTTCTCCACCAGCTACAATTCCTTTTTCCGGATCAAAACCAATATTTTGCACATTTGCAGGGCTAAAAATTGTAACATTAGGCTGGGCTTCATTAATGGCCGTCATTAAGTCATTCAATTCCAAATAACCCGCAAATTGGGCCCCGGGGAGTCTATGAATTGGCCAAATTAAGCCTTGTCTAACTTCCGGTTTAACAGCCCCGTCAAATTGTTTCAAGTTGACAGTAATATGGCCAGCATTTGAATTTAAATTTTCCCGGTCAAACTGGACTTGAGTGGGTGAAACAATACCTTTTATACCTCTTCTTAAATTAACAAATGCGGATCCACCACTTTCCAAATTAAGTGTGTTTTCCTCAGTGTCCCAGGTTATATTAAAAGGAGAAGCTCCAAAAGAATCTCTAAAAATTTTGATTTCAGAGCTGGAACCCAAAATTTCACTATTTACTTTGTCATCATGGTCATTAAAGGGTTTGGAAGCTTGTGGTTGGGGATCTTCTAAATCGTAAACTTTGATGGATTTACTTTCCCGGGCCCCTTTATTATTAGCCCTTCCTTCCATTAAAGTATCAATATGGTCACCACTTAATATTTTCCTTTGAGGCCAAGAGTGGGAATCGCCCACAGCATACTCACTACTCCCACTTAAAGAATTAAAATATATATCAAATCTTCCCTTAATGGCATTGTAAATATTGGTATTGGTCCTAAGCCGGTCTACATCAATATCCAAGCTTTTAAGTGCCTCTTTTGAATTTTCATCGTTCTTAACCTGATTGGCTGTATTGTTTCGGATACTTGATAATATTTTCCTTCCAGAGGCTTGATTGGCATCACTGTTCAAAAGCCAATAATTAGTGAGGTTGTTTCCCCAAGAACTTTTTGGCCAGCCAGCAATTTGTAATTCAACATAGTGATCCACGTCAAATTCGGTATAATCGCCTGCTTGGTTCCAATATGGAAGTAACAATCTATTAGAAAGAATATTGGTATCCCCTATTCTTAAACTTTTAGCTTTTCGATAATGCCTGACGACATAATTATGATTAGGTTCAAAACCTAAGGATTCCATTTTTGATTTTACCCCGGAAGAATCCACTTCATTTTTCCATTTTATCAAATGAGCAGGGTCATTATCATCACTTCTATTAAAATTATTTGCGCGGAATAATTGTTCTCCTGGAATTTTGGATGCATCAGATTTAATGGGTGGGACTGGAAGTGAGTTAATAATTATCTTTGGAGGAGAGGTGTTTAAATTATATTTCTCAGTAGAATCTGGGAAGGTTTCAGTATCTTCATTATCTTCCTTCTGCACCATCTTCCCCTGCACAGCAGGACTGCTGCCTTGCTGGATGGTATGGGTAAGCTCGTGGGCCAAAAGATGCTGTCCAGAAGAAGTATTAGGTTGGTATTGGCCCTCATTAAAATAGATGTCATTCCCATGGGTAAAGGCTTTTGCACCAATCTCCTGGTTCATTTTAACGGCATTGGAATCCGTATGGATATTGACCCCGCTAAAGTCTGCCCCAAAGCCGCTTTCCATATTACCTTTCACCTCGGAATCCATGTGTTGTCCACCGCTGGACTGTTGAATATTTTGTTCTAAACTTGGGCTGACCTGGTTTTCATCCCCCCCATTCATTTGGACATTGGTTTCTTCCTCCCCTGGATCTTCTCCTTCTCCAGACCCTATTTCTTCCTTTTTTTGAACTTCTTCCTCTTCTTTTTTTTGAAGCTCTTCCTCCTCCTTTTCCTGAATTTGATCTTCCTCAGCTTGTTGTTGCACTACAGGGGTGACAGTTTCCGCTATAGGTTGTTCTGACTTTGACTCAAGCTTAGATTGATCCTCTTTTGATTTGAGTTGATGTTCCTCTTCGCGTTGGGTTTGAATGGCTGGTTCTGCAATAGCTGCCTTGGTTGAGTGGTTGTCTAGCTCCGCCAAAACCTGATCCGTCTTGGCATCAGCTTCCTGTTCATACCGGTCTCCAGGTTTTTCCATATTAAGCTTTGCCTGGAAAAAGCTGTCTTTCCGTTGGGCAGAAGATTTGCTATTGGGTCGATATGTTTTGGAGTTAAAACTTTTCATTGGTTAAAAGGGATATCCTGAACCTCTTACCCATTCGGGTGAAAAGAAAGGGACATTAACAATTACCTCATATGAAAGTCTTCTGGACTCATCACATTCCACACTAACGGTGGCTCCATTGGGAATTTTAAACCAGGAATCTGACATCTGTCGATACCAAAAACCATCAATATGGGTGATCACCCTGCTAGTCGGGGTGTATAAAGGTTCATTATCTAAACCAGGTATCATTTTAAAATCTTCCAGCCTGCAACCTTCACCAATAATTACTGTTCCGGTAAAATAGTGGGAATCATCTGATTTTTGCAGAAATTCTTCCTGTGGCGCCTCTGCAGTTTCTACTTTTCCCAAATCTAAAGCATGGGGTTTTTGGGACGCTTTCTCTTTATTTTCTCTTACAGACACTGCTGTTGACTTTGGTTCAAAAAATGGTTTATGAATTGCTTTTTTGGACTTAGCCGGAGGATGAAAAGTTTGGGGGCTGTAATGCATAGTATTAGGGTTTTTGGGTTAACTAATCCTTTTCGTTGAGTTTTCTTTGGAATTAATTTTCCTACTTTTTGGCTTTTTTCCCTGGGCAACCTTTGTAAGATTTCTTAGCTTTTGCTTTGGACAATTTCCAACTGGGGGTATTTGCTTTACCCGTAATTTTTATTTTCGAACTCGTAGTCACATTATTGTGAATAAGTTTTGCTACCGAATCCACTACTCTTACACAACCATGGGACCTTGGAGTACCTGTTACCTTTTGGGCATTATGCGTTCCTATCCCCCTTTCGGGTACAAATGACATATACCAGGACATGGCATCCCCTGCTGAACTTTTATAATCTTTTCCGCCTATTTTTTCTGCCTCAAAGTTGCCTACCGGTGTACAATAGGTGTCTTTATCACCCCGTTTGGGATCCACACATGGATTCCCTTTTGTATTAGGACATCCTCTTCCACTGGAAATGTCATAAGGGCCTCTGGTTACACCATTGCTCCATAAAATCTTAAGGTTTTGTTTGGTCAAATTGATGGTTATGATGGAAATGGCTGGAGGGGGTACCTTATCTGGTGGATTTTTTAGAGGGGCAGTTTGCACCTCAGGATTGAAATTATTGCCTTCCAATGACAAAAGCTGATTGATAGATTTTTCTTGGGTGGGGATAGTTGGGCCCTCATCCGAATCACCGTCAAGGACTTCAGCCTCTTTGTCGTCATTAAACGCTATGACTTCCTCGTCTTTTACCGACCCGAATATGTTATCCAAAGTGCCCATGGTTTCAGGTCCTACTATTCCATCTACCGCCAAGGAAAATTCATTTTGGAAAGCAGTTACAGCGGATTTGGTTTCACTTCCAAAAATTCCATCAGCCCCGAATTCTGGTAAATCATATCCAATTTCCATAAGGGCAGCTTGAATTTTTCTTACCGATTCACCTCTTGAACCATTTTTAATGTAATGTTCATTATCAAAGGCTGCTTCCAATTTGATGTTACCGGCAAAACGGGCTGCCGTTAGATCATGTCCATCATCCAGTGTTTTTTGAACTTTTCTTTGGACCCGCCCTTTTTGCTGGATGGTATGGGTTAGCTCATGGGCCAATAGATATTTTCCGGCTTGATTAGTAGGATCATATTTACCCTGATTAAAATAAATATCATTGCCATGTGTAAATGCCTGCGCCCCCACTTCTTTACTCATTTGTATGGCACGGTCATCGGTATGAATATTAACATGACTAAAATCTGCACCAAAACCGGATTCCATTTCCTGTTTCGTATCCACATCCATGCTATTCCCCGCCCCTTTACTTTGGTTTAAGCGGCTTTCCAATCCGGGGGGCTTTTGATTGTCTGTTTTAGACTGATATTTGGTCTGAACAGGCTCTTCTTCCTCTTCTTGCTTTTGAACTGGTTCTTTCTCTTTTTCTTTTTTTGTTTGAATTTCTTCGGGTTCATCCCTTTCCCTGGCTTTTTGTACAGTTTCCTCCTTTTCGCATTCTGCACACTTGGATTGGACTTGTTCCTCCTCCATATCTTTTTTTTGAACCCTACTGATTGATTCGGAAATCGATTTTTTCTGAATTCCCTCCTCTTTTTTTCCTTTTTGCTGGATTCCTTCTCCGTTTTGGCTTTGGTGGACTACCTGGTCGGCTACAGCATCTGCTTCCTTTTCATATTTATCTCCAGGTTGTCCCATTTCCAATTTTGCCTGAACCCCAAAAAAATCTTTCTTGGATTCATGTGATTGCTGTAATATGGAATCAAACTGCGAATTGGCCTTGCTTTTTTTCTTGAATTCTCTCATAACCAATTGGGTTACCATTCAACAAATAACAATTCTTTTTTCCAGGGAAATTTTACCATGCTGATATTCCATGGGAGCTGGTCCAATAGTATATCCTGGGTCTTTCTTTCCAGATGCAGTTTGGGATGGTCTCCCCTCAGATCCAATTTTCCCATCCTGCAAAGAAATTCAGCCCTCAATGTATCTGTCCCTGTATTTTTGAGAGCTTTCCAATGGTCCCTTACGGCTTCCAATAATTCTTCTGTCATAAATTGATGTCCCATAGAAATTTCCACCTCTCTATTGATGGGTTTTTCTAATGGAATACCACAGCAATACTTTTCAAAGAGCATCTGGTGTTCAAATCCTTTTTCTTCTTTGGTGGCCACATAATGCAATAAATGGGTGGCATATTCCGGATCTTGGATATTATTTTTTTCACCCAGTAATCCAGTTTTTTGGAAAAATGTTTTCAGAAATGGATGTAATAATACCAACCCTGCCTGAGATAGGTGAAGGGGTTCCTTATTAAAATTCGAATTAATCAGCTCTTCTTCTTTAAAAGTATTGTCCTTCTCATTTTGAAGGGAGTCTTTCTTTTGAATTTTACCTGGGGTTAAAACCCCTTTTTTCGGTTTAAATAGTCTTTTTCTTTTATGGTTTTCGGAAATCCACTCAAATTTTTCAGAATGGATATTTTCTGCTACCCTTAATACTGACTTTAAATTATCTTTAATATTATTATTGCCATCTTTGGCAAGCATTCCTTCCAGGTCCTTTTTATAAGTGATCTTAAATTTTTCCTTATCAAAAACTCCAAAAACAAATCTCCAATATTCTTCCCTTGGTGATTTCTTTAAAGGAATTGTATTTAAAAATATTCCTTGTTGACTTTTATTCAATTTATAATAATGGGTAATCAGGACATTAAATATCAAGCTTAATTGGGTGTTGGTGAATTGCCGGATTAATCTTGTTTTAAACAATTGATTTTTGAAATTTTTTAATAACAATTGATGGAATAAAGGGGATTCCAAAATGTGGCGTACTGGATCTATGGAACTCCATTTGTCAAAGAGGCTTGGTTTTTCTTCATTTCCCAAATACCATGGTTTAAACCCATTTAGAAGTATGCTGATTAGGGAGTTTATTTCTCTATTTAGTGGAGAAATAATTTCTGGTTTTTTCTTTTGCACATCATCCCCTCGATTTCCCCAATCATTTTTAATTTTTTTATTGAATGGGTCTTCTTTAGAATATTTATCTTTTTGAATTTGATTTAAATTATTTCCGGTTTTCTGATTGGCCCCAACTGAAAGGTAATAGAAATCATTTCTTACTTGTTGTAACTGCTGTTCCAATTGTTCTTTTAGTTGGCCTATGATTTGATCTATGGCCGGGGAATTAGAATCTTCTATAAAAATATTCGAGTGGCTGTTTAGGTTTATTTTAAGTTCTGGAATTTGAAAATATTGGCCATTAAACTTAGCATCCAATTCATCCAAGTAATATTCGATTAAAGGAAATATTTCTTTTTTCAATATTTCCTGAATATTATCCTTTACCAATATCCCTGTGCCTTTTTTGTTGGTACCTACATCCACTTGGACTTTATGAATAATATGTTGGGATTCCCTTTTCATCAACTGTTTTCCAATAGGTCCAAATGAATTTTTATGGCCTCTAGAACAAAATCCACATCTTCAATAGCAGGAACAATATCCACCAGGAAGCTTTGGGTACTTTTTTCGGTATCCCATTTAATTTGTTGTTCTAATAACCTTTTCATGGACTGGGTAATGTTGTCAAATATCCTATTCACCAATTCTTGACTTTCATTTAGTATGGATCTTTCCTGACATTTTACCAACTGATAAGAAAGCTTGACAAAATCCCCCAATATTTCCTTCATAACAACTATTCCCAGCTCCTCACTTTGATTCATTTCAATAATGTACTTGGTGAAAGAAGTAATATGAGGAATTAACATTTCTGCCAGGTTATCATTATGATTTCCATTAAGGAAATTTTGGTCCTCTTCTCCTATTTTAAATATTACATCTACTGCAGGACTGATAATTTCCCTACCCAAGTCATCAATTTTTTCAAAATCCGTTGATTGGGTTAAGGTTTGGTATTTTCGGCTTAGAGCCTGAATAAAGTTGCTGCCTTCTTCAATACAATTACCAGTGTCCGATTCAATGATGATAATAGGAATAGATTTGATTTCAGATCGGGTTTCTTCACAAACATTGTCCAAATTAACAGCAACTTGGGCTTTGACTTCCCCAATATCTCTTGGGAATGATTGGGTGAAGTTGGTTTTCTCTATGGGTTCCAGTTCTTTTCCATTGATAGTCCAATGATAAATTGTTCCTGCAGGGAAAGGTGTGGTGACGGTGAAACTAACAGTAACAGTTTCTCCGGTGGAACCAGAATGTTTTCCTTCAAACTCCAATTTAGGTTTTTCAAATACCCTAACTACTAAATCAGTGGATTTTCCATTGACCGTAAAGGTCAGAGCTTTTCCAAGGTTTATATCACTTACCAACAATGGGTTGAATACAAAACCATCAGTTGTGGATTGGACACCCTCTCCTTTTACAATGCCATCTTCCGGTTTAACCTGGAATAAAATAGGGTCAGGCTGAAGGTCTCTGCAAATTACCTTGGGTTCTAAATCAAGGCTAACCTCTTCCGCTGCTTCTTCGAATATGAACTCCTGCGTTTGGGTTTTTGGACAGGCTCCATTTTCAGGGGTAATGGTGAGGGATACCGTTACTTTATTTTCCTCATTTATTGGAAGTTCATAGGTTTTGGTAACTGTTTTTTCTGTAGAATGGGTACCATCGCCAAAATCCCAAAGGTATTCAGCGTTTTCAAAATTAGGGGTTGCAGAAAATGTTATCTCAGGATTGGTAAGGGTACCTCCAGAAGGATTTATAGAAAAGACAGGGCTTTGGTAAACCGTAAGTTTGGCATTGGTAGGCTCATCGTTGACCATAAAAGAAATCTCCTCACCTAGTAATTCCTCTGGGAATACGGAAGGATCAATGCTCATGGAATGCCCACTTATCAATAAGCCGGGAACTTCCTGGGTTGGTTTTACATTTCCATCTGTCGGGATTACCTCAAATGGGATAGGACCCTCTGTTAATCCCAAGCAATAGGTATCCAATTTAAGCCCCAAGAAAACTACCGGCCTGGGAACAACAAAGTTGACAGGGTTACAATCTGAACAACAGCGATAGGGAAGCATAAAATCAGCTACCACGGTTTTGTCAGGTAATGTTGATTTTAAGAGGCCTTTGGTTCTAAGAAGGTTAAGAAAACCCTTTGGCAAGTCCTTTTCAAATTCCTCCCTACCAAACTCAGTAACTTTTTCCATATGGAGAGCTTCCTCCCTACTAATGGCTTCAGCCTTAATAATTGCTTTTGCTTCCCCTGATCCTTCCAATTGCCCTTTAATGGCTTCCTGAAACTCTTCTGCTTTAGTAAATTTTTTCCTGGCTTTATTAAAATATACTAAAATAAAAGTCCCTCCCCTTGGAACACCGGCCTGGTGTTCCAAGCCAGGGTGATGCTCTATAAAATTTGAAAGTTGAAGTTCCATGAGGATCTTTTCCTTTCTAGTTTCAATCTCAGCCTTTAATATTTTTAATTTTTTTGAGGCACAACAGATAGAGGAAAAAAATAATGCCTGAGATTGATAATAAGCTATTTGCCGATCATCCAGGTCAAGGGTTTCTATTTTTTTACTAAATTCCTTTAATTTTTTACAAAGTTTTTCAATGGATTTATCATATTCAGCTAGGATCTGTTCATTCAAATCAATCAACCTTTCTGGTATATAATTTGACAAGTCATACGATGCGGCTATGATTTCAATGGGTTGATTAACAAAGGCTTGCTGGTAAGAAGCTTCTAACCCAAATTCTTTCACATATTCCTGGGCAGCCTTTTCTGCTTCGACCTTGATATCATTAAAGCTATAATACTTAGCCCCCTCCTCTTTAATGGTACTTTCAAATACTTTTCCCAATGAACCGGTGGAATCACTAATATTATGGGAAATACTTTCTTGAATATCTTCCCTGTTTTTTGTTTTATAATCTTTTGTAGAATCAAATAAATGAGGGTAAAGCTTTTGGGCCTCAGCAATCGTAATTTTACCCATTCTTATTAACATGGCTACTTTTTCCCATTCCTTTTCCTCTACAGTCTGGGATTCTTTTTCGAAAGTGCTTATAAGGGCTTTTTCCTTGGCTTTGACCACTTCTACTGCTTCAGCTTCCTCCCCTTTCGCTGTTTCTCCTTCAGAATCGGTCATTTCTCCTGAAGCTGCTTTAGGGTCCCTAAGATCTATAGAAGAAAAGAAAGCCGATATTTTTCCTGTAATGCAACTAATTTCATCATTCCAAGCATCCAAAAGGACCATTAAATCTTCAAAATGACATTTATACTTATCCAAATCAAGCTCCTGATCCACTTCATTGATAGCAAGCGCTTTTACATCAAAATCTAAATTGTATTTTTTAACTTGGTCCTTAAGGTTAATCAAGGCATTTTCATATTGATGCCCAAAATGCCCTTCTACCCTGAAAAAATCTACCTCATCCAAATCAAATTCCAATGGTGTTTTGGTTTGATTATTAATAGGGTCAGTTTCCCTAAAGTACCGGTAAACTCCATCTTGCTGGTTTCTAATTTTTAATTGATAATTCCAATGATTAACCAACTGACTGCTTGGTTTGTAATAATAGGGAATTGCCTTACTCCCTAATTTTCCTTGCAAATTGGAAGGAGTAATTTTAATCTCACTTTCATAGATGCCATAGGATTTAAGAATTAATACCAAACGCTCAATAAGCTGATGTATCTTTTTGGTTGTATCTGGGTTTCCAGTTATTGGGGAAGGATAAAAATCATGCCTATAAGCTGGGAACTGGCTACTATCTTCCAATATTCCTAACATCAAATGTTTGGGAAAAGCTTTAATATCCGGCATACATGCAGTATCAAACTCAAAAAATGTATCCAATATTTCATGATAGGTATTAATAAGATCTTTTAACCAATCATAATCATATTGGAATGGGTGCAAAAAATGTTTTGGTTTTGGGATAAATAATTTGGCTAAGTGCGGCTTCAAATCAAAGTCAAAGTTGCTAACATTAAGAAAAGTCAAAATGTCTTTCAGGCCTTTGTAAAGGATATCTCTGGTATTTGGCTCATGAATGGCTTTATAATACCTATCCTCAAGGCTTTGTAACTTTTTGGTATTGGAACCATTCAGGAGTACCCGTTTCAGGGGTACTTTTTTTAAGTTCTTATATACCTGGCTGGTTTCAAGTTTCTGATAAACCGAGTCCTTATTGATGATTTTTTTGGCAT
This sequence comes from Echinicola jeungdonensis, assembly GCF_030409905.1. Taxonomy (NCBI): domain Bacteria; kingdom Pseudomonadati; phylum Bacteroidota; class Cytophagia; order Cytophagales; family Cyclobacteriaceae; genus Echinicola; species Echinicola jeungdonensis. The sequence goes on from NZ_JAUFQT010000002.1 coordinate 645,287, forward strand.
CTTCCTGTGTTGTTAATAGAACCCTTAATCTAACCACTTGTTCTATGCCCTGATTATCACAGTCGATGCCGGAGCACAATTCAGCTTCCTTGGGGAAATTTTCCAAGTAAAGTAATACAACTTTATTTCTAAGATCATCCAATTCCTCAAGAACTGTATCCGATTCCGTAACCCTGGATTCTGGAATGATTTCCCATAATTTTAGTGGAATCCCTTCATGGGTAAAATGGGAAGTATATTTCCCTTTATCATCCTCAAATACCCTAAAATGGGTGTAATCTATAAAAGGAATATCCATATTTTTTTCATCCTTTCCCTTTATATTCTGATACAGTTTGACTAAGTCCCCATCTGTGGTTACCCCCACCCCTTGAGTAATCCGGATTTTACCCTTGGGACCTACAATGTTTGCCTTAAATCCACAAACCAGCCCTACACCTTGTAAAAATACCCTGGTTAACCTGTCCTGATCCTCAAAAAATGCAATGGATTCATTTAATTGGGTATGAGTAAGTACCTGATCCACTTTATAGGTTCGGTACTGTGTTGTGATGGAGGTAAGTTTATTAGCCATGACATTATCTGATTAAAGCGTTCCCAAATTCGTTTTGCCTAAAATTAATTTCCCATCCAGCTCCTCAATTTCATCCTCGCAATCATAAAGTCTACCTGTAGGATAAATTGTATGAAGGCCAGTCATTGAATCGACAAATTCATTTAAAATTTCATTGTATTTGTTCATGGAAATAGGAAGATGAATCTTTTTATGGACATCTGTTTTTTCCATTAAAAATGCCTTATAGGCCTCTTCAAATGCTACTAATTGATTTTCCTTAAAAATGGGTTCTTCAGGGTTTTCCACATCCTGTTGGGAAATTTCTGGTTCTTCTCCTTCCCGGTAACCAATCCAACAAATTTTAGCCACTATGTGGGAGGGCAATTCCTCCCGGATAAGATTTTCCATATAATTCCTAAATTCCTTATTGGCAAACCGGTATGTAAAACCCGGCAACACAACACTTACTCTAAAAGAATAGGGATCCAGGTTTTTGCAGGTATCAAAATCATCGGAACAAAAAGGAAGAAAATTCCCCTTTTCGAAAGTCTTACCTTCATCCTCCCATATTTTGTTATTGGCATTATCTGTGGAAAAAGGAAGGGTTAATATATGCTCGATAAGGTAAATCCCCTCTTCTGTAAAATCCTTTCTTAAAAATGTATGTAAATCCAAGGCAGCCTGTATGGCAGCTTTTTGATCGTCATAGTATTTATATTGCTTAGCAATTATGCGGTCAGAATCACTAGCTGAAGTAATTATTGGGTTGATCACATCAAAACTGTATTTATCCGAAGTACTGGCCTTATGAAACTGGAAACAGTCTAAGGTCAACTCATCCTCAAAAGGCTTTTGGAGTTGTGATTTCAATTTTTCCCCTGAGCTTTCCAGAATCTTTAATATGGCAAAATACATTTCATTACCTGCTTTACTATGACTAGCATAAGATTCAGTTGCAGATAGGATGATATGATTTTCTTTATCCCGGATTCTCCAGCGGTAAACCCATTTCCCGCCTACATTTTCATACCGATAGATTTCAACAAAATTTTTGGATAGATTTCTACGGTTATAATTTTTGATTCCAGACAAGCGGGCTATTCTTTTTTGAAAGCCTGATACATTATCTGTATCCCATAGATTTTCCTTTTCTTGTTCATAATAGTTAAAACCTTCCCCCCTTTCCCTGCTGATCTGTGGATATTCCCTCAAAAATTCCTGCTTGTGGTCAAGAACAATTCCGGGAGTACTTTCCCCATAAAGTAATTTCATTAAAAAGGCATAATTGCCAAATTGCTCAGCAAATCGTGCAATCAAATGGTCTAATATTTGATTTTTCCTGGAAACGGAATTATCCAAAAACCCCAATAATTGATCGGTTAACAATTTTTCCTGATCCGGATAATTTTCCACCAATTGATCAATTCCTTTGATATCATTAATAGCCTGGGTAAAATAAGTCCTGTTGGGATGATCTTCCAGAGCCAATAGATCCTTTACTTTGTCCAGATGCTTGAAATAAGAAGCGAGTATTTGATCAAAGAACAGTAAATATGCTTTAAGTTGTTTGGCCTTAGCCAAGCGGGCATTTCCCAAATGAGGAGGAAGCCCTTTATCACTTAATCCGTAGGTTTCAGGAAAGTCATGCTGGACAGAGTCAAAATTTCCCCATTTACCACTTTTTCCTTTTGGTAAATCTGGTTCCCTGTCCTTCATTGCCAAAGCCTCTTTTTCTTCTTGATCGGCAAGTAATTCCTTTTTGTATTGATCTACCCTGGAAGAATTAATATTTACCGGCAAAACCCCTTTAAAATAATTTAAGGTTGTTTTTTTGCACAGTTTTGGCTTTTTGTTCTTGGGAACGCAGATGATCCAATTTTTATGATCCTCTTTATCCTCATCATTACAAGGGCCAATGGTGATTTCTTTGACCACTTTGACCCCTTCTATTTGCATAATGATATTAATGATATCTGACAGACGAACCTCTGCCCTAAGCTCTGAATTTAGCAACTCGATATCATCCAGAAAACCATGTTGAAGTAAGGGCCCTTCAAAAATTTTCTCAGTAGGATAACCCTTTTCTGTCATTTCCTTTAAAGAATAAAAACGGGGTGACGGAGAAAGGTAATTTTCCAGGGCAACAATCATTTTGGCATGAACCAATTCCTCATCAACTTCCGGTGCCACTTCTATATTGGCGCACACGGAAACCGGAAAGCTTTCCACTTTTTCCACCTTGACTAAATCTTCACACAAATTCCGGTGGGCATGAAATTGACGGAAGATTTTTTGTCGGATTTCATCGCTTAACGATTCTGTTTCTTCCCGGGGTTCAACCAGAAAACGGTACAAGCCTTTTATCTTAAAACTTTTAATAAAATCCTCATGAGTTTCACCAAAATCATCGGGGGAGTAGGACAACTTTTCCTGTTTTAAGTCCGCATAAAGTGTAATTTCTTCTTTTTTTACCCAACAATTATTGATTTCTGGAAGGTCAATGATCAATTTTCTATAATCCAATGCAGTAGTGGGAGCGGAAGGAAGAATTTCTGGTCCAGTAAAGAATTGTCCTTTATAGTCTTCCTGACCAGGCCTGCTAACAATATCTTCGATGGGTAAATTTATTCTGTTTCCCAAATCAGAAATGGCATAACAAAGCACTTCCAGCATGGTAATACCCGGATCATGGGTATTATAATCCGTCCACAACTTGCTGCCAAACTGCTCTATATACCTGATTCCCTCTTTTCTCAAAAAATCAAAGTCCAGATCATCTTTGGTGGAGATGCTTTTTGGTATGGCTCTATTTATATTTATTGTTGACATGGTTCAGAGTTTTCCATAGGTTCATTGGAACATTTTTTTTCTGCCAATTGGACATTATGATTTTTGGCGGTTACCAAAATGGATTTCGGGTTGGAAGGAGCTACACTTTCTTTTCCCGTTACTTCTTCATAAATAGGGTTGCAGGGATCAATACTACTTTCAGCAAGAATCAATAGTTTTAAATTTTCCAAATAATCCACGTAGTCAAGTTGCTCTAAATAATGTATAATTTGGCTCCTATGAAGAGTTACCCCAAATTCCACTGTAGCCTTTTGATCGTAAGCCCAAGGAGATAAAAACTTCTTTACATCTTCTTGAATTTGGGTCAAATAAAAATTTTCATCGTATCCCTCATGGAATTTTACCTTCAATTCAATTTGTACTTCTTCATAATTGGGGTTAATGATATCTGCTTTGACATGAAAAGAATTCAACTGGTTTATAAATTCTCCCACTTTAACCAGGGTAGCTTGGCTAACTCTGGGTTCGTAAATATCGAAAACGGCCTGCTGAATTGTGTCAGGGATCAATATTACGGTTACATCCCCTGGAGACTGAAACCCTTGCTCAGAAGTATGGTTCAAGCATTTTACTTTATAAATTTCAGGAAAGGATTCCAATATTAGATGTTCATAATCCCAAAGATTAATAGCCCGCTGTTTATGTCTCAACCTTTCACTAATTCTCCGGTAATAAGGAATATCCGCCTCTACTTTCCTTCCACCAAAGGATGGAAATGGTTGGGAAATGGATTTGATGGTGCTTAAACGCTCTTTCATTTTACCGATGCTACCTTCCGGCAAACCATATTTCAAATGGTCCCCTGAATTCCCTTGATCCTCAAAAGTGGCTTCCAAAGCCTGGGTTTTAATGTCAATGATTTGGCATACGGCATCAAAATTTTTCTTCATACTTGCTCTTAACCAGAATAAGCCCGAGGGCAAACGGGTGTTATTTTGGGTAGCTAGTTTGGGCAAGGAAAATTTGAAAAGCCCTGTTTTAAGAAAATTTTGGGTTTGATTTAAAAGAATATTTCCCTCATCCAAAGACAGCCATTCATTATGGCTTAATATGGCCCATTCAATTTTTTGCTTTCCTTCAAAAGGTGTAGGGGTGTTTGGATTTTCACTTCCTTCCAAAATCTGAAATAAAATAGAAATCTGTTGTAAAGGCTTGGCCTGTTCTAAGCCAATATATAATTCTCCACCATGGCAAAAGGCAGGAATAAGATTCAACGTAAAATCTTCTGATACAGGGTTGGCAGCTTTAACAGGGAACTTTTGATATTGTCCAAAAGGCTCTTCATGGAAAATTTGAATATCATTGTTTTCTGTTGTCGATGAAATTTCCTGATTCAAACTTGCAGAATAAGAAAGGGTGAAATTTTCTGCTAATGGGGTATAAGGTTCATTAGGTATTTGATTGACATTAATTGAGGTTTGGTTATTGATAGCCGCTTGGGTATAGTAATGAGCATACTTTTCATGGAGAAAAGTATTAACCAAACTTAAATTCAGTTTTTTATCTGCTGAAAATGAACTACTGGGAGGGTTGAAGCTAAAATTGGACTGGTAAAGAATTTGCCCATCCTCTGTTGTTGATGGTCCTTCAGTAAAAAGGTTTAATTGGGAAGTGGTTGAGCCGCTCTCCCCAGGCTCCTGGATAACTTTAAAATCACTGTAATCATCCACTTCTGGAATTATTTCACCAACTGAATTAGGACTTCCATAAGCCGAGTAATGGCTGCCAAAATCATCTGGAGTATTTAACCAATCCATTGATATTGAGATAGAAGTCCAAGGTTTATCGGTGGCTTCTGGATAAGCTATTTTGAAGGAACCTCCTTTTAAAGGTCTTGGAGTAAAAGGAAAAAATGGTTTAGTTGAATTTATCGCTCCCAAGTCATTTTCCAACTGCACATTTTTGATTTGGGAGGCATTGATATCGATTCCAATTTTTGTTAAAGGGTTATCATTTAAAATACGGTAAAGGTTGTAACCCTCTATTGTTTCAGTATTAAAAATGACTCTTATTATTGGAGATTCACTTGTATATCCAGCTCCGTGTACATCAGCCTGATAAGGAAAAAGAGGTGGAAAATCTATCTCTAGATTAAAAACAATATGAAATTGTTTGGGATTTCCTTCTTCACCTAAAAAGGTATTTTCATCCAACAATCCATCAAAGGGAGCCCATCCCTTTTCCTGGGTAATTTCTAATTTGATTGCTTTTTGAATGGAAGAGGCATCCACTTGGGGCAGTTCATTTTCAAAAGTAAATTTAAGGGCTACCCTTCTTTCTCCCTCTTGCAAATTTAACATGGAGGAAGCAAGGGAAAACCCAATTTTGGCCTTTGGAAGTCCCGGAAGTTGAGTGGACCCGTGACAGATTTTGCTGTGGCCAAATGGCCACCATTGTGCCGAACCCTCAGGAAAATCAGCCCCTAGCCCGTCCAAGGAATTAGCAACAGGGGAAGCCACAATATTTCCTGATTTTTCCGCATCCACTCCAAAAGTGATTGCAGGTTTATCTATTAATATTTCGTTATATACATTTTTAAGTTGTACTATTTGGGTTTTATTGATAATGCCTTCCTCCAAAGTTTTGTAAATCCTTTGGATACCGGAACTGTCCTTACCGCCTATAAGACTGGTTTCTTTTTCAACTTTTCCTTGGGACAGATTTTTTGCTAACTCAAAAATAATGTAAACGTGATCTGGAGTTAGCGGCTTTTTCTCAATTTGAAGTAATTCTTTATAATAGAAGTCCAGGTGCCTCTTGGTCAACTTGTTAAACCTTTCTCTGCTATTTTCTAAAAGCTTCAAAAAGGCAATAAACAAGGTAAGGTGAGGCGTTAATGATTGGTCCGAAGAGGCATTGTCCAAATAGTCATTGATAGCTTCTTTTAATGCCTCAAGAGTTTTTGCCTTTTTATGTTCTTCTTTCAAAAATTCCTCCTGAGTAAAAAAGCCAAAAAACTTTGTCCAATTTCCTAAGGAATATTCAGGGGAATCAGTGGGAAAAAATCGAACTTTTTTTGCAAAATTAAAGGCAAAAATGCACCAATCACTAATTTTAAAATCATGCAGCTTAAGGTTTTTAGGATCCAGATTGGCAGAATCCAATTGCTGGCGGTCGGTACCATCCCTTTTTAATACACTGACAATATGGTTGCAATCCGAACTCATTCAATCTCCATTTTAAATATTTGTACCTTCTTCTTTATAAAAGGGAAAAACCAAATTATGTCTGGAATTGGTAGCCCTGATTTTATATTGGATGTTGATTAAGAGCTCCCCCTTTAGTTCATTCCCCTGGGAAATGTCAATTTTCTCCGCATCAATTCTGGGCTCGTGGTAAAGTATTGCTGTTTTTATCAACTCACTCACGTAGGTTTTTAAGGTCCTGTTGATAGGACTAAACAACAGCTCTTCCAAATTGCATCCATAGGTGGGATGCATCACCCTTTCTCCCAATTTGGTGCTTAACAAGACCTGGAGGCTTTTTTCAATATCCACAACTCCAGAAGTAGTTTGAAGTTTTCCCCGGTTTTGGTCAAATTCTGGAGGAAAACTCCAGCCGGTTCCCAAAAATTTCTTTTCATCTTCCATATTCAACCGATAAGTACTGTTGGTTCACCAATTACTATTGTTCCGCCATGAGCAGTGCTATCTCCTAAACGCGCTGCCGGCATTCCACCTATCAAAACCGTACTGGAACCCATTGCTACAGTATCTGGCGGGCCGGTACAAATGGCCATGTCCCCCACCCGGGCTGCTGGCATGCCCCCTATTAATACCGTAGGTTCCCCAGGTGGCATAATCGGACCTCCCACATGGGGTACCGTTCCCGTAACCATTGGACAAACATGCATGTCATTGATTCTTGCTGCTGGCATTCCCATATTTTTTTCTTTAATTAATTTGAACTAGAGAACCTTTTACCACGGCAATGGCACTGGTGGACATTTCAGCACCGGCAGAACCTTCTGCTTTAAATTGGGCATTAGCTGCTGCAAAAATATTGGTGCCTTCAATGTTGACATCTCCTGTAGCTTTGAGCACCAAATCTTTGGCAGATTCCATGGTTATGCCATTACTGTCCATCAATACCTTATTGCCATTTTCATCTTCCATAGTTATTCCCCCCTGATCTTCTGATAATTCCAACTTATTACCAGCTGGAGTTTCTATCAAAATGCTCTTTTCATCATCATTAAATATCAATTTCATCCCTTCCCGTGTATGGATTCCTTTTTCATGATTATCATCAGAACCAGGAATGGGAGAAGGCTTGGCACTGCTGTGCAAAACACCTAAAATCACTGCATCATTGGGATCCTCATTGATAAATCCAACTACCACTTCATCTTCGATTTCTGGCCTGAATGTCACTCCCCTTTCATTGCCTGCATCCACACAAGATTGCCTGCACCAGATTCCTTGTTCTTCCTGGTTGATTAATGGGATTTTGACCATAATACGGTCCTCTCCCTCAGGGTCTTCCTCAAGTTGGGTGACAATGCCAATATGTAGGCCTTTTATTGCCGCATTTAACCCTGCCGCAGGAGGAGATTGGATATCATGGTTTTCAGAAAACATTTGGGGATCCAGGCCAAATTGGGCATCAATGGTCCAGTTACCTTCAGTAATTTGGTGCCTTACTCCGGAAATGTAAACCTTACCATTGAACCTGTCTCCTACACCTTCCAACAAAAGCAAGACCCCAGGTTTTACATCAGGAATACCTTGAAACTTGATCCTTCCCCTGGTTTTGGCCAATTGTTGATAGGTCCATTTTCCATCAGCCCAATCCTGCAATGAGCTTTCTTTCTTTTGACCTCCATGTTTTAAAATTACCTCCTCTTCATCTAAAAGTGTGGCCAGGTCATTTGGTGAAATATTTCCATTGGTTGCAAAGCCGGGATCTGCCCCTTCAATTTCAAGGATGGTCTGATCTGCCGCATTCCATGATTGGCTAATGACTTTAGGAACCTGGGTTCTGGCATCCATTTCTGCATCAAATTCCAGAAGGGTTGCCCCAAAGGTGACCGTTTCTACCTCCTTTCCGGAAATGTCAGGTTTATTGAAGGTGACGTTTCCATCATCGATAAGCCCCACCAGCCCGTTTGCCTGGGCCCTTAAAAGCATAAAATCCCAATCGGTAACATCATACTGAACCAGTTCTGGATGACTGTAAGAAGTGCTGGTAATCTCAGCTTCCAATCCATAGTTGCCCAAAATTTCTTCTATAAGTTCCGCATCAGTCGATTCATAGAAATATTTACTTTTTCTTCTAAGGGTCATCTTTACGGCTTCGTCTCTTGCTTCTACCTGCAAAAGAGAATAACTTTCCCGGATTTTAAGGCTTTGTTTGATGACCACCCCTTTGAAGATGGTAGCATCATCAGAATGATACCCTGCCGTAATTTCGATTTTTTTACCTGGGACAAACAATTCAGCATTACTGCCTTTAAAATCCCGGTCTGCAGGATCTCCATCAATAATCGCCAATTGGGCAAAAGGTATGCGATTGACCTCCTTACTGACCATGATACTTTTAACCTGGTAAGTACCAGGAATTTCATTTCCATCAATCAGGATTTTATGAGTGACCCGGTCAACACTTTGGCTGGTCTGTATGGTACCGCTATTGTTCATTTATTTTTGTTTTTGAAGGGGTGGAAAAAACAATTCAGTTCCAGTTTTAAGCCTTCTGAAATTAGATAATCCATTGGCTTTGGCCACTTCCAGGTAATATTTGGAATCTCCATATACTTGATAAGTCATGAGGGGAAGAGTATCTCCTTCATGAACCACCCTATAATGGGTCATATCTGGTGATTGATTGTTTTCCTGGGCAGCTCTCCTCTCTTCCTCGACAAATTCAATCAATTTAGCCTTTGCCAACGCCCGTATGGGGGTGCCATCCGGCCTGAATAATTTGAATTCAATGGTCATTTCTGTCAAGTATCCTTGAAACAGCAAACTTCCCCAGGTCACCAATAGGTAATTGGGCTTGTGTTTTTCACCATTGTATTCGTTGACTACCTTTTTGAATTGCTCAATATCATCGATTACTCCATTTTCTGTGCTTTCATATCCTGGAATAACCCCAGTCCGGTCAAACAAAAAATCCAATTCCAAAGTCTGTGGCAGAATTTTATTGAAACGGGTTGGAGCAGCACTCGTTCCTGCCGCCTGGTCCTCGTTTTGTTCTACCTTGTGCTTGTAAGAATATTTTTCAGGATTGAGCAAGGTGACAAATTCCCCATCATCCACTTTTTCAGAAAACTTGGAGTCTTTGTATGCCCAGATTTTTAATTTTTCCAGCTTCCCTTCACTCATGGTTTATCGTTCTTTTTGTTTTCCCAATACTTCCAGGATCTGTTCAATGCACTGGTCAATCAACTTTTGTTTTTCCTTTGGGGAAAAACCTCCTCCTGGACTTCTATCCTGGTTTTCATCCACTTTTATTTTGATATGGAGCTCTTTAATTTCAATCGGCATTGTTAGGAATAGTTTTAAAGTAGTTATACGACAATTCAATAGATTCAATAACCATCTTGCTTTCCTCTGCATTTAAATCATCCACACTCCACTTCACAGGAATAGCATGAACTACATTCCAGCTCATCAATGGTTCTCTTTTAGGCTCCCCTTCTGGGTTTCCCTCGGGTACTTTTTCATTCATCAATGAAACCGTTAAATTCACTGGCTTGAATTCAAAATTCTCAATAGCATTCCTGCACCATTTGATTAATTTTGTGTTGACGATCAAACCCCGTTTCAAAACCAAGTTGGGATACTTGGTTTTGACAGGAAATTTATGCTTGAACCGATTCTCACCGCCTTCAGCAATTTCCTCGGTTTCTATGTCCACCGAAAGCCCGGAAACGGATTGGAACTCTGAGTCCCCAGATTGAGATTCTAAGTCTTCAAATTTTACATTGAAAAAAAAGCCAACTGGAGGATAATAATTACTCATGCTTATTCATTTTGAATAGTAAGCCCTTCATGAACCAATTCCATGGTTTCTATGGCCACTTCGTTTCCATCTGCTTTCAGATCAGTCGATTGAATTTTTAGAGGCCAGGCATTTTTAACCTTCCAGGAAACCACCGGTTCGTGTTCCTCATTAAGTAAACTGATGGTTATATCCTTTCTGTCCACCTTGTTCAGGTTAATCGTCTTATACCAGTCATAAAATTCATTGTCAGAAGCAAAAGTCCCCCTTTTCAAGGTGATGTTGGAAAATTTTTGCATGCCCGGCATTTTTATTTTGCTGTATTCAGGGCTTGCCCCGTGCCTATATTCTATAAGCTCGGTTTCCACATCCAACCCGGATACTTCAGTAAATCCTATTTTGGTTCCTCCCCACTCCACGGAGAAATGGAATTTTGACAAAGGATAGCTCATGATGATTATAGTTTTGAGTTATTTAAAAATTTTAAGATTCCTGCATTTTGTGAGAGAATTTTAACACAATGAATTCAGCCGGTCGAACTACCGCCATGCCGATTTCTACGTTCATTTTACCCTCCAAAATATCCTGGGAAGTCATGGTTTGTCCCAAGCCAACTTTAACATAGAATGCATGTTCAGGTTTTGCACCAGCCAAAGCTCCTGCCCTCCATTGAAGGGTTAAGAAGTTTTCTATCATGGCCCGTACCCTTACCCAGGTATTTCCATCATTGGGTTCAAAAACAAATTGTTCCGTAGCTTTTTTGATGGATTCCTCAGCCATGTTGAAAAATCGCCTTATTGGCACATAGCGCCATTCATTATCATTACCTGCAAGGGTCCTTGCTCCCCATACCATGATGCCTTTTCCTGTGAATGGACGGATAATATTGATGGATTTACCTGCAACCACATCCACATTCAGGTTTTCCTGTTCCTTGTTGTCGATGAGTTCAGTCACCCCTATTACATTATTCAAAGAAACATTGGCAGGAGCTTTCCATACCCCTCTATTGGAATCCACTCTTGCATAAACACCTGCAATTGTGGCACTTGGGGGTAAGGTGAGATACTCATTAGCTATACGTTGGAAAATGGTTTTGAGAGCGGGAATGGCTTCTACTGTGGAAGTCTCCACTGTAGCTGTATAACTTTCTGCTGATGTAGATATAAGGTCCAGGGAAGATTTAATGCTGTTCCACAGTTTGTTAAAAGCACCAACATGGGGCTGTATCTTTTCCTGGTTGGTTGTTCCACTGCCAAAGTAAACATTAGTTGAAGTTGTGGTGGTGTAATCTAATCCGGTAGTTGAAGCAGTTAAAGTTAAAGCGGAGGATAAGGCGCTGGAATCGGAAGAAATTTTAGCTATTTCATTTTCGGTATTATCCAGTGCTGTTCCCAGCTTTGAAACCAGAAAATCAAAAAGGAATTTTAGGTTTCCTGCTGGTGTGCTTTTATCTTTTAGGGTAATGGCCGATCCCCCCAGGTCGATGGTATCCCTTACCAAATCCATACTTTCCGTATAAAAGTTGATCAATGCTTCCAAATTAGCTTTGTTCGGAGTGTTTTTGAGGGTATTGGCCAAGGCTTCAAACCTTGCTTGATAGGAAGAATGACTTCCCTTCAAAGTATCCAGTGCCCCATTTATTGTAGTTTGGTCATCAACAAGGTTATCAAGTCTATTGGCCAGGTCTTTGGCATCCGGGTCAGCGATTAAATCTGCCAGATCTACCACTGGGCCATTTTGGGTAATTTTCCCTTTGATATCCTTATATTTGACAACCCGCGGGAGGTTGGCCTTTAACCATGGTGAATAAGCGGCACTATATTTTAAGTAATTCATGCCTATGCCATTTCTAAAGTCTTCAACAGCATCCTCATAATCAGCTCCACTTTCTTTGAGGTCGAAAATGCAAAACCTGTCCTTCAATTCATTGCATTGGCCAAGCATGGCTGCGTACAACGAATTAACATTGCTTTGACTCATTAGAGAAGCATCCGGAACAACCAGTAAGGTGGGCCTGTCCACCTTTTTAATTTTGGCAAGACCAGCTAAAAAACCCGGTGTGGATCCATCTGCAGTACCATTTTGAACGGTATCCGTGTATTTTCCAACTGAAACTATATAGCAATCTCCTCCGCCATTGGCATAAAACATTCTAATGCATTCATATAAATAAAACTTTTCTGCCAGCGCTAAATCAGATACCTGGTTTTGAGCATTGATTTCCAATGTGGTTACATCCACTTGGGGAGGCCCACCAAAATGTTCGGTAAACTCCAGCACAGAGGATATTTTTACTGGTTCATTTGCAGGAAGGTCTTTGTCCCCATCTTTTGCCTTTTCGGTATAACCAATAAAAGCAGGAATGGCTGTTTCAACCTGTGCCACCGAGGGCGGAAATTTGGATATCTCTTCGATGTAAACACCTGGAGTTTTTATTGTTGTTGCCATGATAAAAAAGGTTTAAATGAATATTTCTGAATAGATTTTATTTGATTCTAAAGTAATCCGATAGGGATTGGGATTGGGAAGAGCATAATTCTCTACATCCGGTGGAGTGGATTTCAAATCTGACTGCGGGTCAAGTTGGATGTACCCATATTTTGTCAGAGGCAAGGCATTTTTTGTTTCCATCTCAATGGCCTTCTTCTTGTTGATATATTTCCAAATCGTTTTTTGATTATCAAAATGGATTTTAAAATGCGGGAGGTTATTTTTTAGTTTTCCATTATTATTGATCAAACTTGATTGTCCTGTATCCCCTTTCATTTGAATATGGATCAAGCCGGCCAAATTGATAGATGGCTGGTGAGTATATTTGTCCAACAAATCAATTCTGTTATTCCCTTTTATTACAAAATCCCCATTAACCAGCTTATTTTGCTGAATCATAAGGATACGTTCAAAAGAAAATGGCTCGGGTAAATCCGGTGTTTTGTTGGAAAAATATAAAAGTGAATCCTGATCCCATTGCAAACCTGTGTAATTCCAAAAATAGGGGTCACGAATTTGGATAAGGAAAGTCAATCCAGTTTCCGGACTTAGGGAAATATAGGGTATTTTCTCATCTTCCGGTTTTACCTTTATGCCGAGCTTAAAACCAGATTTGGAAGCATAAAACACCATATTTTGACCTTGAAGAATATTTTGGGTTTTTATAGTGGGAGTTACCTCAAATATCTCTCTCCAATCGTAGGACTTTAACCTCTCTGCCTTTTCCTCAGCATCCATGGCCCAAAAATTATTTTGACCCTCATTCAAAAAGTAGTTGTGATAAATAGAAAGTTCTAAAATTGGCCTAAAAACAGATGAAACAATCATGGTTTAAATTGTTTATAGTTTCTATTGATTGTAGAAATAAGCTCCCCTTCCGCCTGGGTTTGATCCCTTTCAATTTCAATCAGTGTTAATTTGTAATAAACAGAGGGTAATTGCCTTCCTCCCAAGGTCCCCCAGATATAGTTTAGTTCTTCAAATGTTGGAGTAAACAACTCCATGGTAAACCTAAAGTCTTTGATGGAACTCATTTCATCCAAATCCCTGTCAAATTCAGTATTGGATTGGGTAAATACCTTTTTATGTTGGAAAAACTCAAGGATCTTGGATAGGTCTTTGAGGGATTTATTATAAGTGGACCGATTGGCACAAAAGATCAAAAAGAGATTGAGGTTTACTTTGGACTGTTTGTAACTGATTCTGTTCTCCCCGAGCTGGTGATTGGGGAAATTTTTTAAAGTAGTCTCCTCTTTAAAGTTGATCAAACTGAGGACTACTTTATTTTTCAACAGTTCTGCATTTTCCTGTTGCGACTCAATCAAGGCAATATTTTCCAAAATCACCTTGGAGTCTTCCATTCCTGACCTGGTGAAATATTGATTTACCTCTTCTGAAATGATCTTTAAAACTTCAAAAACCATAAATCCAAAAGTCAACTTTCTTTAAAAATGTCTTCCCTTTTGTTCCAAAATGGAGAAAACTTTCTGACGTATAGATGAAGGATATTTAAAATCACCAAGGTAAAACCACACAAAAATTAAATATCCCAAAATTTGAACTTCCTATTATATAGGACCGACTCTACAAAATTAATCTATTCTAAAGTTAGGGATTGTCTGATAACAAACAAATATTCAATAGGAAAAAGTTAATTTCCTAAAATTATATTTTTTGTTTATTAAATTTTAACGAATTAATAAATATACCCTTTGAAATATAAAGTTGAGACTATTTCATATAGAAATTTGGCTCAAATAAGCTTATAAATGGTATTTTTTTAGATTTTTTTAAGAATAAATAAAACATTTTTTCCATATAATACTTAATTCTTGTTCCAAAAAATCTTTTTATGTATTTATACAAATATTAATATCAATTCAGAGAAAGTAAAGGAAATTTAGGAATTATATTCCACGAAATTCGGAGTGAAAAAAAAGGGATTCAAGAATTGGACTAAAAAAATGAGCTCGAATTAAAAATTTTGAGGAATAAGATCGGTAACGTCTTTGAGAAGCCTTGTTTGGGTGGAGAGGGGTAAGGAAAAGGGTGTGGCCCGCCTCCCGCCTGCCTGATCGGTAGTCAGGGAGGGCAGGCAATCTCGTTTTTGATTGTTGAGTCTGCCACGTCATATTTGTGCTGGTCGGGATTTGAAATCCCGACCTACTGATCGCAAAGGATTTTCAATCCTCAAAACCGATAAGTTGTCTTAACTTCTAAACAAAAACCTTTGCGCCCTTACCGCCTTAGCGTGAAACCCTTTCAACTAAAAATTCTAATCCTTATTCATATCCTGGACATTGTGTCTTTTTCTGAATTTACCCTGGGAGTTGGTGGACTTGGAGGGGCTTTCTTCCGGCTTTTTTGAAGGGCTCTTTTGGGTTTTATTGGAAGAAGGCTTTGCTTTTTGTTGGGGCTTATTTCCAAACTTTTTGTTGGGCTTTCTGGAAGGTTCTCCCTTTGGTTTCCTTCTGACTGGGGAATATTCGGGCCCATTTCCCAATTCTTCGGGTAATTTTTCTTTGGGAATATCCAGACCAATCAAACGCTCTATTTTAGAAAATTTTCCCTGATCCTTCTCATTGATAAAAGTAATGGCCTCTCCTTTCATATCTGCCCTGGCGGTACGCCCTACCCTATGGACATAATCCTCAGGGTCCCCAGGAGTATCATAGTTGATCACCAGTTCGATGCCTTCCACATCAATACCACGGGAAAGAATATCCGTGCCCACCAAAATCTTCAAAGTTTTATTTTTAAAGCGGGACATGATTTTTTCCCTTTCCATTTGGTCCAGATCAGAATGAAAGCCTTCCACCTCAAATTTCTTTTTAAGGGTTTTATAGATAGACTTTACCTTTTCCTTAGTAGAAGCAAAAATGATTACCGCTTCATAATCCTTTTGTCCAAGTATATGCTGAAGTAAATCCTCTTTTTGATTATCATAAGCCAAGTAGGCCATCTGTGTTACCCCTTCAGCAGTTTTACTGATGGCAATATTGATTTCTTCAGGATGATGAAGGATCTTTTTGGAGAATTTCCGAATATTTTCCGGCATGGTGGCCGAAAAAAGAACGGTTTGGCGTTTTTGGGGCAGGTAATTGATGATCTTCAAGATATCATCCGAAAATCCCATATCAAGCATCCGGTCGGCTTCATCCAATACCAGATGCTGAAGGGTGGAGAAATTGATCTTTCCACCTGCCATCAAGGCAATTAACCGGCCCGGAGTGGCCACAATAATTCCGGTCCCATGTTCAAGGGCCTTTTTTTGTCGTTCCCAGGTAATGCCATCCCCTCCCCCATAAATCGCCAAAGAGCTTACTCCGGCAAAATAAGCCAAGCCCTGAATTTGTTGGTCTATTTGAATGGCCAGTTCCCGGGTGGGCGCCAAAATCAAAGTATTAAGATCGTCCTTTCCGCTTTCTGCAATTTTATTGATGATGGGCAAAATAAAAGCTGCCGTTTTCCCTGTTCCTGTTTGGGCACAGGCAATCAGGTCCTTGCCTTCCATAATCTTTGGAATAGCTTGAGCCTGAATGGGCGTTGGATTATCAAAGCCCATGGCATTGAGCCCTTCCTGCAGGGCAACGTTAAAATTAAAGCTCGTGAAATTCACAACATCCATCATAATTCGCTTGTTTTCTTACCGATTAATTCCAATCAATATTCATTGACCTTTGGTCAAGATAGTAAATTTTGAAAAAATCGGTTGCTTCCTTTAGGGTTGGTAGGAATTTCAATCTTGCTCAATTGCATTTGATTTAATTCCCAAAGTTTTTTGTAGCCTTACAAAGATAGGCAGGTATTCCATTTATCAAAGCAGTTGGGGTGGAGATTGGGGGATTGAGGCGGGGCTTTTAGGGAGTTTTGAGTACATCTGTGGGAGATTCGCAGTACATACTGAACGGTTTCGTATTAACGCCAATTACGGGTTTAAAGTAAATGTTTTTCTATTTGGCACTGATGTTAGTTATTCCGAGTGGATTCTAGCCTGCCCTGAGCACAGTCGAAGGGTAGACGAATCCGCCGTAATTGCGGTTATACATTGTTACCTGCTATATTTTCTTGTCTCATTTCATTTTCAATATATTTTTTTAGAAAATCACCCACTCGATTTAGAATTGACAAATTGATGCTTAAAGAATCCTTTTCAAAAGAATATCGATATTCGACAAAAGCATTCTTAATTTCTGTCAAATCTTGTTTAAAATCGGTGCCAAATTTTTCCAAATATTGAAATGATAAATTTTTTTACTCAGTCGGTTTTAAGTTCTTAAATATTTCTTCAAAATTATGTCCATATATAGTTTCTAACTTTCGTTCAAGAATTGGTAAATCAGTATTATCTTTTTTCGAATAAGTAGATTTTGTATTCAAACACTTTAAATATAGTTCAATTGAGAATGAAAGATTTACGACAATAGGTTCTGTAAAATAACTATCTAATCTCTTTCCAGCTAAATAAAATTTATTCTCAGTTAAATAAATAGAAGGTTCAATTCCTTCGACAATTCTGTCTTCTTTCCATTCGAATTTTTCCATATTGCAGGTAACGTAAAGTGTTTTAGACGCAATCTAGGTAAAAAAATAAACTATTTTCTTAAGACTACCAAGATTGCGTTTAAAACATAGTTGGACGGAGCCGGTGAACTGCTATGGGCATTTGTCTTTCATGGATCTTTTCTTGGCGGGAGTTTTCAGGAGGTTCTTTGGTTTCGCTGTTTAAAGCTTCTAGTTTGATTGATGGTTTTGCTGGAAAAAGGCATATTTTTCCCTGGGAAACCTTTTCCCTCCAATCTGTTCTTCATGATGTCAATGAACGTCCCGTTTATAAAGTTTCAGGGGCCTTTTTCTTTTGGTGAAGCAATCCCGAACACCATTTTTCCCCGTTTACAGCAGGGGCAAAGGAAGAAGTCCGGGCCCAGTACCTCTTCCAGTATCTCGTAAGTGGTCAGTCCCTGGTAGAAGGAGATGTACCCTGTCTTTTTCAGCAAGCTGAAGCAGGTTTCCATTTTGGTCCTGCTGTTTGCCGAGGCCATGATCCCGTAGTACCTGATCTTGTAAAATCCAGAAGGGAGGATGTGCTGCATAAACCTCCTTACAAACTCGTGGCAGCTGAGGCTCATGGTCCTGTTCCTGTTGTCCCTGTAGTCCTTCCACCTGAAACTGACCGCTTTCCCATCAGTCCATTGGATCCTGCTGTTGCTGATGGCCACGCGGTGGGTATACCTTCCCAGATAGCTGACCACCTGGTTTGCCCCCCTGAAGGTCTTTTTGATGTAGACATGCCAAAACTTTGCATAGGCTTCCCGCCTGAGAAGCCTTGGGTCGGCAAACAGTTTTGCCTGCTTTTCCGGTATCCTGAGAAGGTTTCCTTCCAACGCCCTGATAAGTTTTTCCATAAATACGCCCCTGTAAATAGCTGACAGTGCCTTCACCGGAACAAAGAACTTTTTATGGGCGACGATCCACTCCTGCCCATCGCTGTCCAGTCCCCCGGCAGGAACAAGCATGTGGATATGTGGATGGTAGGACAGGGACTGTCCCCATGTATGCAGCACCGCCATACAGCCGCTTTCAACCCCCAGAAAAGCGGGGTTCAGGGCAGCCTTTTTCACTGCGGCCGAAGAGGCTTCAAACAGGAGCTTGTAACCATACCGCTGGTTGGTATAAAAAAGCGGCCTGAGAAAGTCCGGGACGGTGAACACTACGTGAAAGTACCTCACCGGCAGCAACCTGCTCCTGAGCTTTTCTACCCATACCTGCTGTTTGATATACTGGCACTTGGGACAATGGCGGTTCCGGCAGCTGTTATAGCTCGTTTTGGTATGGCCACAGCTGTCACATGCCAGGGTATGGGAACCCATTTCAGATGTCCTGCAGGAAATGATGTCCAGATAGGCCTTGTACTGGGCGGTACACGGGCTGTTTCCTGAAAGAAAGGATTCTTTCTGCCCCAGAAGGATATCGGAAAGTTCTACCCCGCTGTTCCTCTTGTTAAGGATATCCATCACAGCTCGTCCAGGGGACTTTTGATCTGTGCCGGATTCAAGTTGGTCACATGCAGGTAAACCGTAGTGGTCCTGAGGGATTTGTGGCCCAACAGCTCCTGGATTAACCTGACATTGGTTCCCTGCTCAAGAAGGTGCGTGGCAAAGGAGTGGCGAAGGGTATGGAAAGAAGCATGCTTTGTTACCCCTGCGCATTCCATGGCTTTTTTTAAAACGCACTGTGCACTCTTTTCACTGTAGGGTTTGCCAGGTGTCCGGCCTTCGAAAAGATAGGTTTTGGGCCGGTAGTACCTGTAGTATTCCCGGAGCCTTTCCAACAGCCCTTTTGGCAGCAGGGTATACCTGTCCTTATATCCCTTTCCTCCCCTTACTTTCAGCTGCATCCTGTCACTGTCGATATCACAGGGCTTCAGGCTGATCACCTCGTTCAGCCTCAGACCGGAGGCGTAGGTGAGGGCCAGCAGGCAATAATGCTTTCTGTTCCTTATGGAGTTCAGTATAAGGGATATCTCCTCTTTCGAAAAAACAGAAGGGAGGAGTTGGGGCCGTCTGGGCCGCTTGATTCTTACCGGATCCCAGCTCCTGCCCAGGACATCTTTGAAAAGTATTTTGAACGCACTGATGGTCTGATTCACCCCTGAAGGGGACATTTTGTTGACTTCGACCTTATGGAAAAGGTATTCCTTTAACTTACCAATACTGATCTGTTCGGGGATCTTTCCAAAATGTTTGGAAACTGCCGATACAAGGCTGATGTAGGTACTGATGGTCCTGGGGGAATAGTTCCTGACCAACATTTCCTCATACATCCGTTGACGAAGACTTTTTTTTCCATGATGTTATTTATTTAATGGTAAAACATGGAGTGAATTTAGGGTAAATCACTGAAAATAAATTGGTTAACTGTTCAAAATCAAATAGCTACCGACGTAGGAGGTTTTGTTCAACTGGTATATTGAAACTGTTTTTTCTAACAAATACAGCGAATTTGCATATCTATATTCGGTTTTCTTGTTTAATAAATTCCCAAAAAACGATGGTACTTCTTTAGTTTTTCTTCCCCTGTTTTGGCGGTAGATTTTTGTTGAAGTTATGCCCAGTAATTATCATTTTGCCCTTCCATTAACAATTAAAACCAAAAAGGGTATTAGATTTATGGTCGAACACAATATCTGGAGAAAGTCCTATCCAGTTTTTACCAATACCTATGTAATGGAATTGCAAATGCAAAACTAATTAAGCCCTCGTTGCAAACGAGGGCCATTTGGTTTTTTACTTTTATTTCTTAATTCTCCTCAATATATTTTTTAAGTCCTGTGGTATCCACATTCCCCTGGATGGACCAGGCGAAATCCAGTAAAAGCTGTCCATCAAATAGACTATCGGAACGGCTTATATAAGCATTCCCAACATAAGGGGTTTGCGAGTTTTTCTTATTGCCCAGGGCATTGGGATCCACAGTGGCCATCCTGTGGCAGCTCATACAATTGGTCCTTACGCCTACATAGGTTTTTATTTGCTCCTCTCCCGTCTGTATATAACTGATGGAATCATTAAAAACTCCCGGGCCAAAGCCAGCTTCCAAATAAGGATTAAAGGCATAATTGGGTTCTCCGGTAATATCCTGCCCTTCATAGGGTTCATTGGGATCCACCATATAATAGGCTACAGACATCGCGTAATTGCTTGGTGCTCCTTGGAGTTCATTTGGACGCATATCGGCAACAGCCTTTGAACTAGGTAATGGTGGATTGGCAGGATCCGGCGTCCACCAAAAGGTTTGCCAGGTCCAGTTGGTGATTTCCCTGGTGCCTACATGCATTCCCACCAGGATGGCTATATCCCCTGGCTTTGCATTAAATTGGTTGCCGCTATTTTCGGTAAACTCCTTATTTAAAAAATAGGCGTCCTCATCATTTATTTTAAAGTGGATAAAATCATCCACATTGTAAATGGAATCCTTTTGACCACTCTGATTGGTGACATCCACCGTAACAAATGTATCCCAATCTTGCTCCGGATAAGCCTCCAATTTATTGGTAGTTCCTGGCCAGAAAGCGATATTGAACAAGGTTTCACCACCTGAGGTGGGCAGTAATTTAAAAACCGGTTTTATGGTGATTGCATTCTTTGGGAAAAAGGGGATTTCCTTTTTGTTTTTATTTGTTGCGATATCATATAGCGTGGTCGCCATAAAAATTTTGTTTTCAATGGCAAAATCCGAAGCTGCAGGACTGTAAGAAACCGACTCAAAAATACTGTCATTGACGGTTTGTTGGCTGGAGGAAAAATGGGTGAATTGATTCGGTTTATTTAAGTTGGCCCGATTGGACCGCTTAATAGGTTGATTATTAATGGAATCAATCATTTCCTCCGGGGTAAGCCAGGTCTCGAAAACCCGTAAATTCCTGGAATCACCCGGAATTTTTTGATCGGTTAATGAGGTAATCCCAGTCCAAATACCCCAGCCATGCAAATAGATCTTGCTTTTGTCTGAATCATGGATCCATTGATTCAGAATTACTGAATCCTCAGGAAAATTAACCCCTTCAATATTAAGTTTTGGAAAATCAGCGGGTTCCACATCATGGTAGGTGAATTGTTTCAAAGCCTGATCAGTCCCTTTTTTCTTTTCCTTACTACATGCCAAAAAGGTTAATAGAAGAACCGCAATAAAATAGTAGCTTTTGTTGTTCATATTCGTTGATTTTTGATTGGTGAAAAAAAATTATAGTGTTATTTATTATATCCTTGTTTGAATAAAAGTCTTCGGATTGGTAAATATTTTGAAACACCTCTGATTATACCAAAAATTCAATTACAAAATAGTTGTTTTATAATGGATGGGCAATTTTTCTTAATTATTATTTTGTTTTATGAACCACGAACTGCACGAATATTTTCTGAATGATTTCAAAGGTTAAATATCAGTTGGACGAAATCATAAAAAGATCAAACTTAATTTCCTCCAAATAAGGCGTTTTTCAATATCGAATTCGAAAATACCCTTAAGGAGTATCATTATTCTAACCAAGGGCCATGAAAAAGCAGGCCCTTGGTGAATTGGTCAACAATTTTCCCGTCATTAGCAGCCAACCCTTTAAATGGTGCTTACAAATTTTCGCTAATGCCTTTAGCCAATAAATAGGGTTTTCAAGGATTCAGCAAACAGATTTCATTCATTACATTGATGGCATTGCAAATCCCGGAGTAATTCAGCCCTCCTTCTAAATGGGGGCTGTTTCGAAAAAATCACTGAATTTCTTTAACTTTTTGTTTAAACAGCTTTTCCAAAATTTTATAGGTGATCAAGTAGGTTGGCCTTACCCCTTCCATCCCAAGACTTCCGGAAGCTAATGTACTGCCTGTTTTTAGTGGATTATCAGAGGCATAATAGGCATAAAGGACTTTTACATTTTTCCTTATGCTTCTTCTTATTTTGCTGGCGGATTGCAGGGCTTTTTGGTAATGGGCCCCTTCCATTTCCAGCCCAATGGCATTCCAGGAGGACTCCATAAAGTATTTCAACACATCGGTATTTTGTAGGGAGGTTCCCAAAACAGTAATCATTGGCCCCTCATAGATGCCCAATCCAAACCCTTCAAAATCTTTGGCTTTTAATTGATTTTTAAAGGGATAATTATCTGCCGTGCCTTCAAAAACATGGCTGGAGGGAATCATTAGATCCCCTTTGTTCCCTTTTAGTATTCCTGCTTTTCCCATAATGGACGCTGAAACCACATCCAGAGGAATCATCTGACCCTCCTTTTCATAAGGTTTTAACAATTCATCAAAACATTCATAAGCTTGTTCTCCAAAGGCATAATCCATCACTAGGATAACAGGCTTTTTCCGCTCCTCCTGCTGTAATTTTACTCCAGGAATTAGGGTGTCCTTCACAAACTTGCTGGTGTCAATCACCTGGGCACCAATATTGGTTCCGGACAGGTCGGGGATATCAATAAATCCATGATGGTTGGCGTATGCCCTGATGTCTTTTGCCCTATTATGTTTGCTATGGGTACTGATATCCAATGCCACCTGTTCTATTTCCTCGAAAGATTCCAAGTTCAAAGCTTGATGACCATAAATGGTATTCATCACACTATGCAGATTAGCGCTGATAATATGAATGGGCCGGTGGAGTAAATCCTCTTCATCCAAGATGGTTTTGATGCGGTTGGCCCACATTTCACCATATACATGGTGACCAATCCTTTCCCTTAGTGTGGCAGAAAAGGAAATTTCTCGATCCTGATCATCCAATACCTCATCAAAGGCCAGTTTCCCCAAGTGATAAACTATTGAAAAGATACTATTTGAATTCCTAGACCTGTTAAAAGCTGTAATAGCCTGGTGAGTTTCATCAAAAGTCCTTCCGGTAATATGGCTTAAATAAGAACAAGCCGCTTCTTCATCAAAGTCCTCGCCATTCTCTTCCTTTTCGACTATTTTGGAAAGCATCAACCAATTCAGGTTGATCTTACCCTTTGCATCTGTGCTGTTGGTTCTGATTTTTTCGGATTCAATGTATAAAAAAGTGAGGTGGGTCATGATATCATAAATATCACTTTTTCCCCTTGTCATTTCTACATACATCTGTTCATGATCCACCCTGTAACAGTTTCTCCTCCTTTTACTGGGAACCAGGGTTTCAAAATCAGAATGTTCATACCCTTCCCTACTTATCAATCTAACATATTGACATTCTTCGATGCCTCTGGGAAGCCGTTCCATTACATATAAAAGTCCATCCAGCTCTACTTTTTCTTTGTCGGTGACCAGGCCATAGATTTCCGGGCGCAGTACCAGCAAAGCATTTACCAGGGATTCCCCTGAGACCCCCATCGGTTTATAGGATCCACGGATAAACAAATGTCTCATAGTAATATATAACCGCTCAATGGCAGACCTGGACTCTTGGGCTCTAGTTCTCATAGACCTTTAATTTATGAATTTTTTTTACCTCCTTGGGAATCTGTCAACAGTCGACTGTTGGATCAAATTTGATTTGAAAATAAATTTCCTTCTTTATAAAAATAAGATTTTTGTTAAAAATACCGAATCATTTAATGGGTATGCTTTTAAGGAATGAACTTGATAAAGGTACTTAGTTTTCATTTTTAAGAGAGTTAAAATAAAATTCCCCTTTGAAAAAAACCTTATTGAAAAGATTACGAATCCTTGTTTTAAAAAGATTTGATATAGCAACTTTTGGTCCTCGTTTTAAGGGAGGGCAAAAAGAAAAAGGTTTAATTCATTTTATCCTCTCCCCAAAATATTGTTTGAATTTTTCCACCTTTGGTCGAATAACCATTTGGCAATAGGGTGCCTGTTTGTTGGTTTCATAATATTGTTTATGGTAATCTTCTGCTGGATAAAAATTAGAAAATGGAGTGATTTCTGTCACAATGGGATCAGAAAAAACATCAGAATTATTCAATTGTTTTTTCAACTCTTCCGCTATTTCTTTTTGTTTATCAGAATGATAAAAAATTGCAGAACGGTATTGAGCTCCAACATCTGCCCCTTGTCTGTTCAAAGTGGTGGGATTATGAGTGGACCAAAATATTTTCAAAATTTCAGAAAAAGGCAAGATTTGGGGATCATAAGCAAACTGTATAACCTCCGCATGGCCGGTAGTTCCTGTTACCACATCTTGATAACTTGGATCTTCGATATGTCCACCACTGAATCCGGGAAGCAGGTTTTTCACCCCTTTTAGTTTTTCAAATATTGCTTCGACACACCAAAAGCATCCAGCTCCCAAAGTGGCAAGCTCATAACCTTCCGGAATTTCTCTTGTTTCTGTTTTCGGTAGTTCCTTCATGGGTTGTAATTATTTCTTTATGGTTAGTTTAAAGTGATTGAATATATTTAAAGGTTCGATATCAGCCTTTCACGAGAATTTTTGTTTTTTCATTAGGTTCTTCTCTGGCACTTTTTCCCTGCTCATCTAGCAAAACAATTTTACCTTCCTTTTGTAATTTATCCAAAGTTTCCAAAAGGTCTGGGATAAACCGTTGCCAATCCTGGGGATAAACCCATTTAATTATTTCTAAGGCTAAAAATGGTTCTTTTTTTCTTTGTCTTCCCAGTTCCAAGATGGCAATTTCAAGAATGTCAGTCATATTGTTTCCTTTTAAAATAAACGAGTTTGGCCGTCAGGACAAAATGCTTGTAGATTAAATGGAGGCATTTTACGGCCATTCATAAATTTCTTTACGGAAAGTTGGAATACACGGTTGATCATTTGTGCTATGGGCCCCTCTCCTTTTATTCTTCTTCCCCAATCGGTATCGTTTAATTGGCCACCGTGTACTTCTTCAATTTGATGAAGAACTTTTTGGGCCCTATCAGGAAAATTTTCCCAAATCCATTGGGAAAAGACTTCCTTTACCGTTCCATTGAGTCTCACAATGGTGTACCCAGCTTTTAAAGCTCCTGCATTTGCCGTTTTCTCAATGATTTTTGGGATATCTTCAGAATTGAGGGAAGGAATGATCGGTGCCACCATTACTCCACATGGGATCCCCTTTTGTGTAAATTCTCCTATCAAATCTATTTTTTTCTGGGGTAGTGCTGTTCGGGGCTCCAGTTTTAACTTAAGCTTTTGATCCAAATGATTAATGGACATATAAACATGTACCAAATTATTCCTGGCCAATTCTTCTATGATACCTGAATCCCTGGCAATTAGGGTGTTTTTGGTAATAATGCTTACGGGATGTTTGACTTTAAGACAAAGTTCAAGGATTTTTCGGGTAAGTTGATACTTTTTTTCTGCCGGTTGGTAACAGTCTGTATTTCCGGAAAGCATTATAGGCTTGGGTTGGTAATTCTTCTGGGAAAATTGCTTTTCCAAAGCTTCCACAATATTGTATTTGACCATGATATTGGTCTCAAACCCTAAACCAGCATCAAAGCCCCAGTATTGGTGGGAATTTCTGGCGTAACAATAAACACAACCATGCTCACAACCTTGATAGGGGTTAACAGAATAATCCAATGGAAGATCCGGGCTATTGTTTTTGCTGATCCCCTGCTTGGCCATTTCAGAAAAATATTTGGTAACTGGCCTGTCCAAATATTTTTCCTCATCAACCCCCTCATCATGTTCAACAACTATTTTCCTCTTTATATAGGGATTGTGGGGGTGAGAGTGGGCACCTCTTCCTTTGTATTTATCCTCTTTCATCAAAGCCAATTTACCTTTTTATCCCGAGGGATAAAACCCCATGACATGGATTGTCTCAAAAGGATGGGGAAGCTTTTTACTTAAACATTTTAAACCCTAAAAAACTTTGAAGATTAATTTTGATTGCAAAAAAGCCGGATTTTGATAAAGATATTTTTTCTTCAAATAAGATAATATATCCTTCTTAATCCAGGTTCCCACTTGCAATTTCCAACCAACTGATCCAATCTGGTAGCCCTTTAAACCAACTATATTAATTGCCCTTTTACTAGCTATACAAATATTCTAATTTACCACTTTATTTTTTCCCAAATAGGTTGATTAATTGCAAATCATAATAAATGCTGGGGGGAAATTTTTTAGGGTAAAAGCAGTTTTGATGCTTTTAAAGTAATTGGCAAATTGGAATTTTAATAGGTAAGAGTAGCAAATCTGTATAAAGTAACCTTGTGAATCAAGATGAGTTCTTGATTTTTTATAGATTTCAATCCTGGATTCCTTGGGGATTAAGCTAAAAGGCAAAGAGGAAAAGATCAAATCGGCAGATTTACCATTAAGGTATCGATCCATATTTTCTGCCGAATCACATATAATTTGAATATTTTTATGCTTAAATTCTTTCCTTAAATTGTCACAGAAAGCCTTGCTAATTTCAAATACCAACAACTGAGCATCATCTTCCATTCTTTCAATAATCCCACGGGTAATACTACCATCTCCACCTCCAAGTTCTATTATTGTTTTTGCCCCCTTAAAGTTGGCAAAGGACAGCATTTTGTTCACCAATGACTTAGAACTAAATGTAACTGCCCCAGTTGTTTTGATGTTTGAAAACAGTTCTTTAATTAGGGAACCTTTATTCATTTTTGATGATCTAATTTATTTTACAATATAGCTAATTTATAAGAATAAATATTTAAATAATTAGTTAATTAGCACTTCAAAATTACGTCAATTTTCAAATAAAGATGGACCAAAAAGCAGCGATTCAATCCAAATTAATTGCCAATATTACGAGGAATTTGACTAGGTTTTGGCAAATAAGCGTAATTTTTCTTTTAATGATGCTGACACTTGGTCTTTTTGAAGTGTTTTGGGTCAGTGAAATCCATGACATTAATATTGAGGATCAGGAGGTTATTTGGTTCAATGTTTTTGAAACATTCCAATGGGGAATTTATGTAATTGGTTTCTTTTTAATAGTCCAGTTCTTTATGGGCTTGGTACTTCCTAAGCTTTCCTATTTCTTATTGAAATTGATATTAAGCCTGTTGGTGATTTTCGAATTGGGGCTTATTTTTTATTTTTCCAAAACTCTCGTTCCTTTGGGGTCTGATTTATTTGCCTATTCAGTAAAAGATTTATATGATACAGTGGCTGCATCAGGTGCGCTCAATTACTTTATGTTAATAGGATTGGCGGGGTTGATTTTAGTAATTTACCTTTTGTTGGAAGCTGGGAAAATAATCCCATACAAAAACTCTTTTGTAATTATTTTTTCGGGACTGACTTATTTTTTATTGTTGTTTTTTTACCTGCTTCCGGAATTAAAAGCAAAGGATCTTTCAGAAATAGAAAATAACCTAAGCCAAAATAAATCCCTGTACTTTTATGAGGCTACATATAATTACTTCTCAACTTCCTCCCATATTTATTTCGACTTTTACCTCTCCAATGAGGGTAATAAAAATCAATTAGTGGAAAAAGAATTTACCAATTCCACCTACCCTTTCTTACATAAAAATAAATACCCTGATGTGTTGGGACCCTTTTTTCATGAATTTGACACCTTGCCCGATATTGTTTTTGTATTGGTAGAGGGGTTGGGGAAGGCATATTCTGGTAAAAATGCTTATTTGGGTAGTTTTACTCCTTTCCTGGATTCACTGGCTGAAAAGAGCTTAAATTGGGAAAATAACCTCTCCACCACTGGAAGAACTTTTGGTGTTTTGCCTGGGATTTTTGGTTCCCTGCCATTTGGAAAACATGGATTTCAGGAAGCAATGCCTTTCCCAGACCATTATACGTTATTGTCTTTGCTAAAAGCCAATGGCTACCAGGTGAACTATTTTATTGGTGCAGATAAAAATTTTGATAATGTAGGCCCATTTTTAAATTACCAGAATGTGGACCAACTTATAGATATGGGAGGTTTTGATCCTGATTTTTCCCAGACTCCTTCCTCCTCTGGTTTTTCATGGGGGTATCCTGACAAAGCTTTATTCCAAAATGGACTCCGGCATCTCCCTGAAACTGAAATGCCCCAATTGAATATTTTCCAAACCCAATCTTCCCATGACCCCTTTGTACTTCCAAATCAAGGTCATTATAATCAAAAATTTAATGATTTTTTAAGGAAACAGGGCTACACGCACTCCTCTATTAATCATCAAAATTATCAGAAAGAACTTGCAAGTATCCTTTATGTTGATGAGGCCATAAAAGCGTTTTTTGAGGAATACATGAAAAGGCCTGGAGCAGAAAATTCAGTGTTTATCATAACCGGGGATCACCGTTTGCCTGAAATCCCCATTTCTACGAAAATAGACCGGTTTCATGTTCCATTAATCATTTATTCTCCAAAACTTAAGCAAGGGAGAACAATGAATGCCGTTAATACGCATTTTGAAATCACTCCAACCCTATTGAGTTTTCTTGAAAATCAATACCCATTGGAATTGCCAGAAAATGTAGCCTGGAGAGGGTATGTTTTGGATACTGCCGTAGGTTTCCAATCCAGAATGGATCATGCCCTTATGAGGAATAAAAACCAATTGATGGAATACATTGATGGTGAGTATTTTTTATCCAACCAAGAGCTTTATAAAATTCAGGATCAAATGGGCTTGACACCCCTGGAAAATGAAAGGAAATTTGACCAACTCCAGATCAAGTTTAATGATTTCAAAAGTAAGAATAACTATGCTATGAGTAATAACCGGATCATTCCCCCTGAGGAATCAGAATTAACCAATAGGCTATTTCCTTAAATGCTTTTTTGTAATATGATTTAATAATGGAAAATAATAATTCCAGTAAAATGATGTCCTGTTGGAATAATCAAACCTGTGGGTAGTCATTTTTTTTAACCAGGGAAAACCTGCAAAGGAAGATGTTTTCATCCCAATAGGGTTGTCCGCAAAATCCCCGGTAAAATAATAGATATCCCCTTCCCCATTTTTTCTGTGGATGGTAGCTGGAAAATATTGGGGAAGCCCCATTTCCTGCAGTTTTTTCAATCCGCTTTTATTGGGACTTAAATCAATATAAGAAATGACTTCATAATCGCGGGAAATTCGGATGATCTCAAACCAATATGGAAAATTTACAGATTTGGGAAGTGGAATTTCAGTTTGACTATTATATGGACTGGTTACATGCGGAACCTCAATGGTAAGGTCTTCACCAAATTTAAGAATTTCCACCTGTCCGGATTCATGAACAAATACCTGTCCGGAACCTTTAAAATGCCAGATATTCCCATGTTGGTTTTTATAATTTTTAATGAGCCAATTTGGCAATTCTTCATTCACCAAGGTATCCAGTTCATCAAAATACCTGCTGATCCAACCTGTCCAACGAATCTTCATCTTTTTTTCAAAGGATAACCTAAGGTCTTCCTGGGTCGGTGCCCCCATGGAATTAAATTCAGCAATGACAAGCTTTTTCTTTTTGATCAACTGGTCCAAAAGTTCTAGATCATTTTCAGTCAATCCACCATATATTTTTTTTGAAATTTTTCCAGTCTTTTGATCGCTAAAATCAGCATCATAAACCCCGTAGGAATCCACTAAATAAAAAGCATCCGTATTTATTGCCAAGCTATCTATTTGTTTGGCGGAATACCCACTCAAATCTCTTATGGTATGTGGAGCATTTTCCTTTGGAAAAAAACCCAAATAATCTTCTTTGAAGTTATAGGGAAGGCCATTTGGTTTATTAATTTTCAAATGATTTAAAGTCCAAAAAATAGCCCTATGTTCTAACCTTTCCTCATCGGGCACAGTTTTGTCCAAAATGGTAAATTGATGGGAAAAGGAAGGTTTTACTTTCCAGATTAAATGGCTAATAGCAGGGATGATAAATATGGGAATCGAAATTATTAAAATGACAAAAAGGGACCATCGCCATTTCTTTTTAATATAAATATAAGGAGTTCGGTTTTCCATTAAAATCGAAATTCAGATCCTACAGAAATATTAAAATTGGGTCGAAAATTGCCTGAGCTGATTTCATCCTGGGAATATCTTATATTAGCAAATCCCATCCAATGACTTGACCAAAGTTGCTGATAGCCAACTCTAGCACCATATGAGCCCAATAATTCCCTTTGAAGATATCCTTCCTCCTCATCAGCTGAAATCCCTGAACTTATCCGGAAGCTGAAAAAATCCTCTGCCCCTTTGAAATAATACCTGGCTTGGAAATTCCCGCTGAATGCCCCTCCTTCCTGTGAAGGGACATGATTTCCACGCAGGTTGAGCCACCAATTGCCAGTATATTTACCCAAAGAGGCTGTAAAAATATGGGTACTGGAGGTGAATTTTAGGTTTCTGTACCCAATATCCAACTCCAAAGCTTTGGGTAAATTCCAATAAATTGACCCTCCAAATCGGAAATCAGGAAAAAAAGATGCTTTGGAAAAGCCAACATTTAAATAGGCATAACTATTCTCACCCAAACTAGGATAAGCATCAAGCTCAAATTGATTTCCATTGGTTCCAAACCGGTTGGAATGAGTGACCCGGCCAATTACACTTCCAAAGCTTTTGATGGTCTTTCTTCCATAAAATCTATAAGTCTGCCAGGGAGCAATTTGACCATCATAACTATCATGGTCAAATAGAAGCCCAACTGCATTGGAAATGGACAATCGCTTTAGTTTTTGGATAAAGGAAAGTAACCCTTCCATTTTTGGATTTTTTTCATAAAGCTTCTCCGTTAACCTAAGGGCTTTTCCATATGATTCCCTATAATACGCCAACTTGGCTTTTCTGTATTCAATTTTGGATGAAGGTGGTTTTAAATTTTCAAAAGCTCTATCAAGCACA
Organism: Echinicola jeungdonensis; assembly: GCF_030409905.1. Lineage (NCBI taxonomy): Bacteria > Pseudomonadati > Bacteroidota > Cytophagia > Cytophagales > Cyclobacteriaceae > Echinicola > Echinicola jeungdonensis. The sequence goes on from NZ_JAUFQT010000002.1 coordinate 676,394, forward strand.
ATTTCAGCTTTATCATATTGTCCAGCCCAAAATAAATTATCCAAATATCCAACATAGGCATCCTCATAGCTTGGACTTTTTTCCAATGCTTCTTCAAAATATACAGAGGCAGAATCATTTTTCCCCTCCCAACTGTATATCCTTCCTATTAGGATCCAAACATCACTGTAACCTGGATATTTTTCGACTATCCTCTTGGACAGCTGGATAGCTTCCTTCCTTTTTCCATCAAAAGCCAATTCCCTTGCTTCCCCAAATTTTTTATCCGGATTATTAATCTCCTGGCCATAGGTACTTATAGAAAGGGGAATCCATAATATAGCAGTGGAAATAAAAATAAATATTATCCTCATGGTTTTACTCTTCTATTGGTACTCCTTGCAAAGCCGGTCCTGACCATTTCTCCCCATCCGCCTTTTCCTTTAATAAAATTCCAATGCCCCTGTATGCACCACCACATTAACCTGGGATGAATCAGCAAGGGCTCTTTCAAAATGGTAATGATCAGTTTTCTCAAACCTCCCTTATGTTTGTATCGGTTAAAGGCTAACTCTTCGAAAAATATACTCAAAGAGGAAAGCATCACTGAGAAAACATAAATTAAGGTGAAAAGCCCAATGAAATAAAGGGCACTAAAATCTCCCTTCAAAATTAGGACAAATGTATAAAGTACCCCTATTAATTCAATTAATGGCGCATTTTTTTCGAATATACTCCAAAAAGGGAAAGAAACCATTCCTAAAAACCCATACTTTGGATTAAAGTTCATGGTTTTGTGGAGCTGAAGGGTTTCAATGGTACCACGCATCCAGCGATTCCTTTGCCTTTTTAAAATTTCTCCAGATTCCGGCACTTCTGTCCAGCATAGTGGATCTGAAACAAAACCAACCTTGTAGGGAAGTTTCTGTTCTTCCATATATCTTCTCATTCTCACGACCAATTCCATGTCTTCTCCAACCGTTTGGGGAAATAACCTCCCACTTTGATCACCGTTTCTTTGTCAAAAAATCCGAAAGCTCCAGAGATCAACAAAAGACCATTTACCCTGGACCATGCCATTCTACCTAATAAAAATGACCTGAAATATTCCACTACCTGAAACCTTCCCAAGGTAGTTTCCGGAACCCTGTACCGAACCACGGTTCCATCCTTAATATCGCAATTATTAGCAATGCCAATTCCTCCTCCCACGGCTATTACCTTTTTTCTGGTTTCCTCCAAAAAAGGCCGGATCATCCTGGCAATGGAATCATTGGCTAGAATACAATCCACATCTATACTGGCAATTAACTCTTTGGAAGATATATTGATACCTGCATTTAAGGCATCCGCTTTCCCTCCATTTTCTTTATCAACTATGGTTAGCTTACTAAAAGAAGGGTTGGAGGATCTGTAAATGGCTTTAATGGGTTTGGTGGAAATAACCTTTTCAAAAGCATAAGCTGTTTTCTTAAGGTCAAAATGCTCGATCAAAATGTCCATGGAATTATCCTTACTCCCATCATTTACAACAATCACTTCAAATTTGCTATAGTGAAGGGATAAAAGACTTCTTACATTTTGTACTATTGTTTTACCCTCGTTATAGGCAGGAGCGATGATACTTACCCCAGGGCCAACCGGGGTTGTGATGACATCTTTATAATCGACAAATTTATTTTTCTTGATTTGTTCCATTAATTCCCAGCCTGATAGTCCTGTAATCACCATATAAATCAAGATGACCGCAAAACTGTACAGCAAGAAAAATATCCCCATAAAATGGAGGATCCAATCAAATAATAAATTATACATAATCAAACATGGGGTCTTTCAGGTGGTCTCTGATGGCAATAACCTCTTTGAAAGGCATATTTTCCGTAAATTCTTCAAATTTATCCGGGGCCAAGGCCAATAAGCCGGTTAAAATGGTTTTTGTCAGTTCAAAACCTAGGTTTCCTTCTTTTAGTCGATTTACCATTAATTGTACTGAATCCTCATTTCCAATATCTTTTAATACATCTGCAGCAATAATGGCAATTTCTTTGGATTGGGTTAAAAAAGCCTCATTGACCAATTCCACCTCGGTGAAGGCAGACAAAGATTTAATGGTTGAAAGTATCTCCTGCTTTTCCTCTTCAGTGGATTGGAAAAACATTCTGGATAAGTGGGGAATAATTTCAAATTTCCCCAAATACCTGACCAACCTAATCCCAAAAACCCTAACAGTGTTGTTTTTGGATTCCAATAAGGGGATCAGGTCAATTTTTTCCTCAGTGGCAATATATTTAATCACCCGATAAATGGACATTTGCTGCCATTTGGAAAGAGGGTATTTTTGTTTAGCTAAAAATTGTAAATCCTTATTCGGGGAAAGATTAAGTAATGCAATAACAGCATTGGTCCTTACGATATGGTTTTTGTTTGATGCCAAGGGTTCTATATAAGGAATTGCAGCTATAACATCCATTTCATTAGATTCCACAATTCCGGAACTTAGGGTATCCCATTTCCTGCTTTTTAACTTATTTATGGTTAAATGATTAAGGTTTAAACAGTTATAAATTAACTTTAACCGGTCCTTGAACTCTCCCTTCAAGTTCTTGTTTAAGCTGATGATTTCCTTAAGTAATGTTTCCTTGAATAATTTTTTTGGGAAATGTTGAGCAGGAAATAATTTACTCATGTTCAAAAAATCCATTTCTTCCATTTCTTCCATGCTGCTTTCCATCAATAAAAAGGACAATGGGGACTGGCACATTCTTTGGAATTTTTTGGTCTGGGTATTTTTCCGGACATTTTTTGCCCTGACCACCACCAGGAAAAATAATAGCACAATAAATGTTACAAAAAACAGGGCCATTATCCCTATTAAAAACACAAATTTGATATCATTAAAAATCTTGGACTTTAATTTATAAAAAGGCTGAAAAGGAATCCTATTGGCTTCTAAAATAAGTGAATTGTCAAAATTTTGATCCGCCTTCTCCGTAACCAATTCATTTTTCCTCAGCAAATTCACATATTCCTGAACTTCTGGAAAACTTGATATTTGGTTAAAAATGTAAAATTGTATGGAGCCTTTCTTTTGTGAAAAATCATTTAAGGAATCTAAAACTCGAATTGCCTCCCTATAATTTTTGGTTGCTTTTATTACTGGTTGACCCTTCCCCTCAGATTCAGGCTTTACTACTTGAAACCTTAATCCCTGTAAGGGACTGTATGCCCTTAAATAATCCAAGGTCTGAACAGAATCCTGCAATGCCTGGGCAGCATTGTTATGTTTCATCCCGGCGAAAACAAGGAAAACTGTTATAATAATAAATGCATTAAATCTAATCATGCATCATTTAATTCTTAAAAAGCCTTTTTACCCTAATAGCTAATTCATTGGGGTTAAAGGGTTTAGGAACAAAATCGGATACCCCCAGGTTAAAAGCTTCCATGACAGTGCCTTCCTCCTCACCCAATGAACTTAAAACAATAATTGGGGTGTCTGGTCTTTTGTTTCTGGCATATTCAATGATTTCAATTCCGCTTTTAAAAGGAACCATAATATCAGTGATGATCAGATCGGGATTAATATCATCAATAGCCTCTATTCCTGCATTCCCATTATCAGCCAATTTGATATTATGCCCATCTTTTTTAAGGCGAAATTCCACCATTTTTAAGATCAACTGATCATCCTCAATTACTAAAATATTTTTCATATACCAATTTTATTCCTCTTTTCACTTTAAAAATAGATACTTTTATTAACATTTCTTAACCTAATATACCACTTGTCACAAAAGGAACTCTAACTTATTTTTTTCATATACCTGTAATAATATTTCACATCTATATTTTTGCTTTTGTATAGGGAAATCGACCGATAAGAAAATTTCATTTATTAGAAAATAAATCTTTTGTTTAGCTTGCAGGACATTTCTGTTTGATAAATCAAGCTAATACATTAGGTATGTTGAAGCGATTAAATGCCTTAATTCAATTGTTGGTTTGGTTCTTTTTCCTCCAGTCCAGCCTTTCTTTAGCTCAAAGTGATAATACTGGCAAAAAAAGGATTACAGGAACTTATGCAATTACCAATGCCACTATTATTCCTTCTCCGGGTAAAATAATTTCCAATGCCACCTTGGTTTTTAAGGATGGATTAATCATTGAAGTAGGAAAAAACCCCAATATCCCAATTGATGCCAAGGAAATTAAAGGGGATTCCTTATATGTATACCCTGGTTTTATTTCCCTTGCAGCCAATATTGCTGTATGTGAACCTGAGAAAATTAAAAAGCCTGATGATTTTGACCCTATTAATCCTCCCAGTGATTACGGGGGAATCACCCCCTACCGAAATGCTATCGATTATTGGAACCCGAAAAGTGAGGAAATCAGCCAATGGAGGGGATTAGGTTTTACGATGGCACAAATACTTCCTTATGGGGAATTGTTACCTGGAAAAACAGCCCTAGTAATCCATGGTGATAATTCCAATTCAAATTATGTCATCAAAGACTCCGGTTTATTCAGTCAATTTAGGACCCGGCGCAGAACTTATCCTGGTACCACTTTGGGCATGATGGCCAAATGGAGAGAACTTTACCAAAAAGCTCAATTGGCCTTGGAAAGGGACAAAACCTTTATTAATGAAATTTCCGGAGTAACCAGACCCAATAGGGATCCAGTATTAGAAGCTTTATATCCAGTTATTGACAAAAAATCACCAGTGGTATTTGAGGTGGACAATGAATTGGAAATGTTAAGAGCCTTAAAGCTAAAGAAAGAACTTGGCTTTTCTTTACTACTGACTGATGTACATGAAGGAAAACATTTAATTCCTGAAATTAAACAATCGGGTGCACATGTTGCACTTTCCCTCAAGCTGCCGGAAGATAAACCTTCCCAAAAAGAATTGGAAGATCCTACTCCTACCCAAAAAGCCAATCTTTTACGGGTTCAAGCAGCCTATAAAGATGCACTTCAATTGGCTGGATCATTTGAAAGTGCCAAAATTCCCTTTGGTTTCAGCACCCAGCGACTAGATAAAGGGGATTTTATAAAAAATATTCGGTTAATGATAAATCAAGGCCTAAGTGAATCAGGGGCCCTTGCCGCTTTGACCCTTAATGCAGCCAATATTTTAGGAATATCAGAATACTGTGGAAGCATTGAAAAGGGGAAATGGGCCAATTTGGTGGTCACTACCGATAGTCTTTTTAAAGAAAACTCCGAGATAAAATTTGTTGTGGCCGATGGTTATGTTTTTGAATTAGAAGATAGCGAAGCAAAATCTGCAAAAACCAAAGCACTAGAGGGAAAATGGGAATATACATCAGAAACGCCAGGAGGGAAATCTTCAGGAATCATTACCCTTCGGAAAGAAACAGATGATTGGAAGGGAACTATTACCATAGATGATCCGGAGGGAAGTGGAAAAATCACTAAAATGCTGGATGATATCGAAGTGGATGGGGAAATGGTGAATTTTTCTTTTAAAGTTATGGTGAAAGGGCAATTTCTGGTGGTTAAGATTGAAGGAAAATGGTCAGCGGAAAAAATAGAAGGTGAAATGAAAGTGAAGGATTTTGGGAATTTCCCCATAAAAGCAAAGAAAAAACCAGAAACATCTGCTAAATCATGGAAATTATGAAAAAGCAGGGAAGCTTACTGATGACAATTCTTGTGTTTTTGAGCTTATTTGAAGGATTTGCACAAATCCCAAAAGGGAATGTATTGATCAAAAATGCCCATTTGTTGACCATTACCCAAGGGGAATTGGAAAATACGGACCTTTGGGTAAAAGATGGTCTAATTCACAAAATAGGGAAAGATATCAAGATTAAAAATATTGAAACAATTGATGCTGATGGAATGTATGTAATGCCCGGAATTATTGATGCGCATTCACATATTGCCCTGGATGACATAAATGAAGCTACCAATCCGATTACTGCAGAAGTTCAAATGAAGGATGTGGTAAACCCTTATGATATCAGCATTTATAGGGCTTTGGCAGGAGGAACTACTATTTCCCATGCCATGCATGGATCTGCAAATGCCATTGGGGGCCAAAATGTAACCCTAAAACACAGGTGGGGCCACAGAAAACCCTCAGAATTAATCATGGAGGATGCACCCAGGACTATAAAGTTTGCTCTTGGAGAAAACCCTATCAGGGTTCATGGAAGCCGACAAAATATCCAGCCCAATACCAGAATGGGAGTGGCAGAGGTTATTAGAAATGGATTTCAGGAGGCCCTGCAATACCAAAATGAATGGGAGCACTACCGGGAAAATAAAAATGATAGGAAAGTAACTCCTCCTGATTACAGTTTAAGATTGGAAACCCTAGCGGATATTTTAGATGAGGAAATTATTATCCACTGCCATTCCTACAGAGCTGATGAAATCTATATGCTCATCAAAGTTTGCCAGGAATTTGGAGTGGAAAAAATTGTTTTTTCACATGCCAACGAAGGTTTTAAGGTGGCCCCTGAGCTAGCCAAATTTTCCATGGGAGCCTCCGTTTTCAGTGATTGGTGGGCCTATAAGTTTGAGGTATATTATTCCACAGCTTACAATGCAGCCATCTTAACGGAGAATGGCGTGAGTACTTCTATCAATTCAGACTCTGGAGAATTAATCCGTCATTTATACCATGAGGCTGCCAAAACCCAGCGTTATGGAGGACTTTCAGATCAACAAGCCCTTGCTTTAATTACCATCAACCCAGCAAAACAGTTGGGAATAGATGATTTTGTTGGTTCCTTGGAGGAAGGAAAACAGGCTGACCTGGTTATTTTTAAAGGACATCCCCTATCCATTTATGCCATTCCTCAAATGACTTTTGTGGATGGAATTAAATATTTTGATATCCAGGATGACAAAAATGACCAACGTTTAAAAGTAGATCCCGAACAATTGATTGAGCCTGTTTATAAAGACAATTCAAGCAAAAGCTGCATGTATGGAACTGAACATTTTTAACAAATTCAATCTTTCAACTCATAAAAAATAAGATCATATATTGCTGATTATAAGATATTTAAAACAATATGTTAAGAATTTACTTTATCCTTGGCTGCTTTCTCTATTTGCTTTTCCCTGGTCATTCCTGGGGACAAATTGAAGGAGAAATTATTAAGGCTAAAAAAGGAAAGTTCTTGTTAAGAGGAGGAACGGTAATTACAGTAACCCAAGGGACCTTTGAAAATACTTCCGTTTTATTGAAAGATGGGAAAATATTAGAAATTGGAAAAGAAATTCCTACTGATGATGTGGAGATTATCCCTTGCGAAGGCCAATATATCTATCCTGGCTTTATAGATGCAGGGACCAGATTGGGTTTGGTGGAAATAGGATCATTATCAGAAACCAGGGATTATAAGGAAATTGGAAAAATTACGCCCCAAATGGAGGCTTTAAATGCCATAAACCCTAATTCGGTATCTATTCCCATCACCCGGGTGAGTGGAGTAACGACGGTATTGACATTCCCTTCAGGAGGCCTTTTTCCAGGTACAGCTTCCCTTATTAATCTAAATGGATATACCCCTGAACAAATGTTTGCTGGATTTAAGGGGGTGGTCCTGGAATTTCCTTCTTCTGAAAGAAAGAACCGATGGGACAGAAGAACTGAAGAGGAAATCAAAAAAGAATTGGAAAAGGAGATGAAAAGCTTGAATGAAATCTGGGAAAAAGCCATGCTTTACCAAGATCTTTCAGCCAAAAAAGCGAAACTCCAATATTACCCTGAGATGAGTCATTTGGCAAAAGTAGTGAATGGAGAATTTCCCTTGCTTATTGAAGTAAACAAGGCTTCTGACATTATCAGAGCCATCAAATGGGTTAAAGACAAAAAAGTTAAAGCTATTTTTATGGGGGTTGCAGAAGGCTGGAGAGTGGCTGAAAAAATTGCAACTGCTGAGATTCCAGTTATTATCGGGCCTGTCCTATCCCTACCTCCAAGGCAATCTGATCGCTATGATGCTGCTTATACTAACCCCGGTGAGCTGGTAAAAGCAGGTGTAAAAGTTGCTTTGAGGACTTCTGACGCAGAAAATGTGAGAAACCTACCTTTTAACGCAGGCTTTGCAGCAAATTATGGAATGGGGAAAGAAAGTGCCTTAAAGGCTATTACCATAGTTCCTGCTGAAATTTTTGGAGTGGATGATCAGTTAGGGTCGATTGAACCTGGGAAATCCGCTACCCTCTTTATTTCAAATGGAGACCCATTTGAACCCCAAACCAAAATCAAACATGTTTTTATAGAAGGATATAAAATCCCTATGACCAATAGACAAATAAGATTGTATCAGGAGTTTTTGGAAAGACAACCTGGATTGGTTGAATAAGCTGTCCGGCATTTACCTATTGGTTATATTTAGGGATTATTTGAACGTGAATAAAAAATGAAAAACCATAATATCAGTTTCGTTTATTTGATTATTGGACTCCTTGTATTGGGCTCCTGTTCCTCTTCAAAAGAGGAACAGGTTTCCCCAATAATAGAAGAGTTAAAAAATGAATATGCTCCGGACAAACGAGTGGCTATTTTTGACTTGAAATTCGAAAATGGAATCCTTAAAGGAGAAACGGACCAGCTGAAAGGCCTTCAAGAACTAAAAGCCAAATTGGGAAATGAGGGTATAAAGTTTACCGATAAGGTTCGTATTCTTCCTTCTCAGGGTCTTGGAAACCAAACCCAAGCTTTAATCACCCTATCAGTTGCCAATCTTCGGAGCGAGCCACACCATTCCGCTGAGTTGTCCACCCAAGCAACATTGGGTACTCCCCTAAAAGTTTTAAAAGAAAAAGAAGGGTGGTATTTGGTACAAACACCAGATCAATACCTTGCTTGGGTTGATGAAGCTGGAATTGCCCTTTGCGATTCTTTAAAAATGAATAATTGGAAAGAATCTGAAAAAGTAATTTATACCACTACAACTGGCTTTGCTTTTAATGATAAAGAAGAAAGCGAAAAAATCAGTGATCTAGTAGCCGGTAATATTTTGCAATTGGCAAAAATAAGCCAGGATCATTTCGAAATAGTATTTCCTGATGGAAGGACCGGGTTTATTCCTAAATCTGAAGGTATGTTATTTCAAAATTGGATTAAGGGAGGAGAGCTTACCGATGAAAAATTAATTTCAACGGCCAAAACTATGATGGGGACCCCATACCTTTGGGGAGGCACATCCATTAAGGGGGTGGACTGTAGTGGTTTTACAAAGACCATATATTATTTAAATGGAAAAATTATTCCAAGAGATGCATCTCAGCAAGTTCGGGAAGGTTCATTGGTGGATACGCTAAAGAACTGGGAGAATCTTGAAGTTGGAGATTTATTATTCTTTGGCCAACCGGCTACCGAAACCTCAAAAGAAAAGGTGGTTCATGTAGGAATGTGGATTGGTAATCAATCATTTATTCATTCCAGGGGACGAGTTAGGATAAGCAGCTTTGACCCCAAAAGCCCTCTATTTGATGAAAAGGAACTTAACCGTTATTTGAAAACCAAAAGGTATCGAAATTCACCAAGTAAGGGTATCCAAAATGTACAAGAAATAGGAATATAATTTTCCCCGGGTCAATTTGAAAAAGATATAAAATGAGGAAATAATTCAGGGGTATACAGCGTTTAAATAACAAGAAAAAGAATCGCTTAAAGGTCTGAAAAAGAAAACGTTGCTCGTCATACCTTAATTCAATTTTTTTGGATTAAAGCCCTTTTCCTGATTTAGGAAAAGGGCTTTTTATTGATAAAGTTTAGTGAAATCCAATATTTCTCTCGACAGGCAGATTTCCTAGTCTTTCTGAAAATTAGGGAATTAGAGTTAATCCTTAAATCCTACCACACCAAATACCTCTAACTAATAGGACGAAAAAACTTTTTAATGAAATTCTTAAGTTTTTGCTCAAAACAAAATTACCTCTCCCTATTATCTCAATTTTCAATATTAAGGATGAAACTTTTATTTAATTAGGAAATTTTAGGACTTTATTTTTTTACTTCCCTTATAAAGTTCAAATTTCAACAACCGGCAGTCAATAGTTCCGTTGTAAAATTCTATTTTTCTTTTGGGCTTAAGGCCTATTCTTTTGGCTAAATTTTTATTTCCTGTAAAAATCAGCCCTGTATATCCAGGACATTTTTGTTTCATAAAATCACCAATCCTCCTATAAGTTTCCAGCAAAGCATCCTCCTCTCCCAGCCTTTCCCCATATTCTGGATTGAAAAACACTACCCCTTCATCAGCTTCCGGGACAGAGGTTTCTTCAAAGTCTCCCTCCTCAAATTGAATATGGTCGGCCACCTCTGCCGTTTTGGCATTTTCCTTACTGGCATATATGGCCCTTTCGCTGATGTCAGAAGCAATAAAATTGGCCGTGATATTATCATTTACCTTTGCCCTTAGTTCATCAAGCATATGTTGGTAAATTTCTTTATCAAAGCCCAAAATATGCATAAATGAGTAGTGATCTCTAAATAAACCAGGAAATCGGTTGGTAGCCATCAAAGCCGCCTCAATTACTAAAGTACCTACCCCACACATTGGATTCACAAAGGGTGATTCTGGATTCCATCCTCCTGCTAATATGGTTGAAGCAGCAAGATTTTCGGCCATGGGAGCTTTTCCCGGGATTTTTCGATAGCCTCTTTTTGCAAGTGTATCTCCATTGGTATTGATATAAAGAGAGGCTTGCGTTTCCCTCCAAAACATTTGAAATACAGCCCCATTGAATTCTGAGCCTGAATCCGGCCTTTGACCAGTTATTTCCCTAAACCGATCAACAATGGCATCTTTGATTTTAACATTAACAAATAAAGGATTGTCCACACTTTCATGTTCTACATGAGATACCACCGAAAAATAATCATCCTTTTTGATATAATTTTCCCAGGGAATCACTTTAACCCTTCTGTAAATATCCTTAGCATGATGTAGATAAAAAGATTTGATCTCAAAAAGTACATGGCTAGCGGTCCTTAGGTGCAGGTTTAAAAAAATACAATCATTTAAACTTGCTTTAATTTCAACTCCCGTGCGATGAACTAAGATTGGTTTAAAGCCTAAACCAATTAATTCCTCTTCTAAATAAGGAGCAAACCGGTCCTTACAGGTAACCATTACCTTTCCTTTTTCTTTAAAATCTATCATTTGACAAAATTAGGTGATTTGTTGGATTTATTTGATTTGTAAAATCAAATATGTAAACCCGAATCTCTGTCTGCAAACACTAATAATTAGAACAGGATCAACGAATCTGCTCTGGTGGGCAGATAAACGCAGATTGAAAGGAATTGTTGAACTCCATTTTTTTCACAGGTTTTCCTGATAAATTTTCCCTGCAATTTATTAAATGGATAACCAGTAATTAAAAGATCTATTCTTCTAAAATATCTAAAATAAAAAAAGGAACCCTCCAGGGCTCCTTCATAACATTTAACCACTAATTTATTTACCTGGGTTTGACATCGTTAATCCATTTGGCCAAAGTTTGGTAACCTATATGATGGTGATCAGCAAATTCTTCCGCACTGGCATTCTCTTCTTCCATGGCATACTCAAACCATTTTTCCAAAATTTCATCTTTATTATAAACTTTTTTGGGTAGGCCTTCAGCATTTAGGGCAATGGGTTTATGGCTATGATTTGTTCCCCCTACAAGGTCAATTAACTCTTGAAGGTCTTTTCTAAATGGGCCATCCAATAGGTCTATCCCCTTTTCTTTCAATTTTCCCAAGGCTTTGTGCCTCACATCTACTGGGGTTACCGGAATTCCTTTTTTTGCTGCTTCTTCCAATTTGAGCACTTTGCCTTTACTATCTACATAGATAAATTTTTCCTTGTTTTCTTTTATTATTTTAATGGCATCTTTAATTAGTTGTCGCATGTTCATAAGTTTTTCTTTTTCAATTTCAATTAGTTAGAACAATAAAATTATTGAGGCCCAATGGGAAAGATTCTTTCGAAGAATCTATAAAATCTTAATTTATTTTTATCTTTTCTTTATTTTTCAATACTTATATTTTTCTAAGTATTTATATTAATATAGGTATAATTTGGGATTCATAAAAATTAAAACCGGATTCATTGGGAAATATATTGATCCTAAATATTTCTTTCCTGTTAAGGAATTAATCTGGCCATTCCCTCTCTTGATGATTTTAATTAACTTTGCCTGCTAAAGAAAAACGGGATTGTTGAACTTAAAACACAGTAATTTTCGTTGCTAGAAAATAATTAAAACCTCATGGACCTTTAATCCATGAAAATAGATTAAAGTATGAATAAAAAGACCAGGGTCGTAGTTGGCCTCTCAGGTGGCGTGGACAGTTCCGTGACAGCCTACTTGCTTCAACAACAAGGATATGAAGTCATTGGGATGTTTATGAAAAACTGGCATGATGAATCCGTAACTATTTCCAACGAATGTCCTTGGATGGAAGATAGTACTGATGCCATGTTGGTAGCCGAAAAATTAGGAATTCCCTTTCAAGCTATTGATTTAAGTGAGGAATACCGGGAAAGAATTGTGGATTATATGTTTGCTGAATATGAAGCAGGCAGGACTCCTAATCCGGATGTTCTTTGTAACCGGGAAATTAAGTTTGATATTTTTTTAAAAGCAGCCCAAAAGTTAAAGGCCAATTATGTGGCCACCGGGCATTATTGCCAAAAAGGTGAAATTGAAGTAAATGGACATAAAGTATTCCAACTTCTTGCAGGTGCAGACCCCAACAAAGATCAAAGTTATTTTCTTTGCCAATTGACCCAAGATCAATTGGCAAAGGCGTTGTTTCCTATTGGCCATCTTCAAAAATTTGAAGTCAGACAAATTGCCAAGGAACAAGAATTAGTAACGGCTGATAAAAAGGATAGCCAGGGCCTTTGCTTTGTTGGAAAGGTAAGGTTACCCGAATTCCTTCAGCAACAATTAAAGCCCAAAAAAGGGCCAATTGTGGTTGTACCAGAAGATTTGCCAATTTATCAACATCAAAAAGTTCCTGCTGGGATGGCTCCTGAAGATTTGGACCAGGAAGCCCTTGAGCAAATATGTTTGCCGGTCCACTATCAAAAAGATCAGGGAAAAAAAATAGCTGAACATAATGGAGCCCATTATTTTACAGTGGGTCAAAGGAAAGGCCTGAATGTTGGAGGAACTGGGAAACCCTTATTTGTCATTGGTACGGATACTCAGGAAAACGTAATTTATACCGGTCTTGGAGAAGACCATCCTGGGTTGATGAGAAATGGCCTTTTCGTTCCTGCTAAGGATATCCATTGGATCAGGAAAGACCTGGAGTTGACTCCAGGTCAAAGCAAAAGGTATTTGGCAAGGATCCGTTACAGGCAGCCATTGAGCTGGGCTACCCTGATCATGAAGAAAAATGGTTTATATGTACTTTTCGAAAAGCCTCAAAAAGGAATAGCTTCAGGGCAGTTTGTTGCTTGGTATGATGGTGAAGAAAGTATTGGATCTGGAGTGATAGCATAGTCAAAAGGAAAAAAAAGAAGGTGACCAAATGGTCACCTTCTTTTTTTATGACTATCTATTTAAGAATACCCATATCCTTATAAGAAAAGGTGTTATGCTTAAGTGGTAATATCCATTTAAAATCAAATAAGACCATTAACCTTCCTAATGAAAATGGGAATAAAATTTTGCCGATTCCCCATTTATATCTCTAATGATTTCAATTGAATTTTAGGTATATTGTCGAAAACCTAAAAAAAAATAAACCATGAAAAAATTATCAGTTGCAAAGCTAATGATGTCAACCATCTTCGGCTTATTTATATGCATGAGCGTGATGGCCCAAGAAGAAAAGAAAATGGCCAGTCCTCCGGAATCTGTTGAAGGTGAAATCAATGGGGCAAAAATTTCAATCCATTACCATAGCCCATCTGTAAAAGGAAGGGAAATTTTTGGTGGTTTGGTACCCTATGGAAAAGTTTGGAGAGCCGGTGCGAATAACGCAACTACATTTGAAACTGATAAGGACCTTAAAATCCAAGGGGAAACCTTACCTGCCGGTAAATATAGCTTTTTCATACTCCCTGGTGAGGAAGAGTCAGTTTTTATCTTTAATACCGTTGCCAAACAATGGGGAGCATATGATTATGATGAATCCAAAGATGCATTAAGGGTAACTGTTCCTGTGGAAGAAATGGATGAAATGGAAGAAATGTTAGTTTATAAAATTGTTGATGATGGGATTGAAGTAAAATGGAATCATACCAAATTCAAAGCAATCATAGAATAAGCATACATTAAATCAGTATTTAAAATCCGACCCAAAGCTGGTCGGATTTTTTTTTATATCCCTCCTCTTTCTTTTACTTTTCAATTTAGGATTATACTTCAGGCCTATTGAATTCCAATTTTTCAAAGAGTACCTTTGAGCAAAAATCCTGAATACACTTGGCTTTTCATCCAAAAACAATTGACCTACCTGTAGTAGAAATTTTACCCCAGGCCCGGGAAAAACTATCAGACCATAATACCTTGATTTTAAATGCACCTCCTGGAGCAGGGAAAAGTACGGTCGTTCCTTTGGCCTTATTAGAGGAATTATGGTTGGCAGGAAAAAAAATTTTAATGTTGGAACCTAGAAGGTTAGCCGCAAAATCCATTGCAAAGAGGATGGCGGACTTATTGGGAGAAGACATTGGAAAAAATGTAGGTTTTCGGATTCGATTTGAAAATCAAACTACAAGTCAAACCCGTATTGAGGTGCTTACGGAAGGTATTCTTACAAGGATGATCCATAATGACAACGCATTGGAGGATGTTGGTTTGGTTATTTTTGATGAATTTCATGAGCGAAATATCCATGCGGATGTTGCTATGGCCTTGTGTAGAGAAGTCCAACAAATACTTAGACCTGACCTAAGGATATTGGTTATGTCGGCCACCTTAGATTTGCCCCTATTGTCCCAGTTATTAGAGGCACCTATAGTAGAAAGTAAAGGAAAGCAGTATCCTGTTAATATTATCCATACCCATGAAACGGATGAATGGTCAATTCCTGAATCCACGGCAAGTATAATTCAGACTGCTTGCACGGAACAGCATGGTGATATATTGGCATTTTTACCAGGGCAGGGTGAAATCAAAAAATGTGAGGACATCCTGAAAACCAAATTGCCCCAAATGGAAATTTGTCCCTTGTTTGGCCAACTTCCCCTTTATCAACAACAAAAAGCCATATTTCCCCACCCAAAGGGTAAAAGGAAAGTGGTCCTGGCTACCTCTATTGCAGAAACCAGTTTGACCATTGAAGGTATCCATACGGTGGTGGATTCCGGATTTGGCCGTTCCTCCCTTTTTGATCCTCGTTCAGGACTTTCAAGGTTGGTAACAACTCCCATAACCAAAGATGCTGCAGACCAAAGAGCTGGGAGAGCGGGGCGTTTGGGACCAGGCACTTGCTATAGGCTTTGGACCAGGGCTACTGAAGACAGGATGAAACCATTTAGAGTTCCGGAAATCCTTGAGGCAGATTTAGCCTCTTTATTTTTGGACCTGGTTCAATGGGGAATTGATGATATAAATAAAATGACTTGGCTAACCCCCCCTCCCCAAGGAGCACTAAACCAAGCCAGGGAATTGTTGGAAGAATTAGGAGCCATTTCGGAGGGTAAAATCACCTCCCATGGGAAGCTGATTAGGGATTTACCTTGCCATCCCAGAATAGCCCATATGTTAATCAAAGCTAAAGGACTAGGTAAACTGCCTTTGGCCACTGATATTGCTGCCCTTTTGGATGAAAGAGATCCTCTGGATAAGGAAATGGGGACTGATTTTAACCTTAGGTTGGAAGCTTTACGTAGACATCGTGATCAAAAAAGGAAAGGGAAAAAATTGGCCAAAATCGAAATGGTAGCAGGAAACTATCGAAAACTTTTTAGGATCGAAATAGAGAATGTTTCCTTTGATCACTTGGATACCGGTTTATTATTGACCTATGCCTACCCAGAGAGGATTGCCCATGCAAGACCTGGTAATAATGCCCAATTTCAATTGACCAATGGAAAATTGGCGATGATGTCCCATTTGGATCACCTTGCCCATGAACCTTGGATTTGTATTTCCCATATTGACGCAAGGGATGGGATGGGAAAAATTTTTATGGCTGCCCCTTTAGATCCAGAATACCTCGCACCGATGGTTAAAGAACAAGAGGTAGTCAATTGGGAAACCCATAAGGGTGGTTTTATTGCAGAAAAACAATGGCGAATCGGTCACATTGTTTTGAAGAAAAAGCCCCTTAAACATTTTGATCCTTCCCTTAAGGAAAAGGCAATTTACAAAGCCATACAAAATGAAGGTGAAAGGTTATTAAACTTTGACAAAGAGGTGGAACAATTCCAAAACAGGATCAACAGCTTGCGAATATGGAGGCCTGATGAAAATTGGCCAGACCTGAGTTCCGGGGCAATTACAAAAAAACCGGATATGTTAATTCCTTATATTCAAGGAATTGAGAAACCGGAAGATTTAAAAAAACTGGATCTTAAAAAAATATTGTTTCATGATTTACCATTTGAATTGCAAAACCAACTTGAAGTACTAGCTCCGGAAAAAATTAAAGTCCCCTCTGGATCCCGGGTAAAAATCAAATATTCCCAGGATGGCGAGCTACCAGTATTAGAGGTTCGGCTTCAGGAGGTTTTTGGGTTATTGGACAGCCCAAAAGTAAATGAAGGAAATACCCCATTAATGGTGCATTTATTATCCCCAGGCTTTAAACCGGTACAGATCACAGGTGATTTGAGGAGTTTCTGGGAAAATGCCTATTTTGAAGTTAAAAAGGAGTTAAAAAGAAGGTATCCAAAACACCAATGGCCGGAAAACCCCTTGGAAGCAGAAGCAGTCCGGGGAGTAAAAAGAAGAGGGAAATAAACGGCAATAAATTAGTTTCCCATCACAATTTTATTGACCTTTGTTTAACTCATTCAAGCCAACCCCCTTCTAATCCAATTATTTTCTATTTCCAGGTTTATTCCCTGTCAAATGGAATGTAATTATCCTTTTCTCTCAATATTTACCGAAGAGGATTTTATTAGTGGGATAATTTGCCTTGAAAATTCTGAACTTAAACAATATATATGGGAAGATCCAATAACAGTTTCATTAAAAAACAGAAGGCAGATAGAAAAGCCAAGAAGAAAAAGGAAAAATTTGAAAACAAGCTAGAGAGAAAGCAACAGGAATCCAGTGGTAAATTGGAAGATATGATTGCTTATGTGGATGAATTCGGCAATATCACCGATACTCCTCCGGAGCCTACTGATGATAAAGCTGAAGGGAAGAAAAATAAACCCAATTCCTAATTTTTAAAAGGGCTTGATACCGTATTATTTTAAGGGCACTAGGAAATATAGATCAATCCATGGTCATCTTGATCAAGATGTACTTTTTTTCTATGAAGGCCACCCCACTAGTTGCTGATTATAAGGAAAATAACTTTAAAAAATAATTATTGAATACTTGGATTTTTAATGAAAAAACTTCCTTAAATTTCCTAAAGAAAATCTTATAATCACCTTACCTCTTTTTTAAAGGTCCAACTTAAAAAGAGTTCCCAGGCGACTATTTAGAGCTTCTATAAGTTCATGTTTTATTTAATTTCTATCGTCATGTCAAAGGATAAAGGGGTAAAAAAGAAATGGCCAAAAAGGAACCAGTAAAAAGCCTGAAGGAAAAAAGATTGGCTAAAAAAGCCAAGCAAGAAGCTAAAAAGAAAGAAGGATAATTTACCTTTTATATTGGAATGACACCTTGGAAACTGGGTGTCGTTTTTAGTTTACTGCCCTTAGGTTTTCCAAAGAATATGGATTAAAGGAAAATTTGTTTTTAAAAAATTATCTATGATGAATCCAAGCCTGGTTGGAAACCCAAATTCCCATTTCTTAGGGGACAGGTTCACGGACTTTTCCTTATTTTTCACCATCACCAAATTTCTTTGGGGGAGTGATCATTATGTGAGCACGGTGTGTACCTGGATCCATTATCCAGGGCATTCCAGGAGCTTCCGGTTTTAATGGAAGACCAGTGCTTTCCACTGTTGCAAATGGAATGTAAACCACATAGCGAAAATAAGAATTTGTTATTTCTCCTGTCAAAGGATCATAATTTTCCTTTGGAGCTGTAAGGACATACAAAGTAGCCCCATCTTGCGGCATATTTAGTATTCCTTCCTTCACCTCCTTCTCCCTGATTTCAAAAATTTCCTGAAAAGATTTCCCCTCTTTTTTCAACTCTCTCCCTCTTTCCATAAAAGGTTCCAAGTCTTTATGATAACAAACCACATTAAACCCTTCCTTCTCAGGGTCATCTGCAATGCAAATCATTTCATTAGAACCTTCCCTGATAACCTTTAATTCCCCATTTGAATTATAACCATAAACCAAAGCATTTTCCCTGCTATATTCAGGCGCAGCCAATACGGCTGTTTTAATTTGGACTGAGGTAGAAGGATAGTGATTTTGGGCCTTTATCGGAAGAATTTGGCCCATCACCAACAAAAACAGGAAGACTTTCAACATCATTTTTTGGGTTTAAATCTTTAAGAATTTAAACCCAATTTACAATTCTTTCACCTCAATTTCAGGAAAATAGCCCAATAAATGCGATTAAAACCCCTCCTATTATAATGAAGGTTTATTCCTCAAACATGGCTTTCAAATCTCCCAATATAGATTCTACTTCCTGTTTTTTTATTTCATAAGTATGATCATGGTTACAATTATGCTGAAAATGTTTCCAATGCTTTTCTGCTTTTCTGATAACCCTTGGAGTGATATCAAACTCGGTGTAATCCAAATAATTTTTAGCCAAAAATGAGGTCTTAAAATTGCCAAACAAATACAACCTAAGGATATCAACAAATTTTTGGCTCAAATCAAATCCTTCCAGGTATTGAACAAAAATTCCATTTTTGTCCTTATTTGCTGGTGAATGGATGATTTCCATTAATGGTTCCAAAGCTTCCTGATTATTTTCCATCTGGGAGAGGGCTCTTACAGCTAAATAGGCATCCTCAATGTCCTCCCCTTTTAAAATTTCAATTAATTTCTCCAATACCTCCTTTGTCCCGATTTGAGACAATTTATCAGCATACAGGAAGGCATCTTCATCAGCTTTATTACACATATTTTGGATCAATTGATCGATTGATTCGGCCATCTTTCTTTAGTTTTTTGGTAATTTGCCAAATATACAAGTTAATCACCAAGGGCCGGAAAATAGGTTTTTTAAATTTTAATAATGGAACAACGGCTAATTACACAAAGGCATTGCAAAAAAATACTTGCTCATATCAAGTACAACCAAATTCCATTTGATTATCAAGACAATAAGCATCAAATGAGTTTTTTTGATGGCCAGAGGGAATTGCTAAGATTAAGACTTCCAATTAGCCTGCCCCCTCCTGAAGAATACTTTGAAAATCCGGATGAAATGGTCAATTATGTTTTGGTGATAATCCGGTCTGGTCTGGCAAGTGTGGGGTATTTTGAAAATGGAGAAAACCTTGACCACAAGGTTTTTAGGGCTTATATGGTTAGAAAAAAACAAGGAAAAAGCCAGATCAAACACCTCAAGACAAAGGGGAAATCAAGAGCGGGGTCCAGGGTAAGGCTTGGGGAAACTTTGGAGTTTTTTGAACAAATAAATAAAAGGTTACAGGATTATTTTTTGGAAAACCGTATTGATAAGATTGGAATAAGTTGTTCGACCACCCTTATTCCGTTTTGGTTCAATTCAAAAATTAGTCCCCCATTTGAAAAAGGGGATTCCAGGATTTTAAAGATTCCCAAACATATTCAACAACCTACTTACGAAGCCCTTTTGGATGCCAATAATTTTTTATTAAATGCAGAGCTAAAGAGCCATCAAGAAGGCCTCTCCATTTTTAATGAATGGTTGAAAATGGAACAAGAAAATGATCAAGATGAGGAAAATGATGAGGATATTGATGAGGATAATTGGTAAAAGGAAATCTTCATTTGCCCATCGGGATTGATTAGGTCAACCTTTATTGATTTTGTTTTTGCAGGGATCTTTGCAGATAAATAAAGGAAAAAATAGAATTTTAAAGAAAATAGGCGCAGAAATTACTGCGCCTGCTATTGGATTTTAATATTTAATATTTGTTCTTTAGGTGTATTCCTCCCAAAAATCTGACTTAGAATAAGGGCTATTAAAAGCAGTCCAGAGTTCCCCTGTGGTAAACCGGTATGGTCCTTCCAATTGATTTAATAAGGCTAATTCAGATTCATTAAGTTTAAGGTTAATAGCGTCAAAATTTTCCTTTAAACGATGTGGATTTACTGATTTAGGAATCACAGCTGTTCCTCTCGCCATTCCCCACGCCAGTACCACTTGGGCAGGTGTTGCTTGATGTCTTTGGGCAATATCAAGGACGGTGGTGTTTTCAAGAAGTAAGGGTAATTTCAGGTCCTCTTCCGAATGCACCCGATAGGCAGCTCCTAAGGGTGCATAAGCAGTAAGGTGGATACCTTTTTCCTTGCAATATCCTACCAATTCATATTGGGGTAAAAAAGGATGCATTTCAATTTGATTCATTTCAGGAGCAATTGTGGCCGACTCCATCAAATCATGAAGCTTTTGGATTTTAAAATTGGATACTCCAATGTGTTTTACCAGTCCCTTTTCTTTTGCCTCTTCCATTTTTTTCCAGGTTTTGGATAATGGGGCCTGGTCAAGGGTCAAGAAATCTCCCGTACCTTCAGGAAAATCCACCCCTTTTTTCAAAGCAAGGGGCCAATGTACCAAATAGAGGTCCAAATAATCCAATTGTAAATCCTTGAGGGTATTTTCCAAGGCTGAAAAAACCTGATGCTCCTCATGAGAGTCATTCCAAAGTTTAGAAGTAATCCAAAGTTCCTCCCTTTTAACCAAACCATCCTTAAAAGCTTTGGCCAATGCCTCTCCTATTTCCTTTTCATTTTTATAAATGTAGGCACAATCAATATGCCTATACCCTATTTTAATGGCTTCGATTACGGCTTTAAAGACCTCTCCCGGCTCAGATTGCCAGGTTCCCAGGCCCAAAATGGGCATTTGGTCACCGTTTTTAAAGTTTAAAGTTTTCATATGTCTGATTAAGGGTATAAAATAATTGATCCCTTGAAAAGAGCATCATAAAGCTTTTTCAAGGGATCAACTAATTTAGAAAATAACTTAACTTATTTCAAAAGAAATTTTTGCATTCACACCATAGGAAACAATCTGGTTATTTTCCACCTTGGCGTTCATATTTTCAACATTAATAGATTTGATATTTTTTACGGTTTTGGAAGCATCTGTTAACGCATTTTTTACCGCATCATCAAAACTTTTGTCCGAATGGGCAATGACTTCAATTACTTTTACAATAGACATAGGCTTTTAAATTTTGGGTTCTAAAATTATTAAAAGTGAAATTGGGCATAACTCCCTGGTAAGGAATCAATTTAATAAATTTTCACCAGTATTGTGTGGAAATAGCCCAATCTTTCAATAGCATTTATAGAAACCATTTATAGCCATTAATTATCTTCCAACCCCTGCAAACCTCCTTTAAGGTGTTTTACATTTTTATATCCATTATCCATCAAAAACTCCATAGCTTTTTGGCTTCTTTGACCGGATTGGCATACCAATAATATTTCCCGGCCTTTCTCCAGTTCTTTGAATTGGATAGCTAACTTTTGCAAAGGAAGATTTCTTCCTCCTCTATTGAATTGATGAAATTCACCTTTTGACCGGAGGTCAATGATTTTTTCCTTCCAATAATCCTCATCCTGGAGAAATTCCTCAATTGATACCTCTAATCCATTAGAGGGTGAATTACAAACAAAATTGGTAGCATCCAGATTTTGAACCTTTTTATTTTCAGGGATCTGAGAAACTGAAAGGGTTATTTGACCATTGGTCAATGCATTATAAATTAAAAGTTTACCGCTTAAAGGTTGCCCGATTCCCGTGCAGATTTTGATCACTTCATTGGCCTGAAAACTTCCAATCATTCCTGGCAAAATCCCAATAACCCCAAGCTCACTACAACTTGGAGAGTTTAAAGGATCAGGGGCTTCCGGAAATACACAACGGTAGGTTGGGCCTTTTTCTCCCCAATTAAATACAGATACCTGACCTTCAAATCCCAGTATAGAGCCAAAAACAACCGGCTTGCCTAACATTACTGCCACATCATTGATGAGGTACCGGGAATTGAAATTATCAGTGCCATCCACTACCACATCAAATTCCCTGATAATTTCTATGGCATTTTCATGATTGAGAAATTCCCTGTAAACCTTAAATTTCACTTCGGGATTTAACAATTTCATTTTTTTTCGGCAATTTCAGCTTTGCTATGACCAATATCATCCATGCTGAACAGCACCTGCCTTTGGAGATTGGAAAGTTCAACTTTATCCCCATCAACAATGCCCAAAGTTCCTATACCAGCGGCAGTAAGGTATTGGAGGACTGGACAGCCCAATCCACCTGCCCCTATTACCAATACCTTACTTTTTTCCAGTAATTCTTGTTTTTCCTTGCCAAAACCGGGCAAAGAATAATGCCTGCTATATCTTATTGATTTATTATTCTGCATATTGCAATACAGGATCCCAATCCTTCCAAACAGGTTGGTACCCACTATTTTTTAACAATTGCGCTATTTTTTCAGGACTTCTTTCATCTGAAATTTCAAATTGTTCCAGGGATTGTTTCTCCACTGCGTAACCTCCAGGATTGGTTTTTGACCCTGCACTCATAGAAGTGATGCCCAATTTAATGACGTGATTTCTAAAGTGTTCGGTTTCCCTTGTGGATAGCGACAATTCTACATCAGGGTTAAAAAGCCTATAAGCACAAATCAATTGTACCAATTCCCGGTCATTCATAGCCACCTTAGGTTCTTGCCCACCGGAATGTGGTCTTAGGCGAGGAAAAGATATGGCATATTTTGTTTTCCAATATTTCTTTTCAAGATATTCCAGGTGCATAGCTGTATAAAAACTGTCCACCCGCCAGTCTTCCAGACCAATTAGTGAACCAATACCAATTTTGTGGATGCCAGCTCTTCCCAACCTGTCAGGAGTTTCCAAACGATAATCGAAATTTGATTTCTTCCCTTTGGGATGGTATTCCTTATAAGCCTCCCTATGATAGGTTTCCTGATAAACCAAAACACTGTGAAGACCGCTTTTGATCAGCCTTTCATATTCATCCTGATCCAGGGGCTGTACTTCAATGCTGACATTGGCAAAATGTGGTTTAATGACCTGAATGGCATGATCCAAATAGTCAACCCCCACCGTTTTATTAGCCTCTCCAGTAACAAGGAGAACATGGTCAAAACCCATTGATTTGAGCACCTCGACTTCCTTCAGAATTTCTTTATCAGAAAGGGTCTTGCGGGGAAGTTTATTATTGTAGCTAAATCCACAATAGGTACAAATATTTTGACACTCATTGGAAAGGTAAAGTGGTGCAAACATCTGCATATTGTTGCCAAATCTTTGCAGGGTCAATTCCCTGCTTTGGATGGCCATTTCTTCCAGAAAAGGGGCCGCAGCTGGTGAAATCATTACCAGGAAATCATTGAGGCTTTTTTCCTTTTTTTGCAATACTGCCTTTACCTGTTCCGCACTGACTTGATGTATCTTTTGATTTAATTCCTCTGCTGGATATTTTTCTAGAAGCTCATTAAAATTATTCATAAGACAAGAATTCTGTTAATGGACTGCTGGACACCGCATGATTGCTTGCTGCTGCTGGACCACATTCAAATGCCATCCTTCCTGCTTCTACAGCCATTTTAAAGGCCTTTGCCATTTGAACCGGATCATGGGCTACGGCTATTGCAGTATTTACCAAAACAGCATCAGCACCCAGTTCCATAGCCTGGGCAGCATGGGATGGAACCCCAAGTCCAGCATCGACTACTACTGGCACATTACTTTGCTCAATGATAATTTTTAGAAAATCCAAAGTCCTTAATCCATTATTACTACCTATGGGTGCCCCCAAAGGCATTACTGCGGCTGCACCAGCTTCTTCTAATCTTTTGCAAAGCACCGGATCGGCATGAATATAAGGAAGAACCACAAAACCTGCTTTCACCAATTCCTCTGTTGCCTTTAATGTTTCAATGGGATCAGGCAACAAATATTTAGGATCTGGATGGATTTCCAATTTGACCCAATTGGTTTCCAATGCTTCTGCCGCCAACTGGGCAGCAAAAACGGCTTCCTTAGCTGTTCTTACCCCAGAAGTATTGGGCAGCAAATTCATCCTTTCATGGGAGATGTGGTTAAGCATATCATCGGCTTCATCCTGAACATCTACCCTTCTCAAGGCAACAGTTACCAATTCGGATTCTGAAACTTCCAAGGCTTCTTTCATAGAAGAATAATTGGGGAATTTTCCTGTTCCCGTAAAAAGCCTTGAATTAAATTTTTTATTGGCTATACTCAACATATGCAAATTTATTTTTTATTTGTTGGATAGTGTCTTGGTTATGAGAGGATTGATAAATCAACCCAGATACTGCAACCCCATGGAGTCCGGTTTTTTTAAGGTCATCCATATCCTCCAATCTAATTCCACCAATTCCAATTACAGGAAGGTCAATGCCTTGGTTGGTGCATTTTTCAATAATTTCCCTGTAACCTTCCAAACCCAAAACAGGGCTCAGTTTTTCCTTGGTTGCGGTAAATCTAAGTGGACCCAAACCAATATAATCGACAAAAGGTGCTGCAGCTTCAATATCCTCAAATGTATTAGCTGTAGCTCCTATTTTAAGCTTATTGCCATATCGTTTTTTTATTTCAACCACAGCTTCATCCTCTTTCCCAACATGAACCCCATAAGCACCTACATAATTAGCAATTTCTGGATAGTCATTAATAATAAGCTTGGCATTAAAGTGATCGCAGATTTTTTTCGCCTGCATCCCAGTTGACAAGACCAGGTCTTTAGGGTAATTTTTCATCCTAAGCTGTACCCATTCAACCCCATTTTGACAAGCATTGGAAATATCCTTTAGATAATCATCCTGGTGATCTAGGTTCGGAGTTATATAATGTAGGACACTGATTTGTCTATACTTCATTTTGGATGTAGTTAATAAATTCCCGAAAAGTATTAACCCTTTCATTTTTAGTCTTTAATTTCCAAATTGCCCCCAAAACGGCAATTCCATCAAAACCCATTTCATTTACCATAGCTACCTTTTGAGGAATAATCCCCCCCAAGGCAATTAGTGAAAAGGGAATTTTAGCTTTATTTTTCCGGATCCATAATTTTAAATCCAACGGATTAAAATTTTGGTGATAGCCGTTTTTGGAAATGCTATCAAACACGGGACTTAAAAAAGCATAATCCAATCCCTGATAGGGCGTTTCCATTAAATTGCCCAGGTGATGAAATGATTTACTGGATATTTTTCCAGGGCTAGTAATCACCTTCTGATTACTTTTGAAGTGATTCCCTCCCAATTTCATGGAAAAGGTTAACTGATGGTATTGGTGCAGTGAAATTTTCGGGTAATGAATTTCGGGAATTTGGAACAATAATTTTTCCACTTGATTGATCGTCCAATCTGGTTTCCGAATATGAAGCCTATAAACCCCCTGGTCCAATAAATGGACCAGGGTGGATATTTCATCATTAGGTTGATCTGGATCGGTGATCAGGATCAATTTCATTATTGGTCAAGGTAAATCTCCCCTCCTTTATTATTGAATTCATCAGCTTTTTCCTCCATTCCCTTTTCAATGGCATCCACATCATTAAGACCATTTTCATCAGCATAGTCCCTCACATCTTGAGTAATCTTCATGGAACAGAAGTTAGGTCCACACATGCTGCAGAAATGGGCAATTTTGGCACCGTCTGCAGGTAAGGTAGCATCATGGAATGATCTGGCCGTATCAGGATCCAAGGAAAGGTTGAACTGGTCTTCCCATCGGAATTCAAATCTTGCTTTACTCAATGCATCATCCCTGTATTGGGCACCTGGGTGACCTTTGGCCAAGTCAGCTGCATGAGCTGCAATCTTGTAAGTGATTACACCATCTTTAACATCTTTTTTCTCTGGAAGCCCTAAGTGTTCTTTAGGGGTTACATAACACAACATCGCACAACCATACCATCCGATCATGGCAGCACCAATACCCGAGGTGATATGATCATATCCTGGCGCAATATCCGTGGTCAATGGGCCAAGCGTATAGAATGGTGCTTCGCCACACTCAACCAATTGTTTGTCCATATTTTCTTTGATCAATTGCATTGGAACATGGCCAGGACCTTCGATGATGGTTTGAACATCATGTTTCCATGCTACTTTGGTCAATTCCCCTAAGGTTTCCAATTCAGCAAATTGGGCTGGGTCATTGGCATCTGCCAGGGAGCCAGGGCGAAGACCATCCCCTAGGGAAAAGGTAACATTATAGGCCTTCATGATTTCACAAATCTCCTCAAAATGGGTATAAAGGAAATTTTCTTTGTGGTGGGACAGGCACCATTTTGCCATGATGGAACCACCACGGGAAACAATACCAGTAACCCTTTTTGCAGTCATAGGAACATAACGAAGCAATACACCTGCATGGATGGTAAAGTAATCCACACCTTGTTCTGCTTGCTCGATTAATGTATCCCTGAATAGCTCCCATGTTAGGTCTTCTGCCTTACCATTCACTTTTTCTAAGGCCTGATAAATAGGCACAGTTCCAATTGGAACCGGAGAATTCCTAAGAATCCATTCCCTGGTTTCGTGGATATTTTTACCGGTGGAAAGGTCCATAATGGTATCAGCACCCCATCGGCATGCCCATACCGCTTTTTCTACCTCCTCTTCAATACTGGATCCAATGGCAGAATTACCAATATTCGCATTGATTTTTACCAGAAAGTTTCTCCCGATAATCATGGGTTCTGCTTCTGGGTGGTTGATATTAGCTGGAATAACCGCACGACCCTTTGCTATCTCATCCCTTACAAACTCAGGGGTAATAAAAGATTTTGGAGTATTGGCTCCATAATTTTGCCCAGGATGTTGTTTGACGGAATGGTTAATTTCCTCAATTTTTTGATTTTCCCGAATGGCAATATATTCCATTTCCGGAGTAATGATGCCCTTTTTTGCATAATGCAATTGGCTTACATTTTTACCTTCTTTGGCTTTGAAAGGCGGCTTGATCAGGTCAAATCGGAATTTATCCAAGGAAGGGTTATCCAACCTTCTTTGGCCATATTCAGAAGATAATTTTTCCAATTTTTCAACATCTCCTGAATCTAAAATCCATTGTTCCCGAAGTCTGGGAAGACCTTTTTTTACATCAATTTTCACATCAGGATCTGTATAGGGACCACTAGTGTCATATACAGTTACCGGAGCATTTTTTTCCACTGTCTCATGCCTGTCAAGGTGCGAAACAGTATCATGCAGGGAAATTTCCCTCATGGCAACCTTGATAGGGTGGATTTTGCCGGATACGAAAACTTTTTTGGAATTGGGGAATGGGTCGGTGGTGATGATATCACCGATTTTCTTTTCATTAAGTTCCTTCATAATTTTTTTTTGATTATCCTCCTTGAGTTGCTTTAATGATCAAAACTTCATCATTCTCATTAAGTTGGAAATCACTCCATTGGATTTTGGGAACCACTTGTTGGTTAACGGCAATAGCGATGCCCCTTTGGTCCTTAATTTGGTTGGAAACCAACATTTCACTAAGAGTAAGGGCTTCAGCCGATTGATTACAAGGTTCCCCATTCAGGAGAAACTTCATAAGAAATCTGTTTTTGGATTAAAATAAAAAACTTCAGGAATGAAAATAATCTGTCGGAAGGACGGCTCACTTTTCCCTTCGCCCGCATTACCGGGATCAGGTTCCAAGGGTATGTCTCAGCTCCGAAAGATATCGGAACACCCCTAAAGTTTTGTTTAACAACCACAAAGGTATAAGGATATAGGAATATCAAAAATCAAATTTAAATTTTATTGAAAAATTAAGAATTGATTATGGAGATTGGGGTTTTACGGGAATAATTACATTAGGCCCCTTTAGACCCCAAAAGAATATTAGAGGTGTTTTTTCACCCAATCAATGGCCTTAAAAATGAGGAGGGATTTAAATTAACCTGCGCAGACCATAATTATTAAATACAAGTGATTGATTTTTGAACTTTAATCTGTTATCCTTTTTTTGATTATTATACAAATTTGATTCTCCAAAATACATCAAAAGGACTGAAACAAAAAAAGGGTTGCTGATCAACAGCAACCCTTTTTTAATATTATTGGGATTTATATTATCCTTCCATCCAGTTAGGCCCAATAAGTTCTTGCAGCTTTTTGTCGTATTCGGCTGCTTTATCCTCATTTTTTAAACGGGTATGGATTTGATAAAGGATCTGCAAAACTTCTGTATTGTCCGGTTTTTGCTCAATAGCTTTGGTGAAATAAGGGATAGCTTTTTTGTAAAGCTCATCAGCCTTTGCTAACATTTCATCAGACTTGGCTTCCCATTCATCATCAGGCAGGTTATTCACCTCATTGATGATATCCCTGGCCATATCGATATACAAAGCTCCGGCATAGTAATTTCCTTCATAAAAATCAGGGTCAGTTTCTACAGCTTTAACATATTCCTGCAGGGCACCCTCCAAATCTCCAGATTGCTCTTTCAAGTATCCATATCTCAATCTTATGGCAGCATCATCCGGATTTTTTTCCAGTGATTCCTTGATGGAAGCCATGGCTTCATCTGTTTTTTCCAATTGAAGCAACAATTGAATCTCATATTCAGAAAGACCTTTATCTGAAGGATATTCTTTCCTTGCTTCTTTAACTAGTCGATAAGCTTCTTCTGGATTTTCATCATGACTAGTAGCTATTTGGATAAGGAAATAATAAGCATTTAACTTATTATATTCCGGATCATCCAATAACCAGGTCAAATATTTTTTGGCTGCATCATATTTTTCTATTGAGTTGGCAGTATAACCTGCATTAAAAACAATCGAAGTATCTGCAGGATCAATATCGGCTGCTAAACTAAAGAATTCATGAGCCAATTCCAGGTCATCTTTCTCATAGCGGCTAATTCCTTTATTAACGGAGGAGGTTTTTAATTTATAAACCCCTTGCCCTTGTAGGTTTTCAGGCAAGCCTGGGGTGTAGTCCTGATAAATTTCTTTTCCTACTTTACTGGTAGAATCCATACCTTCCATCTCCATAGCTTTAGAAAAGGAATCGAAAGCATTCCGGCCAGTTTCTACCGTAGAAATGGTATTGGTTGAATCCAAAGCAAACTGGCTGGTAAGGATTTTACCTTTGATCATATAAGTCTCAGATTCCTTTCCAGTTTCAGGATCTTTAATAGCTCCTTCAATATCAGTTAGGGCCTCTTTTAAATCCCCTTTTCTCAAATTTCTTTCAGCGTGTCTTACTGCTTTCTTTTGTCCGAAGGAAATGGTGGTAGCAATTCCGACCAGCGCTAAAGATAAAATTAACTTTCTCATTTTTCGTTTGTTTATTCCTCTTTTGGTTTATCAGGTTGTTCGTTAGTGTCGTCTGTATTGTTTGAGGTGTCTGTACTTTCTTCAGAATCAGTTAAAGCTTCAGGATCGATTTCTTCAATTTCCTCTACTTGTTCAATTTTTTCTATAGAAGAGATCTCGTCATTTTCATTGAGTTTGATTAACCTAACACCTTGGGTGGCACGTCCCATTATCCTAAGACCTGCAACTGGGGTTCGGATGATTATACCCGATTTATTGATTATCAATAAATCATCACTATCTACTACTTCTTTTATGGCAACTAAATCCCCTGTTTTTTCGGTGACATTCATTGCTTTCACCCCTTTACCACCTCTATTGGTGATTCTGTATTCATCTACTGAAGACCTTTTTCCGTACCCTTTTTCCGAAACGACCAATAAGGTTGCATCATCCCTAACAACACAAATCATGCCAACAACATAATCTTTTTCACCAGCTAGGGTGATGGCTTTAACACCAGTAGCCGTTCTTCCCATAGGCCTTACCGCGGACTCATGGAAATGGATAGCCCTACCCGACTTAGCCGCAATAATGATATGGGAATCTCCATGGGTAAGTTCAACATTAAGCAGTTGGTCTTCTTCCCGGATATTGAGAGCTATAATTCCATTTGACCTTGGTCTTGAATATTGTTCCAGGGCGGTTTTTTTGATCACACCTTGTTTGGTGACCATAACCAAAAAGTTGTTGTTGATATAATCTTCATCAGATAGGTCCTTGACCTGAATGATCGACCGCATTTTGTCATCACTTTCAATATTGATTAAGTTTTGGATAGGCCTTCCTTTGGAGATTTTGCTCCCTTCTGGAATAGCATAAGCCTTTAGCCAGAATAGCTTCCCTTTATCTGTAAAGATTAATAAATAATTATGAGTGGAGGCACTAAAGATATATTCTGTGAAATCATCATCTTTTGTACTAACTCCCCGAGAACCAACCCCCCCCTACTTTGGGTTCGGTATTCTTTTAGAGCGGTCCTCTTTACATAACCCTGATGGGAAACGGTGATGATGACTTCCTCATTTGGAATCATATCTTCATAGCTGAAATCCTCAGCATTATGCTCAATAATGGTCCTTCGTCCATCGGCATAACGGTCTTTAATTTCCGCCAATTCCTCCTTGATGATTTCCATTCGCCTATCTTTATCGGCCAAAATTTCTTTCAGCTCTTCAATAAGCTTCATCAATTCATCATATTCCTTTTGGATTTTTTCCCTCTCCATTCCAGTAAGGCGTTGTAGCCTCATATCCAAAATGGCCCTGGCTTGAATTTCAGTCAACTCAAACTTTTCCATCAAACCTGTACGGGCAGTTTCGGGATCCCTGGAATTTCTAATCAGGTCAATAACTTCATCCAGATGATCCAAAGCCACCAGGTACCCTTCCAATATATGAGCCCTCTTTTCGGCTTCTTGCAATTCAAACTGGGTTCTCCTGGTCACCACTTCATGTCTATGGTTGACATAGTGCACGATCAGGTCCTTAAGATTGAGGGTATGTGGCCTTCCTTTTACCAGTGCCACATTATTTATACTGAAAGAGGTCTGAAGTTGGGTTTGTTTATATAAATTATTGAGGATAACATTGGGAACCGCATCCCTTTTCAATTCATAAACTATGCGCATTCCATGCCTGTCCGATTCATCTCTTATGGCAGAAATACCTTCCAATTTCTTTTCCTGGATCAATTGAGCAGTTTTCTCAATCATGCTAGCTTTATTGACCAGGTAAGGAATCTCGTTGATCACGATCATTTCTTTTCCGGAACTCTTGGTTTCAACAGTGGCTTTACCACGCATGATTACCCTTCCCCTTCCGGATTCAAAGGCGGATTTGACTCCATTATAACCATAAATGATCCCTCCAGTAGGAAAATCTGGTGCAACTATATGTTGCATAAGCTCTTCAATGGAGATTTCATTATTATCGATATACGCTGTAATTCCATCCACAATTTCGCCCAAATTGTGGGGCGCCATATTGGTGGCCATCCCTACAGCGATCCCTGAAGCTCCATTCAATAAAAGAGCTGGGATTTTTGCAGGCAATACAACTGGTTCCTTTAGGGAATCATCAAAATTGAGCTGAAAATTAACAGTTTCCTTATTGATGTCCACCAGTAATTCCTCAGCGATCCTTTTCAACCTGGCTTCCGTATAACGCATGGCTGCCGGATTATCCCCATCAATAGACCCAAAGTTTCCCTGGGGATCTACCAAAGGGTACCTTAAAGACCAATCCTGGGCCATTCGGACCATGGTTTCATATACCGCACTATCACCATGGGGGTGGTATTTACCTAATACTTCCCCGACGATTCTGGCTGATTTTTTATAAGGTTTGTTATGAAGGACGCCCAATTCCTGCATCCCGAAAAGGATCCGGCGGTGCACCGGCTTTAATCCATCCCTTACATCGGGAAGAGCCCTGGAAACAATGACAGACATCGAATAATCGATGTATGCCCCTCGCATTTCTTCCTCAATATTAATGGGTATGATGTTCTCGTTTTCTCCTTCGGCCATATTTAAAATTTCTCAAGATAAGTTTGCAAGATAATAAAAAGAATATGCTTTTGAAATACTAAATTTTCAACAAATTGAGATAAAAAACCGCTTTATTCATACCATTGCCCTATTTTTCTGTTTTGCATATTCCAGATGGAACTCCCTCTATATTCAACTCCATCATGTAAGTGTTTCATTTTCACACCACAACCAGCTACTTTACACCTTTTGGTTCCAGGTAGCCGGAGTGATACCCCAAATTGAATTCGGTAAACCATCTGGTCAATAGTTTGTATTTCTTCTAGGGAGGGATGGTTATAATTAAATGTTTTCATTTCCACCGCAGGTTTTATAAACAATTTGGTGTATTCTGAAAGGTCTCTTTCAATCCGCAAACCTACTCCATAATAAGGTTCTGTAATGCTGAGATTTTGATCAAAACTTTTACTAAATTTAACAGTTCCATACTCTCCCTCTACTATAAATCTCCATGGATACCTTTGCTGCATCCTAAGCTTTTTTTCTGCTTGCATATACGTGTTTTGGGAGGCATACTTCCTGTATCTCCATTTTAAAAATGAAATTCTCCTTTTCGCATCATAAATCACCAGTCCCAAAGTCCCATACAATTTTTCAAAGACAAACTTCTCTTGTTCAAAATGAAAGGCATATTGGTCATTGGTCATTGCGGGCATTTTTCCAAATGCTCTTCCATATCCCCCTCCAATGGTGAAAATATTAAAAAGATTAATCCTTACTCCTGCATCAATTGGAACCGAGTAACTCCAATTATTAAATTCGTTGGTCTCATTAGCTGGGATATTGCCCGGAGAGGAATCTGTGGGCAGTGAACTAATTGGATATCCATCAGGAGTGGAACTTAAAAAATTCATTTGGTTATCCTGTCTGCCATATCCACCAGCAATTTCGAGGCTGATATTACTTATGATCCCTCTGGTGAAATTACCCACTTCACTTTCACTTTTTCTGGTTTTTAATTTGGTATCTATTCCAAAAATATCTTCATCCTGAGAATATACTAAAGTACTTACCAATAAAGTAATACTTATCATCAAGAGTTTTTTTGGATGCCCAAAAAAGGAAAAGATGAAATTAAGGTACCTTATAGGAAACATATCCATATTTTTTTTTGGAAGGGGAATATAACTAGATTTCCGTACAATTCTGAAAATCCAATATGCTTTTCCTTTTATTAACGATATTTTTGGCCTTAAAATAAATAAACCCTCCATTTTTTGGAGGGTTTATCTAATTAGTATTAATTAATATTTTTTCCAATTAGGCGCCAGGCTCTTCCCCACCTTCTTCACTGCTTTCACTTTCTCTTGCATCCTGAAGTTCAGCTATAGTGCTATCCACCTTTTCTTTGATTTCAGGATTGGACTTCATGGCTTTGTTTACTTTGTTATAAGTAGCCGCACCCAAGATTTCATCATTTTTGATCAAGCTAATTTTTAGATCCCTTACTTCACCGGACAAAGATTCCATAAAACCAAGAATTTCTTCATAGGCAGCTTTTTCCTCTTCTGTCAGCTCGATTTCTGCAAGCTTCTCTTCATTTCCCCAAGCACCTTTGATTTCATTATACCGGCCTGCTCCATCAATCACTTCATTATTCTTGATCATATCAACCAGCTCTTCATTTTTCTGATTGTAAAACACCATCACAGAATCTTCCATTGCGGCAAATTTTTGGATTTCTTCATCCGTAACTTCTTCCGCAGCACTTTCATCTTGCGCCATGGCATTTACATTCAATAAAACAAGTAGCAATAAGGCCAATCCAAATAAACGCTTCATCTCTTTAATCTTTTTAATTTAAACTTTCAAAACTAAACTAGCTTCCAATAAAAAGGTTTAGACCCAATAAAGCAAGCAATACAAAAAAAAAATCCCCAACGGTTTGGGGACTAAATAAAAATGTAAAGGGGTTATCTTTTGAAATTGAGGTTTTTGCAAATTTAATTTTTTTTCAGTCCTGCAATGGTAGCAATTGGGTCCTTGGCATTAAAAACAAAACTTCCTGCTACCAAGACATCAGCTCCGGCTTTCACCAATTTTGGGGCATTCTCAAGATTAACTCCCCCATCTATTTCAATTTTGGTACTGGCACCTGCCTCATCAATTATTTCTTTCAATCTCCTGACTTTGGTATAGGTTTGCTCAATAAATTTTTGCCCACCAAAACCCGGGTTTACTGACATGATGATTACCATATCAATTTCTTTTATTACATCTTTCAGTAATTCTACAGAAGTATGTGGGTTAAGCGCAACTCCTGCCTGGCATCCCAATTCCTTGATAGCTTGTAAAGTCCGGTGAAGGTGATTACATGCTTCCAGGTGAACGGAGATAACACTGGCTCCTGCATTTTTAAAAGCGGATAAATATTGGTCAGGGTTGACAATCATCAGGTGGACATCCAATGGTTTTTTGGCATGTCTATTTATTGCCTCTGTTACTGGAAGGCCAAAAGAAATATTGGGAACAAAAACCCCGTCCATAATATCCACATGGATATAATCGGCTTGGGATTCATTAATCATTTCTATTTCTTTTTGAAGATTGGCAAAATCAGAAGCCAATACTGAAGGAGCTACGAGTGCACTCATTGTTTTATTTAGGTCATTGAAAATTTGAAATACGACGCAAAGAAAACAAAATTCTGTAAAAGTACCGGAAAAGCCTTTAAATTTTCAAAAAGTAATGGGGCCCAAATAACTAGAAGGCCTTGCTAAAAAACAATTCTTAATTTACTGAATAAAGAGTTTGTGTCTTTCCCTTAAAATGCCTTCACTTAATTGGATGATGTAAACGCCAGAGGAAAAAGAAGTTAGGCTTGCCTCATATGGGATTTTGTTGGATGATCTGTAAAGGATATTGTGGGCCAGGACCTTACCACTTGTATCATAAATGGTAAAATCACAAGTATCCATATGGCCAAATTTTATGTAAAGTTGATTTCCATCTGTTGGATTGGGATAGATAACCGTCTCAAATTTTTCTGGTACTATTTCCTCACCTGTTATTTCTCCTTGATAGGCTACAAAAAAATCAGGGATTCCATACCCAAAGTAGGAATCAGGGTTTTCTGCTTGACTTCCGCTTTTTAACAAATAATCAATTAATTCATCTTTGGTCCAATGGGGCCTCCCCTGCCATATCCCAGCCGCCAAGGCAGTGATCTGGGGTGCAGAAAAAGAAGTCCCACTTGCTGTAGAGGTACCATTTTGAACCCTCCAAAGTCTCACGCCATCTCCTAATGCCATTAAGTCCGGTTTGATCCTGCCATCAGCTGTTGGCCCTACAGAACTAAATGAAGCCCTATTGAGATCCAAGGTTACCGCACCAACTGCCAATATCCCCTTAGCATCGGCCGGGGCGGTTAAGGTGGTATTGGTATTCCCTCCTGAATTACCTACACTTGAAACCACCAATATCCCTTTTTCCCCAGCCATAAAAGCCGCCTGGCTTATGACGGCCGTTTTTCCATCCAAGGCCTCTTTGGAATAATTCATTGCAGGGTCATCGAAATGATTGTACCCCAAAGAGCTATTAATGATATCCACCCCTAAACTATCAGCATATTCTGCAGCCCTGGCCCAATTATATTCCTCTACTCTAAATTCAGAGGAAACATCCTCTGTAATACATAATATATAATTGGCGTCATAGGCTCCAGATACCAAAGTGTTTTGGTCATTGGCAGCAATTAATGAAAGCGAGGAGGTTCCGTGGGTTTCTGACCTGAACACATTTTCGGACCAAGGGGTCACAAAATCTCTTGCAGTTATAATTTGATTATTATCAAAAAGATGTTTCATGCCATCTATTTTATCGGTATTTAAAAAACCTGCATCAAATACCGCAATGGTAAGTCCATTGCCTGTTAAACCTTCCTGATGCATTTCTGGAATTCCCAAAAGGTTATTTTGAAGTGCATAATCCTCCTCAGTGTTGGACTTTAACTTTATTTTTAGCGGAAGTTTTAAAATACTGGATTGGGCGGAAATTTCCTGTTCATGAAATTTATTGGCGATGAGCTCAACCTCCTTTACAAATGGCAACTTTTCCAAATCAGCCACTTGTCCTTCATCAGCAACTACAACAGAGGCATTAAACCATTTTAGATGGTAATTAACCCTTTTTACCAAAGGTTTTACTTGTTGGATGTACTTTGGTGATACAGGTAGGTCTGTGCTGTCCGGGAGAATTCTTTCTTTTTCCCTTCTTTCTATTGCCTTTGGGGTCAAAAAAGTTTCTGGTTCATTCAGGTTGAATGTTGAATTGGGTTTATATTTATATTTAACTACATATCGATCTTGTCCAAAGCCCATTAAACTCACAAAGATCAGAATAAAGGTTAAATATATTTTACTGTAATTGGCCATTATCAATTAATTTCAAATGCCTAAAACTCCCTCCATCGATAATTTGATCTCCTAGACAATCATTCCTTGAACAATAGGTCAATACCTCATGATATTGTTCTATCATTCCCACATTCTTGGCATAAACTTCATATCTATTATCCCTGATGGTTATCTGGTCATCTTCATTTTCTTGGGTTACTTTGGTAACGCGATTATACAAGCCAGGGTTTAGATCATAAGAGTTAAGGAGTACCATGGAATATTCATCAGTATTTTCTGAATTATAAATATTACCATCCCAGGCAGCAAGGTCCTTAGGAGGGAATACAAGAACAACCAAAGTCTTATTTTCGGAATGCCTGACAAGTGCATTATTTTTAATATGAAAGGAATGAGTACTCTTTTCTACCCAATTTAACTGGTCCATGGATTTTTGGCGATTAACCATATATACCAATACCCCATCATTATTGATGTAACTATTTGTGATGATATCTCTCAAATAATATTGAGAAGTTTCCTGATCGCCTTCCCCAAAATATATGGTTTCTTCCACCTCATAAACCCAAAAGCGGTTTATCGACAGCGGCATATAATCATGCGACAAATCCATCGGCTCTTCCTCTCTTCCACAGGAAGCCAACAAAAGTAATAAAAGGAAAGGGAAAATGCACTTCATATTTTTCCGAAGATAATTGAAATCTAAAAATACATTTTTCCCCTGATATCCCCATTTTTAGCCCCAAAAAAGAAGTTTGGTTGGCATTAGGGTTAGAAGTCGATTCATTTCTGATTATCTTTGGCCCACATAAAATGTTTCTGAATTTAAAATTTAATAAACAGTAGCTGCATGGCGCTCAAAACTTTCGTAAAAATAAGCACGGTTAATAATTTAAGTGACGCAAGATATTGCGCAGGCATGTATGTAAACCTAATGGGATTCAACCTGGAAAAGGAAAATAAGGATTATATGCCTCCCCAAAAATTTAAGGAATTGACTGAATGGTTGTCTGGATTGGAATATGTTGCAGAATTTGAAGCGTCCCATCCAGAAAATATTTTAAATATCCTTAAAGAATATGAAGGGGTGGATTATATCCAAACTCCTGAAGAGGTCCACCTTCAAATGTTAGTTAACAGTTCCTATAAATTAATCTGGAAAAACCTGGTAAAATCAGTAGAGGACCTGCAATATTTATTGACCAAAGCCCCCAGCTTAAAGGAAAATGATGTGATCCTGTTAATAGAATCAGAAAATTTAAAGTTGGACAGGGAAACAACCCAAATAATCCAGGAAATTGCTGACAAGTGTGATGTTTTGTTAGGATTTGGGTTGGAAGCTGATCAAATTGAAGAAACTCTTGAATCTACCTCGGTTAAAGGAATTGCCCTAAAAGGTGGAGATGAGATAAAACCCGGATATAAGGATT
This sequence comes from Echinicola jeungdonensis, assembly GCF_030409905.1. Classification (NCBI taxonomy): domain Bacteria; kingdom Pseudomonadati; phylum Bacteroidota; class Cytophagia; order Cytophagales; family Cyclobacteriaceae; genus Echinicola; species Echinicola jeungdonensis. Next base: position 714,310 of record NZ_JAUFQT010000002.1, read on the forward strand.
TTGATGAATTAGCAGATATTCTGGAAGCTTTGGAAGAGGCGGATTGAAATTTATATTAATTGATTTTTCTCTTTCCTTTCATTCTTGATCACACAACAAATAGTTCTTTTACCCATGGGTAAAAGAACTATTTGTTTTAATTATCAAATCTAAATTTTAGGTACTTTATTTTTTCCCCTTTTTCACTAAACATGGCTTCGTAACGTGTCTTGATACCATGATGATCGTTTTTATATTCTGAGGAATAAAAATCATCGGTATAGCCCAAATCCTTAATATCATCCCGCTCTTTCAAAACTTCTAGTGTATAATCAAACAATCCGGTATTATCCGTTTTTAAATGTATAATCCCATCCTTTTTTATCATGGGTTTGTAGATTTCCAAAAATCTTGGCGAGGTCAATCGTTTTTTCTCATCTCCATCCCTTGGTCTTGGGTCTGGAAATGTGATCCAAAGTTCTTCAATTTCATCTTTACCAAAAAATCGATCCAAAAGCTCAATTTGGGTACGAAGAAAAGCCACATTTTCTAATCCCTCCTTGATGGCAGTAGTACTACCCTTCCATATCCTGGACCCTTTTATATCAACACCTATAAAATTGTTTTCAGGGTATTCTCTGGCAAGGCCCACTGTAAACTCTCCCCTTCCACAAGCAAGTTCAACAACTATGGGGTGTTCATTTTCAAATTGTTTTTTATTCCAATTTCCTTTTATCTCTTCAAAAATTGATTTCCCTTCCTGAATAACATTTTCGTTTTCTTCGTTATCCTTGAATCTGGCGAGCTTTTTTCTTCCCATTTTATAAGTTCTCTAATTCTGCGACCACAAATGTACTACCTCCAACAAAAATTAAGTCTTTTTTCCCCGCTTTTTTCAAGGTCTCCTTAAAAGCCATATTCACATCCCTTATTATTTCCCCGTGTAATTGAAATGCAAAGGCCTTATCTTTTAGTTCCTTGGCATCCAAGGCGCGTGGGAGCTTGGCTTGGCAAAAAATATAATGCGCTTCTTTTGGTAAAAGTGCTAGAACTTGAGTGATGTCCTTGTCATTTACCATGCCTAAAACCATATATAATCGGTCATAGTCCATGGACCTAATTTGTTTGACCAATGCTGTCATACCATCCACATTGTGACCGGTATCACAATAAACCAAGGGCTCTTCTTGTAGTTTTTGAAATCGTCCCTTTAAATGAGTATTTGATGCAGCATGGGCTAGCCCTTTATGGATAGCTTCAGCATTTAACTTTAAGCCCATTTCACCCAAAATATCTAAAACCTTTAATACCCCAGGAAGGTTTTTTTCTTGATATTGTCCAAATAAATCCATTGAAACAACAGTTTCAATACCACACTTAACTAACTGATAGTCACAAAGTAAATTATGTTTATTTAATCCTTTTTGAAACACCTGGTAATATTGATCTGCAAAATAAATGGGGGCATTTTTCTGAAAGGCAATCTCCTTAAATTCCGGAGCAGCTTCTTCCTGGGTTTGGCTTATTATTACAGGAACATTTTCTTTGATGATCCCTCCTTTTTCAAAGGCAATTTTAGCTATGGTTTCTCCCAAAAACTGGGTATGGTCCAAACCAATATTGGTAATCAAGCAAAGTTCTGGATTTATGATATTGGTGCTGTCAAACCTTCCCCCCATACCAACTTCAATAACTGCATAATCCACTTTTTCTGCGGCAAAATAAGCAAAAGCCAAACCCACAGTCATTTCAAAAAAACTGGGCTTACACTGGTCAAGAAATTCCTTGTTATTCTTCACAAAATCAACCACCACACCGGGGGGGATTTCCTTTCCATTTATTTTTATCCTTTCCGTAAAAGATTTTAAATGCGGAGAAGTGTAAAGGCCTACTTTATAGCCGGCTACTTGTAATACTGAGGCCAACATATGGGAAGAGCTTCCTTTACCATTGGTGCCGGCAATATGGATGGATTTAAATTGATCCTGGGGGTTTCCCAGTTGTTTACATAGTTTAACCGTATTCCCGAGGTCTTTTTTGAATGCTGCCGCTCCCACCCTCTGGAACATGGGCAATGCATTGAACAGGTAGTCCAACGTTTCCTGATAATTCATGCTGGTAAATTTAATCTACTTTAATGATAAAGGTGATTTTTCCTTCTGAGTAATCAGCAGCCGGATTACCGCTTTGCCTTTTAAAAGTAAGTTTATTGACCACACCCCGGTAATAACTTAGTACTTCATTATTCACATTGTATTCCAATGGAATCGCTTGAACAACCCTTCCATTGTCATCCACAACTATTTTAAAAACTATTTTTCCGTTCCTATTGGACACATTATCCTGAATATTGGGCTTATTGGCAAAATCCCAACCTGCCAAATCCAGGTTATATCCTGCACCTTGACCTGCATTACCATTGCCAGATTTCATCACCGCCCTACCATCAATGGTCCCGGTACTTTTACCTTCATCCCCTTTTTGGGTAGTAGTTCCCTGACTGCTACCAGTACTGGCTTGGTTACTATTTCCTTGATTTCCCCCAGCACCAAAAATTGCCCTTTCATCAATTTTTGGTTTTTCTTCCACCTTTTCCGATTTTTCTTCTTTTGGTTGGGTTTCAGGTTGTTTATTTACCTCTGGTTTTTGGTTTTCTTTTGTAGATTCAGAAGTTTTCTCTTTTCCTTCCAAAGGACTTGCCACATTGGATTTAGTTTCCAATGCACTTTTAGTTGGCGTTGGCTCGGGCTGAGCTTCAGGTTGGGATTTGGGCACTGCTTCTGTTTTCACAGGTTCAGCAACCTGCTCTGGTGCACCTGGGGAAGGATTTTCGTTAGTCGCTTCCTTATTTTCTGAAGGTGGGGTTTCAGTTTGTCGATTTCCACTACCCACTTCTGTAAATCCAAGGTTAAGCTGCAAACCAAATTTTGGAATAGGTGGAACAGGTGGTCTCCAAACCACAATAAAATAAATCCCCACCAACACCAACACATTAATAATAATGGTGATTATGGCTGCCTTTTTTTTACTTTTTAATTCCTCTTTATTTACTTCCTCCAATTGCATAAATCTATTGATAGGGCCTGGTAGCAATGGATACATTGGCTTCCAATAAAGCCGCTATTCCTCCTATTTCTACCAAATATTCTACAGGAACTTCCTTATCAATATGAAGCACCACTTGACCTTTCTTTCCTTCTAATAACGACGTCAATTCACCTTTAATTTCCTCCCGGCTGACAATCCTGTCATTAACCGAATATTTCAGGTCTTTTGTAACCGTAACCGTAACTTCCTGCATAATAATGTCTGAGGATTCACTGGATGGCAAGTTAACAGGAAGACCTGATGGCGTGATAAAAGATGAGGTTAACATAAAAAAGATCAACAACAGAAAGATAATATCTGTCATGGAGGACATGCTAAAAGCTGTATTGACCTTATGTTTGGATTGAAGTGCCATATTATTTTTTGTCCTGTAAAAGGTCCATAAATTCTACGGTAGTGTATTCCATATGGTGGATCAGTTTGGAAACCCTGGTCACCAGGTAATTATATCCCAAATAAGCAATAATCCCCACAACTAAACCGGTAGCCGTAGTGATCATGGCTTCATAAATCCCTGTGGAAAGCAATTTGGGCGAAACCATCCCTTCCTCCTGAGCTACTCCGATAAAAGCCCGGATCATCCCTGCAACTGTACCTAAAAATCCTATCATAGGGGCAGCACCAGAAACTGTTGCCAGCATATTAAGATTTCGTTCCAGTTTGTAAATTTCTATTTTCCCAACATTTTCAATGGCCACCTCGATATTTTTCAAAGGACTTCCTATCCTTTCCAGTCCTTTGGAAATCATATTGGCAACGGGAGTGTTTTCACCATCACAGATCATTTTGGCTCCTCCAATATCCCCTGTCTGGACCATCATTTTCACTTGGTCCACCATACCTTTTGGCGTTTGAGCAGCTTTTTTCAGGGTAATGATCCTTTCCACAAAAATAAAAATGGCCAAAATAAACAAGGCATAAAGAGGAATCATCATGTATCCTCCTTTGATCATTAATTCCATTAGGCCAATGCTTTGTCCGCTGCTTTCCACCGTGGAAAGGCTATCAACAACTGCTTGATTGTTGGTCGATAATGTTTGTAATAAAGTCATATTAATATTTCAAAACCCATAAAGTTTCTTCGAAATCCGGTTGTTCATCCTGGATCATTGCAGATGCTTCTTCCACATTGTCAAAATCCCCTATGGCCAATTTATGTAAATTGGACCCATAACCTGGATGAATCAGGAAGGTGTTTTTACCTTGTTCATTTAATTTATCTGAATAATCTCTTGCCAGATCACCGTCCATAAAGGCACCCACAACGACAAAATAACGTGGGGATTCTCCTTTAGCGTCTATTTCAATCATGGAAATTTCATTTTCCATTTCCGGTTCTGGATCCTGGGGAATATTTTCAGTTATTTTTGGTTCTGTTTTCTCAATTTCCTCGGGAACATCCTCCGAGGTAGCAACAGGAGATTTGACTTCCATTTCATTTCCAGGTGCCACATCTCGGGACAAATACCAAGCCGCAAATCCTATAATGCCTATAAAAAGTAGCACTAAGATCAGTATTCCAGCTGTATTGGATTTTTTATCCTCTTCCTTTTTAGGATCGGCTGCCTTTTCTTGTTTGTCTTCTGAAGTCACCTGTTCCTTTTCTCCTGAAACCGGACTAGGTTGTGGCTTTTCCTCTTTTTCTGAAGGAGGAATTGGAGTAGGTTTGGCAGATTTTGGCTCATCTTTGCTAATGGGCGTTATCTCCACTTCAGGCAAGCCAAAATCTTTGTCTTTTTCTTTTTTTGATTGATCTTCTTCCCGCTCCTTTTTAGTCATTTTGAAATCTATTTATTGCCAAATGAATTCGCTAAGCTAAGATAAAACAGCTAATTACTCAATATTGGTTTACTTTATATTTTTGTAATTTAATAAGTAATGATTTCAATCAAAATTTAAAGGTCAAGCCTCCAATTCCCTGAATTCCACGGCTTGGATAGTTCCAAAACCGTTGATTTCTTTGATGCAATAAATTGTTACCTTCTACAAATAAAGAAAACTGATCTGTCAGTTTATAGTCTGCCTTAACTTGTAAGTCAATAATTGGATTTAAGGTACTCGTCCGATCCGATTGAAAATTAATAGCATTTATTCCACCCATAACCTTAGCATTGGCCTGAATCAACCACCTGGCATCAGGAGTAAATTGGTTTCGAACGTCCAATGTCCATTTTGGCCTATGCCAAGCTCCGGTTAAACTTTCTAATGAATAATGATAATAGTTGACTTCTGCATTTAATTGATAAATTTTATCAAATTCATAACCTATACCCCCTTTGTAATTCAATACATTTGTGGTTGAATCATAAACAACTTGAAAACGGGTACTATCATTTTCATGATTACCATAAAAATGCATCTGATCATATTGCCCATAACTTATGGCAAACTTATAAGTAAAGGCATCATTAATATTTCCTTTTATTCCCCCCGTTGCTTTAAAATCCTGAATAGTATTAAGCAACTTTTCACTGGGCCCCAAATAAGGGTTTTCCTGGACAAAACTGTAGTAGGTATTTCTTTGAACATCCCCCTCGAAGGAAGCATAAAGACCAAATTCCTCTTCTAATTGGTAATTGGCTTTTAACCTGGGGAATAAATGGGCACTTGAGCTTTTTCCGGGAATTTCATCATTTTCTAAAATGATATTTGCTCCAGCCAAAAGTTTGAACTTTTCATTTTTGAATTCCAAATAAGGCGAAGCTTTAAGATAATTTCTGTTGAGGTCTGAATAAGTCTCATCTGATGGGGAAGTTAAAAAAGCTTGCCCCTCTAGTCCTCCTTTAAAATTATCACTGATTTGATAATAGGCATTTGCATTCAAATCAACCTGATGTTCCCTTGCAGAATAGTCATCATTAAATATTCTTGCTCCAAGGGAGATCTCATAATTAAATGGATCCATACGGTCTATATTTCTGATGCCCCCTCTACCAAATAGGGTGTGGAATATTTGACCGATGTCCTCAGGATTTATTTCAAGATTTGGAGTGTAACCATAAAAGTGGTATTTGTCCCGATCATATCCGATTTTGCCAAAAGCCTCAAAATACTCCATAAAATAATTAGCTGCTATTCGAATATTGGTATGGTCTTCTGCAGAATTTTTTTTGTCAATTGGGCCTTCATAGAAACCTTGATGTTTAAGGTAAACTCCATAATTGAGGTAATCGCTTTCCAAATTATTGAGATGTAATTCCGCCAATGGAGACTGATAATTTCCATATCCCAATTTAACAAAGCTATGATATGTTTCTCCGGTTGAAGATTCAAACCTCTTTTGGTAAGGTTTCATCTTAGATGGACTGGGATCTAATTGGAAGAAAAAATCCCTTACCTCATAGTCAAATTTATCCAAGCCCTCAGGCTGGGGTAAAGCAGGAACCTTTTCAAAATTTTTGTTTTTTTTAGGCAAAGTTAACACCCTGTCCTTTCGAATAATGAATTCGGTATCCTTTACTTCCCCTCTTTCATTACCTTGTTTTTCCTGTCCTAACACAGGGGACAATACAAAGCATAAAAATATGATTATCAGTATTTTATTCATCCTTGATTAAATATTAGCTTTTACAAAATCCTTATATGGATTCCAGTACTTTTTGAGCTTCTTCTACTACTTCTTGGTTTTCTGAATTTTCAATAATAGATTCCAAAGTGGCTTTGGCCTGGAAGTTTTCCTTTAATTCCAGGTAATTTTTCCCCAAGAGAATAAAACACCTTCCGTACCAATAGTCGTGAACTGCATAACGGTCAGAAAAATCAAAAATGGTTTCATTGGACTGCTTATAGTTGCCACTTTCGTGGAAGGTTTTGGCCAATAGGTATAATCCTTCTGCCCCTTCAACAGATTCACTTTGATTGAGCAGCGCCATCAATTCATCTTGGGCTTTTGTAGTTTCCCCTTTCTCCAAAAAGGATTTTGCCTTCACCAAGTATCCCTTGGAGGTGGCATTGGCTGTAATATCCCCCATTTGGATTACCTTATCAGCAAAATAAATAGCACTATCAAATCTACCTATTTGATAATAGGATTCCATCAGGCCATTAAAAGCTTCAAACTCTTCGATCCTGTCTCTTGCATTTTTGGAACTACTCAAATAGTAGGGAACAGCTTTAAGGTAATTTTTATTTTTAAATTCCAGTTCAGCTATTTTGCTGATAGCTTTAGCTTTTTGGCTGGAAGCACCTTTGTCTTCCAATTCATAAAAAGCCTCCAAAGCTTTATCATATTGCTCCAAACGATAATATGCATCCCCAATGAAATATTGCGCCTCTTGATTATGGCTTGAATTGGGATAACTTTTCAAATAACCTTTAAATGCTTTAATGGCTTCCTGATAAGATTGACTGAAAAATAAATTTTTTGCAGCCTCATATTCTATGTTTTGCAGACTTTCATTTCCCGGGTTGGCATTTTTATATGATGCCAAATATTCGGAAAATTCCCCTGACCTACCTTCCAAAGACAAGGCCTCCTGTAAACCTACCAATGCAGCATCTACATTTTCCGCATTTGGATAACTATCCAGGATTTTTTTGTAATCCGAAATGGTGCTCTTGTAATTTTGTAAAGAGTAATTAGCAATTGCCCTACTTTCCAAAGCATAAGGAACATAAGGGCTATTTGGCCTTTCCTGAATTAATAGGCTAAACCCTTCCCTGGCTTTGGAATAATCGGATTCTTCCATATTGATTTGGGCTTTTTTGAATATCACATCATCCCGGTATGGACTATTGGGAAATCCATCAATCACTTGGTCCAGCTGGGCAATAGCCTCCTGGTTTCTATTTTGGAAATTTAGGGCAACACCTGCCATGTAATGAGCATAATCAGAAAAACTTCTCCTAAGCTGGATGGCATTTCGGTACGCCTGCAATGCATTTTCAAACTTCTTCTGGACATAATAACTGTCCCCTAAACGTATCAATGCATCCTCATAATGAGCTTGTTCCCTCGCCCCTCGGAGTTTATCAGTATAAGCTTTAAATTGGGTTGCAGCTTTGTGGTATTGCTGGGTATTAAAATAAGCATACCCCAAACCATAATGAGTTTTCAACAATGTTTCTGGCTCAGCTCTTGTCCCCATCTGGACCACTTGTTCATAAGACCTAATAGCTGGATTGGGATTTTCATCTGCCATATAAGTCTCTCCTTTCCAAAAATGTGCCTGGGAAACAATATCTTGGTCAATTGGATAGGAAAGGGATTTATCAAAATAAATGATTGCCTCTTTATACCTTTTGTTTCTGAAATATGTTATCCCCTGATAAAAGCTTACTTTTTGGTAAGCAGCTTTTATCCGATTGGATTTTTGGCCCATTTGCTCAATATGCTGAATGGCCCGCAAATAATTATTAGTATTGATCAGAGCATCACTCAGAAGGTTTTCCACTTGCTGAACCTGGGCTCCCTGGGGAAATCTATCCAAATAAGTGTCAAGGGCGTTTACTGCTTCCTTGAAACTTCCTTTTTCCAAATTGATTTTCGCAAAATTATAAAGGGCTTCAGATTTAATTTCAGGATCAAAATCCCCTTTGTAGGCAGTATTGAAACTGGTTAGGGCAAACTGATCATTATTCAATTTTAAATAGGAATGACCTAGATAATAACTTGACACTTGACCTAAACGATCTTTTTCCAATGCAACCTCTTTAAAATAGTTGGTAGCTTTTTGAGGATTATCAACCTTAAATTGTGCTACCCCTGCTTTGTATTTCTGCTCCCTGCTTAGGTTTCCATTTCCACTTTTCGAAGATGCATCATAGTAGTTAGCCGCTTGGGTAAAATCCCTTTTTTCAAAATAAGCCTCTGCAAGTAGCAGATATATTTCCTCTTTCTGGTCGAGGGCAGATCTGGATTTTAAAATAGGGGTTACATATTGAATTAATTCCTCATATTGTTGTTGGCGATAATAGGCTTCGCTCAGCATATATGGGACTTTTGATTGGTAGGAAGGATACCTGTCCGCCTGTTTGAAATCCTGAATTGCGATCTGGTAATTTTCAAGTTTCAACGCAGAGAAACCGGAATAATAATAACCATCGGCTATTAAAGGACTTGGGATCTTTTTTACCGGATCAAAATATCTTCGGGCATTGGTATAGTCTCCAAGCTTAAAATAGGCATACCCCATTTTAAACCAAAGTTCAGCCTTTTGCTCTGCCAAAGCTACATTGGTATTGAACTGTCCATAATGTTTAAGCGCTGTCTTGTAATGCCTTTGGTCAAAATAATAATCACCTAATAAGAGACTTGCCTGATTGGATTTAGGATCATCAGGGTAATTTACCCTAATTTTTTCCATTAAACCCGGCCCATCGGGGTTTTCTATTCGGAGTGCAGCAAGGGCATGGTAAAAATCAACTTCTACCCTTTGAGAGGGTGAAAGGTCTTTTTCCTTTAAATATTCAAACTCATATTTGGCAGCACTGTATTGGTTTTTATGGAAAAGCTCATAAGCCTCGTCTATATCCTTTTCAATGGCTGTTTGGTATAAGCCTGATTGAGCATTTACCTGCAAAAAGCCGCTGAGGGTAAAAATCAAAAGAAATATTTTTTTCATTTTCAGAAAATCCAATTAATGCATCAATTTAAATATGAGTTCTTTAAGGATTTCAGATTCAACCATACCGGTGGTACCTACACCCTTAGAACGAAGGTCTGCTTCCTTTATGTATGTGATGTTCTCAATAACCTTGCCTAAAGAGTAATTTTTGGAGGCAATCATGTATTCCTTTACAAAATAAGGATTGACCTTTAGTTTGGTTGCCAATTCCCTTTCTGGAAAATTCCTATTTTCAGGATCATGAATCAAAAGCAATCGTGAAAAATGTAAATAAATCAATGCAATAATGGGGATCAGAGGATTGCTTTTTGGGTTTTGGCTAAAATAATTTATAATCCGGTTAGCCTTCAGCACATCCCTATAACTCAAAGCCTTAGTCAATTCAAAATTATTGTAATCTTTATTGATGCCAATATATTGCTGGATATGGTCACTGTTTATTTGGGTTGGCTCTGAGAAATTGATCAGCATTTTATCAATTTCATTAGTAAGGACTTCCAGATTATTCCCAATTGATTCGGTAATAATTTGGCTGGCTTTAGGATCAATGGTAAATTTTTTGCTTTTTATGTAGGCATCCACCCAGGGAGATAGTTTATATTCCGGCACTTTGGCAGACTTGACCAAAATAGCTTTTTTATCCAGTTCCTTCGCCAGCGCTTTTCTTCCATCCAAGACCTTATATTTATGGGAAAAAACCAATATGGTGCTTGGGAGTGGGTTTTTTATATAATTAATCAATAAGTTGTCCCCTGCTTCTTTTCCCAGATCTGGAATGTTTTGGGCTTCCTTAACAATAACCACTTGCCGATCAGCCATCATTGGAAACCTGCGGGCATTGGTTAGGACCGTGTTCATGTTTGACTCCTTCCCATACATGATGATTTGGTTAAAACCTTTTTCATGCTCTGGAATGGCATGCTCTTCAATATAACCTGTAATCAGATCTATAAAATATGGTTCATCACCCTGCAAAAAGTAAACAGGGGCATATTTCCCACTTTTCAAATCCTTAAGGACAGTTTCCGGTTGGTTTGCCATAACTTGTTAATTCAGCCCAAATATAGAAAGAAATGGTTTTTTTGGAATAAGATACCGGTGTTATTCCTCTTTCAGCAAATGGGAAAATTTTTGGGCTACCTTTTCTATTTTTGGCTTGGAAACGCTTATTATATATGGATTGTCTGGGTGATGCTTTTCATAATCCTGGTGATAATCCTCAGCCACCCAAAATTTCGAATATGGCACTAATTGGGTTACAATTTTTTTTGGAAACCGACCACTGTCATTGAGTTTCCTGATCTTATCTTGGGCCAATTTCTGTTGGTTTTCATCGTGATAAAATATCACAGACCGATACTGTTTTCCAACATCGGGCCCTTGCCGGTTCAGTTGAGTAGGATCATGGGCGGTGAAAAATATGTCTAACAAGGTTCCATAATTAATTACCTGAGGATCATAATAAATTTCAACAGTTTCTGCATGGCCAGTAAGACCTTGGCTGACTTGTTTATAGGTTGGAGAACTTTCTTTTCCTCCAGCATACCCAGAAACAGCTTCCTTCACTCCTTTTATTTGTTCAAAAGAAGCTTCCACACACCAAAAACATCCTCCAGCAAAAGTAGCTGTATCCAATTGACTATAATTCAATTTTGGTTTTTGATAGGTGGATTGGTTATTCTTTCCCTGTCCGTTACAGGCGGATACTAGAGTTAAGGAAACTAATAACAGCAATATGTGTTTAAATAAAATCATAACCTGGTTTTTGAATAGCTTACTGGATTAAACTATATCTCCTGGTATAGGGTTTAAAAATTAGGCATTAAGTTATTAATTTTGACGAGCAATTAAACAACAATAAAGTGAGTAATTTACAAACAGGCATTTCCTATTATAAAGAAGGTAAGTTTGAGGAGGCATTAACGGTATTCAATGAATTAATGGAACAAAGCCCAAAGGAGCCGGCCCATTTATTATACCGTGGTAGAATTCTTTCCCGTTTGGGAAGATTGGAAAATGCCTTAAGCGATTTTGATCAATTGGCTTTATTGGATGCATATAATCCTGATTTTATCAGTGACAGGGCAGTTGTCCTTCATTTGTTGAAACGGAATGAGGAAGCATTGTCGGAAATGGGCAGGGCCCTAAACCTGGACCCACAAAACCCCTACAGATATTCCAGCAGGGCCTTTTTAAAAGACCGCATTGGAGACCTGAAAGGAGCAATTGAGGACTATGAAAAGGCCATTGAACTGGATCCCGAGGATGCCGTTGCTTATAATAATAAAGGAATTGTTGAAGAAAAATTAGGCTACAAAGAAAGATCCCAAAACAGCTACCATACAGCAGATAAATTGGTTGGAGGTGAAAAATCCCAAGGTGACAGCACACCACCTGAACCTCAAAAAAAGCAATATTCAGACTTTAATAAATCAATCTCTGGCGAGGAAAAAATGGAACCTATTCCTGATTCCGGTCAAAAAAAGGTTTCTTTCTCTGACTACATGCAAGTAATAAAAAAGGTGTTTTCAGACAAAGGTACCTGGAATGAATTTATTTCCTTTATATGGTCAAAATTTAAAAGAAGTTAATCAAATGCTCTTGATTACCCACAATGGTTTGTTAATAAAATAAGACATCTTTTTGGATAAATTTTTGGTAAAAAGCTGGTCAAACCAGCTTTTTTTCTTGCTTAAAGTTACTAAAATGTCACCTTTAGCAGTAATCAGGTAATTTTCAAGGCCTAAGCCCGGTTCATCCCGGTAAGTTTTAAGTACATAACTTACTTTTTCATAACGGATAAAGGGTTTTATCTCTGAAATCATTGTTTGGTGCAATGCCTTATCAATAATTTTATTTTTGGTACCCACGTGGACAATATCAATTTCACTATCAAAAAATTCAGCCATCTCCACTACTTTTTGTATGGCCAATTTATCCTCTTCCAGGTAATCGGTCGCATAAACAAATTTTCTCGGGGTTTTGAAAAAAACCTTACGGGGAACAATCATTACATCCTGCAGGGCTTCATCAATCACTTTACTGGACCTGGAACCAATGAAATTATGCTTGATATCATTAACCCCTTCTGTTCCCATAATTATTAAATCCACCTTGTTTTCATTGGCAAAGGTAATAATGGTTTGAACGGTTTTACCTTCCAATAATATCCCTTTACAAGAGTTTAGCCCTTTTCCACAACTCTCCCGTTCTACTTCTTCAACCAAATTATCCATTTTTTTCTTTGCAAATGATAAAAGATCCATTCCAGGTTGACGAAATAATTTTTTGTAATCATCCTTATCTGGGACATGAAAAAGTATCAGGTCTGCCTGGTATTGTTCCCCAATTTTAGCAGCATATTCAATGGCATTTAAAGAACATTCAGAAAAGTCAGTTGGGCAAAGTATTGTAAAAGTTTTCATTTCAGTAAAATTTTGGTTCAATAACCTTTTGATTTATTAATTACATTCAACAGTGGTTTTCCTTCAATCAAATTGTAATAGTTGGTTATTACTTGAGGGACAGCCGCTCCCGGATTTGTAATACTGGCAATATGCGGGGTAATTGTAATTTTCGGATTTTCCCAAAATGGATGTTCTTTGGGTAAGGGCTCATTACAAAAAACATCCAATAAAGCTCCAGAGATATACCCCTTTTCAATAGCCACAGGTAAGTCTTTCTCAACCAAATGACTTCCCCTTGCAACATTGATCAGGTAAGTACCTTTTTTACATTTTTCAAAAAGAGATTGATTTAAAAACCCTTTGGTCTTTGGGGTAAGGGGTAAAAGGCAAATCAGGACATTCACTTGTTGAAGAAACTCCTCCAATTGATTCCCATAATAATAGAGGTGCCTAAAATTTTCCTTAGGGCTATTTCCATACCCAATAACCTCGAATCCCATAAAAGCCAATTTGTCCAAAACATCACCTCCAAGCTCTCCAACGCCCAAAACTCCTACTCTTATGGGGATTTCAGGATTGGACATATCCCATTTTTTAAGATTTTGATCTTTTTGGTAACGTTCTATTTGCCTGTGAAAATTAAGCACTCCCATGACCACATAATTAGTCATGGAAAAAGTCAATTTAGGATCAACAATTCTAGTAATAGGAATATTTTCTGGTATATGGGGATCCCCCAGGATATGATCCACTCCTGCCCCCATAGAACAAACCAATTCCAAATTGGAAAATCTTTCAAGAGACCCAATTGGATGTTGCCATACCATCGCCACTTTTACTTCTTCGGGACGGTCAACATTTGGATAAATTTGAAGGGGAATATCTGGGGCATCTTTTTCAAGAATTTTGACCCAAGGTAATACATCCCTTTTTGGTGAAACAATAGCTAAACTCATTATTTTTTACTGATAAATGGACTGTTTTTAATATAAAATCTCCAAGGAAGCAAAGCATCATTTCCTGCATAATCCACACCTACTCTGGTAGTACTTACCATCTCAAAATTTGAATTTTGGGGAATATTCCCTAGCCAAATAGGAGATTCCTTTTCATAAAGGACAGTATCGTTATTGAAAGTCGAAATCCCTAAAGCTTGGGAAACCTTGCCAGGGCCATTGGTCAATTGATACAAGCCATTTTGATTTCTCCTTTTTTTCATCGTTTCTAAACCTTCTAAAGGTTCCACTGCCCTGACCAAAACAGCTTTTGCCATCCCCTCTTTTTCGGTTACAATATTAAAAAGGTGGTGAATACCATAACACAGGTAAACATAACTCCTCCCCCCTTCCTTAAACATTACCTCGGTCCTTCGGGTCATTTTATCAGGATAAGCATGGCAAGCTTTATCTACCGCTCCATCGTAGGCTTCGGTTTCAACTATCCTTGCCATGGTCATTTTCCCATCCATTTGGGTCACCAAAACTTTGCCCAAAAGGTCCATAGAGATTTCAACCACATTTCTATTTAAAAAAAATTCTTTTGGAAGAATTTTAATATCTTTCATGGTTTTATTTGCGTTATCATAATATCAAAAATATTAGTAAATAGAAAAAAATATTATAAAAACTATTAAAAATTAAACTTATTACATTACATCCATGAACTTTAATTTAAAAGTCCTGATTATGCTAGGTTTATTTTGTTCCTTCTTTCGAGCAAATGGCCAGCAATTACAAATCCCACAAGCCAGTCCTTCAGCAAGTTTGAGCCAAAAGATTGGATTAACAGATGTTAGGGTGGATTACTGTAGGCCAAGTGTCAAGGGCCGGAAAATATTTGGAACCCTTGTTCCCTACGGTACAGTCTGGAGAACTGGGGCAAATGCTGCCACCAAAATATCATTTTCAAATGAGGTAACTATTGAAGGCCATAAGGTGAAAAAAGGGACTTATGCTCTTTATACTATACCCAACAAAAAGCAATGGACAATTATTCTTTCAAATAATACAGAGCTTTGGGGTGCCATTGGCTACCAGAAAAAAGATGATGCCCTAAGATTTACTGTTGATTCCGATAAATTAAAACCAAAGTATGAAACATTGGAAATAAGTTTTGGCGACCTTTCTGACACAGGAGCTTCCCTATCCCTAAAATGGGAAAAAACTGAAGTCCAATTCCGAATTGAAACCGAAGTGGATTCCATTGTAATGAACCAAATCGAAGATTTGGTAATCAATCCTGAGGAAGTTTCACCAGGCTTATACTACCAGGCAGCCTATTATTATTTTACAAAAGATAAGGATATGAAACTAGCCCTTGAATGGATCAAAAAATCCGTTGAAAATGATTCAAAATACTGGACTGAACATCTTAAAGCCAAAATTGAAGATAAGTTAGGGTTAAAGAATGAAGCAATAAAAAGTGCAAGCAAATCAAAAGAGTTGGCAATGGAGGCTAAAAACCTGGATTATGTAGGGTTGAACGATAGGCTGATTAAATCAATAAAATAAAAGGCGGGTAATCTCCGCCTTTATTTTCTTACTTTTTGGATAATAATTGACAATACCAATACAAGAAGGCATCCAATAGCATTATACCATAAAAAACCTATATCCACTTGGATGCCCCAAAGCTCTTTTCCATTTTTCCAATGAATTGCCAGCACGGTAGCTTCTGCGATCAAGGCGGCTATGAATACGGCATCCCCCTTCACCTTCTTAAGATAAAATCCCACCAAAAACATCCCTAAAATAGTTCCATAAAATAATGAACCCAGCAAATTAACTGCTTGAATCAAATTTTCAAATAAGGTGGCATAAGTGGCAAATAAGATGGCAAAAACACCCCAAAGGGCGGTGAACCACTTGGAAGAAATCAAATAATGATTTGGGCTCCTGTTTTTTCTTAGAGACCTTTTGTATATATCCATTGTCGTGGTGCTGCCAAGGGCATTTAATTCCGAAGCTGTGGAGGACATGGCTGCACTAAATATTACTGCAAAAAGCAATCCTACTACACCCTTAGGTAAATAATCCATCACAAATCGCATAAAAACATAATCTGTATCCCTCGTTTCTGCTTGTGGATTATTTTGTTTGATTAAAGATTTTACTGATTCCCTTATTTTTTCCTGTTCCCTGGATTTTCGTTGAATATTTTGTTGAATTTGACTTAAATCGGCATTTTCTCCATTGCCAATGACCTCCAGCATGGACTTGATATCTTTATTTTTTTCTACAAAAACCTGTGAATATTCTTGTTTCAAGTCTTCAAATTCTCCATTCCATTGGCTTTGTTCGAGGTTTTCTGTTTGAACCTTATTAAAAATAACAGGGGGTTGATAAAACTGATAAAAAACAAAAACCATTACCCCAATAAACAAAATAACAAACTGCATGGGGACTTTTAAAAAACCATTCATGATCAAGCCCATCCTACTTTCCCTGAGGGATTTTCCGTTCAAATACCGTTGAACTTGAGATTGATCAGTGCCAAAATAGGACAAAAACAAAAACAAAGCTCCTGTCATGCCTGACCAGAAATTATATCTATCTGCAAGATCAAAATTAAAATTCACCACATTAAGCCTACCCATTTTTCCAGCCACATGTAGCGCCTCAGTAAATTGAATCGGCAACAAATAAACCACAAAAACACCTGCCAAAATCATCCCCCCCATCATGACTGCCATTTGCTGCTTTTGAGTTATAGAAACAGCCTTGGTACCTCCTGATACAGTATAAATGATAACCAATATCCCAATAAATACATTGGTAAAGGTCAAGTTCCAATCCAATAAGGTGGATAGAATAATGGATGGTGCATATATGGTAATCCCAGCTGCTAGCCCCCTTTGAATTAAGAACAACAAAGCCGACAAGGTCCTGGTTTTGAGGTCAAACCGGGATTCCAAGTATTCATACGCAGTATATAATTTTAGTTTATAATAAATAGGAATAAAGGTGATGGATAGGATTATCATTGCCAGGGGAAGACCAAAATAAAATTGGATAAACCTCATACCATCTTGATATGCTTGTCCTGGGGTACTCAAAAAAGTGATGGCAGAAGCTTGGGTAGCCATAATGGATAGCCCAATAGTCCACCAATTCATATCATTTCCTCCCCTTAGGTACCCTTCTATATCCTTGGGACCATAGGTTTTATACACCCCATAGGCAACTATCAATAATATGGTCCCGAATAATACTATCCAATCCAGTGAACTCATGAAAAATATCTAGTCATTGCGTAAAATAAAATAATCAACGTGGCCAGTACCATGAGGAGGGTAAAATAAATTTTATTCCAGTTTGCCTGAGGTTCATTCATTTCCTTGCTCGATCAGGTTAACAAAAAGTTTGATGGCGCCGGGAACTCCTGCAGGAAGTAACCTAAACCAAGAAATACTAGAATAGGTGTAGGTCCCACTCCCATAATTAGCTAATAGCAAACTACCTTGGGTGGGATTTTCACCTGGATCATTCATGGTAATTGGAGTGACATATCTATCATCCCACTGGTCAGGAAAATAAAGTCCCCGCTCCTGATTCCAATTATTAAAATCCTCCATAACTATTTTATTAGGATATTGAAGAACCTTATGGACATCAAAGTCAACTTTTACAGGTGAATCTTCTACCGCTACTCTATTGCGGGAAATTGAAAAAGAAAATGGTCCCGGGGATTCACGCATTAGAGAAGCTGTCGTATTGTATTGAACAATTAAATTACCTCCATCTTCCACATATTGCATCAATTCTTCAAAACTTTGGTTTAAGCTTTTATTGACATTAAAAGCACGAAT